>NZ_JAPZEI010000004.1:0-300000 GCF_027257905.1 Coraliomargarita parva
GCGAAGGCAGCTGCCCACCACCAATAACAACATCCAACAACCTTCCAGTCTGGACTTCCATCCGAAGCTCCACTGGACTACATCTAAACAATCACTGCAACCTGTCCAAGGTTCGGGTCCACTTCATATCTCGGGTTCCGAGAAGGAGCAGATTTCTTTTTCAGAAACGCGCTTCCAACAAAATCTAAGATACATCCAGATGAAGTTCGAATCAGCTTTGGGGCAGCTAAAACTTCAGAAGAACCACTTGGTATTCATTGACGGAATCGACATTCGCCCTCCCGACATAGGACATAAGCATTATCTAGATTGCATAAAAGGTTTAGCTAATGCGGTATGGTCGATAAATCAGGATATCTTCTCACAATTCAGAGACACAAAGGGAAGGATGCGAATCGTCCTTCTGGTTCGGCCTGATATTTTTGATTCACTCGGCCTTCAGAATCAGAATACAAAATTGAGAGACAACTCAATCTTGCTTGACTGGAGAACTTCTTACGCGGAACACCGTAGCTCCACAATTTTTGAAGCTGCGGATCGCATCCTTGGTGACGATCAGGGAGAAAAGCTGAATGATGGGGATGCGTGGGACTATTACTTTCCATACAACGCATCGAATGTGAATACAGAGATGAAAAACCTAACCTCATTCATTGGATTTCTTAGGTATTCACTACACAGACCTCGTGATATCATTACAATGCTGTCTCTCTTGCAAGAGGATGCGATCGATAAAGGACGACACAATAAACACTTCATTGAAGATGCAGACTTCAACCACCCGGACTTCAGATCAAAATATGCCCTTTATCTGCTGGGTGAGGTAAAAGATCAGATATTGTTTTATTATAGACCAGATGAGTATGAACTATTCTTGAGATTTTTTGAATACCTAGGAGGTAGACCAAAATTCAACTATGAAGAATTTATTTTGGCGTATGAGAATATCCGAATATATGTTAGGAAATCAAAGAAGCGCTCACCTTTCTTCTTAAGGACTGCGCAAGATTTCCTACAATTTCTCTACACTCTAAACATTATTTCATTTAAAGAAGAAGCTGAGGACGGCCAGAAGTATATAAGGTGGTGTTTTCGCGAGCGAAGTTATTCTAACATATCTCCGAAAGTTAGAACTGACTCAGAGTATGAGATCCACTACGGATTGAAAAGTGCTCTCAACTTAGGGAAGCCCATTAAAACAAAGCCAACTAGAAGGTAGCTTGAAACTTAGTTACGCGCAGGACTTCCTCCCCCTTGCGCTAAACCTGTAACCCCTTTTGTAACCCAATTCCAAAATTTGGGATTTTTCGGGATCATTCAGGATGAAGGACCAAGATAAGAAAATCTTCTAAGTGCCTGATTACGTGACACTAGAGAACTCCATGAGATTCACGCAAATTACTAATTTTCAATGTCTTGCGTTATGAGTCCCCTGCTCTAACCGCTGAGCTACAGGCCCATTTCACTGCTGGTAATTACCCCATAAGTTGAGCGAAAAAGTCAACTTATGATGCCAAACGGCCTCCACCAACTTTTGGTGCCTATAATTATCGCCAACTTATGCGGCACTCAAATTCACCAACTTATAATGCCGATAATTCTTGGAATGAGGAAAAATGGGACAGCTCTTCAAACTGCTGTAGTAATCGGAACCCTCGATCTGGGCCAAATCATTGAACTTCTGGTGGGCCCGGCGGGATTCGAACCCGCGACCAAAGGATTATGAGTCCTCTGCTCTAACCGCTGAGCTACAGGCCCTTACAGAATTTCGCCCTCCGAAAAATCGACTAGACCGAAGTCCTAGCTGATGATTCTAGGGACTCTAAAAACACAAGCGCTGGAGAAAAGCCAAACAGGATAGACAGAGCAAGCTTGGATTTTATAACTCCAAGGACAAAGCCCCTGCCGATGCCAACCAGGACTTCCATTCTAGACCTAGTACAAAGTCTCGCAGCTGGTTATTAGCTGACGTGCATAAACTTGATCAGCTTCGTAAACAGCTGCCTGATTGACGTAGATAATGAAAAATGCCGCGTGTATTCCCGAACAGCCGACAATAATAGCTAATTTCAGAGCTAAAGACGTTGTAGGATCAATGGGAAGGCGAAACCAAGCCGGCCAAATCGTCCCTTCCTGTCAGTTCCTCCAGCACCGCAATGATAATTTGAGCTCTTTGATCAAATGAGTTCAACGCGCCAACCCAATTCAAGCCCCCAGACATTGCTTTTCGTAAGCGATCACCTGACGCCTCATCAACGAGACTCATCAGGTCCCCCATCGTAACTCGATTCGCTTCGGCAAGTCTTGAGACATAGGAATACAAACTTTCGACTAATGGAGTGGCAGAAGGAGTGGACGACATCTACCGGCACGTTATCCGCGCGGTTAAAATGCGCCACGCCCAGATATAGACCTCGTATTCACCGGCCTCAGGCAAGTTGGGGGTGAAAGGCATGCTCTTCGTTCCCTGCCCTTCGTTGCTGTTATGGAGATAACTGCTTCCCCACATACCTTCGCTCAATGTTCCGGCATACCAATCCCCCTCAGTAGACCTGCCAATCCGAAGGCATGGCGATGACTCTAAAGTCGTTCCTGCAATCGGTTTGATTGCCAAGCCTGTAGGAATTGAGCAATATGCGGCATTGAGGGTGTCCTGCCCGAGCGAACGAAATAGCCACTCGTAGAGTTACCGACTAGCAGCATGCCGGCATCATCCAAGCCCATGAGCGCTCCAGCTATGCATCCCGCTCCGAAATTGTCACCAGCTCCGGTCGAGATCAGAGGTTCTCGGCAGTAGGGCCCGGGCACGAAGACAACACCCTCAGAGGAGGCACAAGCCGCCCCGTCGTTCGGGTGAATTATAATCCGGTCGGCTTGAATATTTACTCGGAGAAAGCCCGCCAGATCAGCCACTTCTTCGGGTTTCTTCTGCCCATGAAAATGACCGCCAAAACTGTCGGCTAGTTGCCAAGCTTCCTTCAGGTTAAGACTAAGCATCGTGCTGCAGTGTTCGGAGATTTCAGAGACGAGCTCGATCAATTCCAGCCGGTCTTCCAACGGTCGCTGCTCAAACTCGGCCAAGTCCATGAAGAAGACGAGCTTCTTGGCTGAAAGCCCCAGCGATTGGTGGCGTAAGGCCAACTGCTTCCAAATGCCGCCAACATTCGGTAATTTCCCCCAATTGACTGCGGCGATAAAATCCGCGGATCGAAGCATGTCGTCGATCGCAGCCAGACCAACCCGGTCCATCAGCCGCTCCCAAGTGATGTCACTGCAAGTGCGCAAATCGCAGAGCATCACTTTACCGTCGGTAAACTCCAAACAGTCACTATGGGCCGGTTCGGCGAGCGTATAGAGCTGTTTCGTTTTGTCCCCCAAGGCTTCCTTGTAAATCGGCAGAACTTCCGGATCGCCCAAGGCGCCGATATACTGAAGATCAATCGCACCCTGATGGAGATCATTCAGCGCTGCCGTCAGCAAGGGTCCGTTGCCCCCGAATTTATCGCCTTTGTGCTGCACGGTATAGGAGGCAGCGATTCCAGCGGCGGCCAGAACCTTTGGGCCAAATTCAGCCATACTCCCCGGAGACTCCATGCGGATGAAGGTATCGATGAACCCGTCAAACCCGCAGATTCCCGAGAGGACCCGACTCACAGACTTTCGTCCGGCGATCGAAATCGCCTCGCTCAGTTGCGTGAGTTCGGAGACGTCGGAATAGATTCTAGAGTTCATGGGTAGATTTCGTGTTGAGAGACTGAATGGAATGGCTAGCGCTACGCTGGAATCGCTAAATCGAGTTTTTAGAAGGATGCGCCGATCCAGGCCCCCAGAACGACAGCGTCGTCGATATCACCGGTGCCGCCCGGATTTTGGATGTATTGGATCGCAGGCTGGATGTAGAAGGCAGGTGTCAGTTGGATGCGGTGACCGACTTCATAGACCATTTCGTAGTCAAGGTCTTGGCCGATAGAATCACCGTATTCATCGCTGAGTTGACCATAGGTAACGAAGGCCACGGTGCGGTCATCGTCACGCCCGGGGATGAGGCCCCTGTAGTTGGCGCCGGCGCTCACTTGAAGGGGCAACATGGCAAGATCGTCCTGATCCGTGTAAGCACCAAAGACGAACAGAGTGAGATCCTCGACCGGTTGAAAGTCGAAGTGGCCGTAAATACGCGAAGAGCTGTTGGCATCGCCGCCACTGAATTTAGTATAATCCACTTCCGCATGAGCAATGCCGACATACAGTTGGGCCGGACGATCATAGATGGTTGGCGTCCAGTCGTATTGAGCCATGAAGGTCAGGCCTTCATCATCGTCCCAACCAAAGTCCGTCCCGGGGATGTTTTCCCAGATATCCTGACTATTCTGGTAAACACCGAATTTGAATGTGTGCTCTTCGCTATGCTCATACTTGAGCCGCGCATGCCACAATCCAAGTGGGAAGGATACGATTTGAGGCTGATTCAACATCATCGCACGGATCGGACCGTTAATAGAGGTGCTCAGCGAATAACGATACAGGTCATCATTGGCGAAATCCGAGTCCTGACTGTCGCGTCCGAATTTC
The DNA here is from genome assembly GCF_027257905.1 of Coraliomargarita parva. Taxonomy (NCBI): domain Bacteria; kingdom Pseudomonadati; phylum Verrucomicrobiota; class Opitutia; order Puniceicoccales; family Coraliomargaritaceae; genus Coraliomargarita; species Coraliomargarita parva. The sequence continues at coordinate 4,570 of NZ_JAPZEI010000004.1, forward strand.
AAGGAGAGATTATCGGTCAGATAGGTATCAATCGCGATTTGATACAGGATGGTCTTTTGACCGTCGGGGCCGCCGTAGATCGTCATCGGATCGTAAATTCCTCCAACATTTGAGGATACACTGTCTCCATGGCGATTGACCATCGAAAGCTTCATGGTCGTGCGATCCCAACCAAAGAGCTTCTCCAGATCGAAATCCAGTCCGGCGTAAACCTGACCGGTGAATTCCTCGTCGTCTTGGATGCCACCGGAGACATTGGCGCCGACAATGGCATCATAGTAGAGGAAGGGTTTGATGCCGGATTCTTCAAGGCTGCTGCGGGCACCGCCCCAATCGCCGGTCAAACGATCACGTTCAAGAATGGGGCCGGAGTCGACATAATCTGCCAGAGTGATACTTGACGTCGCAAGGCACAAGGATGTGACAAGTAAGGGTGTTTTCATCGTATTCATTGTAGTATTCTTGTTTGAGGTTAACTTTTTTGCTTATTTATATTTAGTCTGTTCGAGTCACCAGCGTGAGCGGTAGCAGAGCATGTCCGCCTAGGGGTGCCTTTAGAGATTCAATTTAGTGTATTACTGAGGTATGTATTTTGTGCTTAAAGCACGGCTGCCAGACCCTCTAGAGATCGAAGTTCGTGGGCATCAAGACAACGTCGCGGATAGTGACGTTGCGTGGTCGGGAGAGCATGAACATGACAACATCGGAAATTTCTTCGGGCTCGATCAGGCTTCCGGTTGCGATCGCCTCTTTAAGTTTGTCTTCCGGCCACCCGGAGACGAGGTTCGTGACAACCGGTCCGGGCGAGATCGACCCGACACGAATGCCGTGCTTGAAAACCTGGCGGCGGACCACCTGCACGAAGCAATTGATTGCCCACTTGGAGGATGCGTAAACCGGCTCCCATGGTGTCGGATAGTGAGCGGCCAACGAACTCGTCACAATGATGTCTCCGGTTCCGCGTTCGATCATGTGAGGCAACACGTCATGCACGTTTTTCATCACGACGTTCACGTTGAGGTTCAGCATGCGATCAATCGCTTCCGAACTGGCATCGACCAAGTCGCCACCAACATAGAGACCCGCGTTTGCGTGAAAAATGTCAAGGTGATCCACCTTCCCTAATATTCTCGGCAACATCGACGCGCAACTGACAGGATCGAGAAGATCGATGCTCAGAGGGATAATGCGATCCCCAAACTCTTGGTTCAGTGAGGCCAGAGCCGCTTCGTCGCGATCAATCACAACGACTTGGGCACCGGCCTCAACCATCCCTTTCGTGCTGGCAAGCCCGATCCCGGATGCGCCTCCGGTAACGGCGGCGATTTTACCTTCAAGTGTAGTATTTTTCTGACTCATGTTAATTGGATGGATTTGCCGGTTCAACTGATGCAGTCCTTCAAGGTCGCAGCGGCTCCCTTGTCATAAAAGCTCTTTAGTATGGCGGATACCGTTTCGACAAAGAGCGGCGCATTGGCCAACTCTTCGCTAAACACTTCCCGCATGGCCAGCAGCGGGCCCGCGTCGCTTCCTGCCGCTTTGGCACGTTCCCGGAGTTTCCCAGCCATGGGATCGAGCATCGGCATTTCCTTACCCGATTCATCCAAGCCGTTGAGGAAGCGGAACCAGGATGCGATGACAAAGCTGAGCAGCTTGATGGAGCCGCCCCGTTTCAGTTGCTCGGCGATAGTTGGCAGCACAAACTTTGGAATGCCCGAGGACCCGTAGATACCAATCCGGGAGAGTTGATCACGGATCGCCGGATTCGCGAAGCGTTCGATCACCGAGTCCTTGTATGCGGTCAGGTCGATGCCGGGAACAGGCGACAAGGTCGGCGTTGCCTCTTCATCCATCATTCGACGACAGAGTGTGCGGATTTCTGAATCTTCCATGGTTTCATGAACCAGCTCTTTACCGAGTAGCATACCGATATAGCAGAGCGCCTGGTGCGTGCCGTTGAGCAGTCGGAGTTTCATCAATTCATAAGGAAGCACATCTTCGGTCATCTGCGCACCGACGTCTTCCCATCGCGGACGTCCATCGATAAAATGATCCTCGATAACCCATTGCTTGAAGGGCTCGGTCATCACCGGCCAGCCGTCTTCGATGCCAAATTCCTCGCGGACCAGCGTCCGAAGCTCATCGGTCGTGGCCGGGGTGATGCGATCGACCATGCTGTTGGGGAACAGGCAATTCGTATCCATCCAGTTTCTCAACGAAGGGTCTCTCAACTCCGCGTAGGCGGTCAGCATTTTCTTGGCGACATCGCCATTCCCCTGGACATTATCGCAAGACATGATGGTGAACGGAGCAAGTCCGCGTTGGCGTCTCCGGTCCAAAGCCTCAAGCAAGAATCCGAACGAACACGACGGCGCATGCGCATCCTTGAGGTCTTGAAGTAAGTCGGGGTGCTCCGCATCCAACTCCCCGTTCGAGGCGAAATAGTAGCCACCCTCGGTAATTGTCATCGAAACGATACGAGTTTTCGGTGATGCCATTTGCTCGAGCACCGCTTCCCGGTGATCCGGAGCATAAAGAAATTCACCAATCGAACCAATCACTCGTGCCGAGTTACCTTCCGGGCCCCGTTCAACCAGCGTATAGAGACAATCCTGCGCACGCATGACTTCATCCATACGAGCATCATGTTTGAGCAAGCCCACTCCACAATAGCCCCAAGACTTGTCACCGCCCTGACTTAGTAAGTCATCGGCATAGACCGCCTGATGGGCCCGGTGAAAACCGCCCACCCCCACGTGCATGATGGATTGCTTGACTGCTTGTCTTTCGTAGCTCGGAACTTGAATTCGAGAATCCAGCTTGCCGAGGTTTGCATTGTTTAATATAGTCGTCATTGGAGAATAAGTTGGGGGTTGATGAATGTAATATCCTGAATCAGGCATGGATCCGTTGCTATTACGGTTAAATTGCCTCTGAACTCGAAGCAGTCATCACCATGATGAGATGCGCCGTTCCAAAGCCTGGTCGATTGCACTCAGTAAAAGCGGGTCGACCTTGCACTGTTGCGCCACTTTGCTATCGGCACGTGGTTTCTTGGACTCAAGCACGCGAACGGCCTCAGTCATCCATGTTTGAATGGTTTCCAGAGGGATAATGTCCGTATTGAGGACCAAATCAAAGTGGCTTTCGTCATGCCATTTCTTACCATAAAAGCGTTCGACGAATTTGATCCGAGCCTTGTCATCTGCTAGAACGCGTTGTTCTGCCTCAGAACGTTCCACAAACCCCTCGCGTGCCATCACACGATCGACTCTTACAGGAAATGGTGCATGAAGCCGAACTTTGAGAACGTCGCTATATTGGTTCAGTGCCATATAGCCACCTCGTGCAAGAATAACCGTGCGTCCGCGATGGGCCAGAGCCTGCATCGTGTCGTTTAACATCGAAACGATTTCCAGATTCTTCGAATTGGCCAGATCCCAAAGATTGGGAGGTGAAGTATAAAGCTCGCCGAAGCGTGTCAGTCCGTATTGCTGCAGTGTCCCCTGCAGCACCGCTTTATCGACCAAATCGTAGCCTAAAGACTCAGCCAAGCGTTTTGCGATTTCGCCGGCCTCGCTGCCAACCAGTCTGGAAATTGCGATCGTATTCATAAGGATCCCCTCCTGTTGGTTATCGTTTAACTTGCCTTGCGATGCTGCAGGCAATCGAAGGCAACAGCGATCAAGAGAACAGAGCCCTTAATTACCATTTGCGTGAACTCCGTTACATTCATCAAGACCATGCCGTTGCTGAGCACACCAAGGATCAAGACCCCGGCCACCACATTGGAGATGCGCCCGACACCACCGGTCACGCTGACACCACCGAGCACACAGGCAGTCAGGATTTCAAACTCTAAGGCCTTGCCTGCGGTTACAGTGGCTGAGTTCGTTCTAGAAAGAATCACGATGCCCGCCACGCCGGCGAAGAATCCGGAAAGCGAATATACGAGATACTTGACGTTCTTCACCTTGATTCCGGAGAGCTTGGCGGCTTCCTCGTTGCCGCCCACGGCGTAGAAATAGCGCCCGAAGTAGGTCTTATTCAGGATGAAGGCGCCGATTGCCAAAATCACCACCATGATGACCACAGGTATCGGTATCGGTCCGAGGTAGCCCTGCCCTATAACAGCAAAAGACTCGGAAAATCCATAGATAGGCAGACCCTTGCTGACGAGGTAGGCCACGCCCTCGATAATGATCATCATCGCGAGGGTCACAATGAGCGGGGGCATTTCAATATTGGCGATGATCCAGCCGTTGGCGAAGCCGATCAAAGTCGCCATGACGAGGGTTATAACAATCGCCAAAATTGGATTCATCCCCGCATTCACCATGAACCAACCGCAGACCACATTGACCAGAGTGATATTCGATCCCACGGAGAGGTCGATCCCCCCCAACAGCAGGACGAATGCGAAGCCAACCGCCGCGATGCCAAGCATCGAGACCTGACGTGCCACGTTCATGAGATTGTTGCTGACAAGAAAGTTCTCCGAAGCAAATGAGAAGAACCCAACGAGTGCGAACAACACGATGTAGATGCCGTTCTGTTTTGCGAAATCAACGGCTTTGGCCGCGCCTTTTAAATTTTCAAAGTGTCCCATTTTCGTGTCCTCCTATTTTTGAGATGCCAAGTTCATGATGCTTTCTTGATTAAAGTCCTTGCGGTCCAAGCTGCCCGAAATCTTGCCGTCGCACAGGACAACGATCCGGTCGGACATACCCATAACTTCCTCCATCTCAGAGGAGATCATCAGCACGGACTTCCCCTCTTCGACGAGCGAGTTCACCAGTGTGTAAATCTCGGACTTGGCCCCGACATCGATCCCACGGGTGGGTTCGTCGAAGATCACAAGTTCGGGTTCGGACGCGAGCCAGCGGGCGATGATCACTTTTTGCTGATTTCCTCCACTGAGGTTCTTGATCTTCTGCTCAATCGAGGGGGTTTTAATCCGGATCGATTCCTTATACTCGTTCGCGAGCCGCTTTTCTTCCTTTCTATCGATGGTGAAGCACTTGGAGATCCGCTCCAACACAGCCATACTGGTATTGCTTCGGATCGTCATATCCAGCAAGGCACCCTTGCCTTTCCGGTCTTCAGGCACGAGTGCGATGCCACTATCGATCGCATCCCTGGGTGTCTTCGGATGGACCTCCTTACCATTTAGACGAACGGTGCCGCCGGTCCTTTTCGCCGCGCCAAAAAGAAGCTCCGCTGTTTCGGTCCGACCGGCACCGATCAGGCCGGCAAAGCCGAGCACTTCGCCCTTCTTAATTTGAAAGCTGATGTCGCTGACGCCGTTACCCGAAAGATTCTCCACATCGAGCAGCACCTCATCGGATATACATGCCTTACGCTGGGGATAGGTCTCCTTCAATTCGCGCCCCACCATGAGTTTCACAAGGTCGTCCATGTTGGTCTCGCGGGTCTTGACGGTATCGATCTTCTGACCATCCCTCAGAACAGTAATCCGATCGGTGAGACGGAAAATTTCCTCCATCCGGTGCGAGATGTAGATAATCGTCACCCCTTTGGCTTTCAGTTTTTCCACCACTTGGTAAAGACGTTCCGCTTCGGCCGAAGTGAGTGGAGCGGAAGGTTCGTCCATGATCAATATCCGGGCCTTCTGCGACAAGGCCTTTGCGATCTCGACAAGCTGCTGGTAGCCCACAGTCAAATGACTCACCAAGGTATGCGGATCGATATCAATATTAAACTGCTCGAAGATCGCAGCCGCCTCGCGGACCATGGCCTTCTTATCGATGAACAGGCCTTTGCGAATGGCCCGGCCGAGGAAAATGTTTTCCGCAACGGAGAGCTCTCCGACCAAATTGAATTCCTGATAGATCACGCCGATTCCGTGTGACTCGGAAAGCTGCGGAGTGAGCGAGGTAAATGTTTCACCTTCGATCACGATACTACCGGAATTCGGCTTCACCGCCCCCGTGCAGCTTTTAATCAAGGTCGACTTACCTGCACCGTTTTCACCGACCAGGGCATGCGCTTCCCCTTTGACAAACTCGATACTGACGTCGTTCAGTGCGATCACACCGGGGTATTTCTTCGTGATATTCCGTAGCTCTAGAATATTCATTCTTCTTGGGGCTGGGGTTAGTATAAAGTATTGAGATCCAGCTTGGCGCAGAGCGACTCGGCCCATACGCCAAGCCGGATTTCAGGATAGGGTAGAAAACTTACTTACCTAAGTATTCATCCACGTTGTCTTTCGTGACGGGAATGAACTCGCGGTAAATTTCCTTTGTCTCAATCGGCTCTCCGGAGTGCAGCAAGGACACCATCTTCCAGATCTCGTCGGCGATATCCTGATTGGTCCCGGTAATCGTGACAGACATGCGAACACCTTCATTGTTCTTGATGGCAGCCAACTCAGGCTGGGTCGCATCCGCGGCGAAGATACCGAAGTCGTCGGTGATTTTAGCAGCAGCCTTGGCCGCTTCGTTGGCACCGACCGAACCGCCGCCACCGATCGAGCAAACGACTTTCACATTCGGGTTGGATTGGAAGATCGTTTCCATCTTAGCGATCCCTTCTTTGGTATCGATCGCGCTACTTTCAGCCACGATTTTGGCATTTGGAGCCAGTTCGACGATTGCATCACGAATACCATTACCACGTTCGAGTAAAATAGGTAGTTGCGGGTAGTTAAGAATGGCCACCTCGGCTTTACCCTCAAGCTTTTCGTTGATCCACTTGGCTGCATGCGTGCCGATCGTGTAACCTAAATCGTGATTATTGATCAACCAGGCGAGGTCGGCATTCTTCAAGTTGTCATCCCAGGCAAGGACCTTGATCCCGGCCTGACGGGCTTGTTTTAGAGCAAACTCGACACCTTCAGGATCCGCCGGGTGGACGATAATAACATCCATACCGCTGGAGATGAAGTTCTCGATTTGTGTGATCTGTTTGCCGGCATTGCTATCGCAGGCCACGTAATTCATGCCGCCGCCTTCGGCTTTGATTTTTTTCTCGATCGCCTGGCAGTATCCGGCCCAAGTCGGGTTGCTTAGGGTTTGCACAGTCATGCCAACCTTAACCTTGGCATTTGTCTCATCCGATCCGTCCTTACTTCCACCGCAACCGACAATGGAAAGCGCGGAGATGCAAAGGAGGAATCCAATTAGTTTCTTTTTCATAGTTTTAGGGGTTCGTTTTTTGGGTGTATTATTTTGAGCTGAACAAAACGTTCATTAGTGAATTCACTTGTCCTCAATCAGCAACTAACGGGTCTAATATTATGCGCGCGGCTGATCGGTGGAATGGAAGTAAAGACGAGAGGTGCACCACCGCGGCGTTGACGTCTTGAAAACATCTCCAACAGGAATTCACCAATACCGACGACTTTAAATGCGGGGTTCATAGTAACAATAATCGTCAGCGAATCGGAAATTCTGAGGGGGTGCTGACTGCATCTAAGAATTCATAAAAGAATTAATATGTAAACTACGTAAATTACATTTGACATCTTTTATAGTTACATTTCTATTACATTTAAATCATGAGCACCTCGAAACCATTGTATCTGCAAATCTACGAAGACCTTCACACTTCGATTCGAAATCAAAGTTATGCCCCCGGCGACCTACTCCCCAGCGAGAAGACGATTTGCGAGCAATACAGCGCCTCCCGTCCTACCGTGGCCAAGGCAATCAAGATGCTTTGCGACGCCAAACTGGTTCATCGCCGGGCTGGATTCGGCACACAGGTGCTGACACCCGACCTATCCGGATTGTCGGCAGGCTTGCTCGTCCCCGAAATCGCCGATGTTGAAATTTTCAGACCCATCGTTGACAGCATAATCGACACCGCCCCCTCATTTGAGCTACAGATTGCACAGCCGTATGAATTGAATCGGCCACAGGATCGTAAAGCCATGGCGCTCTCCCAGGCCGAGCAATTTATCAAAAAGAAAGTCAACGGCGTCTTTTTCGCCCCCCTGGAAAATATCGTAGACTCAGAAGCCTTCAATCTCGGCATCGTCGAACGCTTTACTGAAAAAGGGATTCAGGTCGTGCTACTGGATCGCGATATCCATCCATGGCCCCAACAAGCCCCCTTCGATATGATCTGCATCGGAAACATCGAGGCAGGCTTCACGATGGCAAATCACCTTCTGGAAAACGGCTGCAAGCAACTCGCCTTCGTCTCACCGGAAAACCCAGCAATGACCGTGGGGCACCGAATTATCGGCAGCCGCGAAGCACTCATCCAAAACGGCTTCTCCGCCCGCAGCCTCCTCTCTGTCGTATACGACCATGAAGATCCCGGCAAAGCAGCTGCAAAGCTCATCGATTCAAAAGTGGATGGCATTGTCTGCGCCAATGATGCAGTTGCCGCCGTCATCCTACGCGCCCTCCTCGACCTCGGTGCGAAGATTCCGGAACAAATAAAAGTCTGTGGCTTCGATGATGTGAAATACGCCTCCCTCCTCAGCGTGCCTCTGACCAGCTATCGACAACCCTGCCAAGTCATGGGCCGCCTCGCTGTCGAAACAATGGTCAACCGAATCAAACACCCGGAGCGACCACCCCACCACATTGCCCTCCACGGCACTTTGGTCGTCCGGCAATCCTCCACTCCGAAACTATGAAAGAAATAAAGGCTGTAATTTTCGATATGGATGGCTTGATGCTCAACACCGAGCGACTGAGCCAGATCGCCTGACGCGCGGGCGGACGTGACATTGGCTACGAGCTTCCGGATGAGGTTTGCCACTCAGTCATCGGCCGCGTCAGCGCAGACCACCAGTACACGGAGCTGTGCCGTCGTAGTATGAACGCGGCGCTTCGCACTGAGGCGCGTGACAAGCTGTGCCGTTTGTACATCCGCACGGACCGAGCGGGGGAGGGGATCCCGATTTTCCAGGAGGTGTTCAGCGTGTCGGTGCTGGACCCGGAGCTGCGTGCGGCGGCGGCGGCGTGGCTGCTTCAGGGGTATCTGGCAAACGGGGAATCCGAGAAGATCGTGCCGTACCTTCGGTATTTGACGGGGAACTACGAGGCGATCTTCGACCCGAAGTTCAGCATCACGCTCTTGGTCGAGGGGGACAAGTTGTTCGAGGCGAAGGACTACGACCGTGCGGGTCAACCGGACGAGCGGTTCAAGCTTCACTATCTTGCGATCGAGCAGCTGGGCAACGACCTGAAGCGGTACTCGGTGGACAAGCTGATCGTCAGCTACGTGAAGGACTACGACCGTTACATGCGTACCTATGAAGCGAGCCTGGGTCTTTTGAATGCGATGCTCGACGACGACGCGTAGCCAGACCGGAGGCCCAGCATTGTGTTGGTGGTTCTTCTTCAATCTCTTGTTGAGCGAACTGAAGGGGCGTGATGTAGCCGAGTGAGCGGTGTGGACGCATATTGTTATACTTCCAGCGCCAGTCCTCGATCACAACCCTGGCCTCAGTTAAGGTCCAGAGTTGTTCCCGGTTCAGGCATTCTTCCCGAAGGCGGGCATTGAAGCTTTCGATGTAACCGTTCTGCCATGGGCTGCCCGGATCGATGTAGAGCGTTTTGATCTGATTGACGGCGAACCATTCACGCAGGCCCCGTTCGATGAACTCCGAGCCGTTGTCGCTGCGGATATGCTCCGGAGCGCCGTGGAGGTCGACCAGCTTAGAGAGGATGCGGCGCACCTTGCGGGCATTGATCCGGCGGTCCACGTGGATGCACAGGCACTCACGGGTATACTCATCGATCACATTGAACATGCGCAGTTTGCCGCCGCGCATCGTCGTATCGTGCACGAAGTCCCAAGTCCAGACATGGCCCCGTTGCGTTGCCTTTGTCGGCAGGCCCGTGGACACGCCTTGACGACGTTTCTTCGGCTTTTTCGAAGGAACAGCCAAGCCGAGTTCGCGGCGTAGCCGCTGCACCATGCGTGTGCCGACCTTCCAGCCTTCGTCCTTGAGTAACTTCGTAATCTTCGGGTAGCCCATCTCGGGATGTTGGTTCGACATCCTGCGCAAGGCCGCCTTCAGACGAGCCAGCCAGGCATCGGGTTCCTTCGCCTTGTAGGCAAAGGTGCTGCGGTGTAGTCCGAAGTGACGACAGGCCGCACATGCCGTGCACCGGCCCCCGGAGACAAGCTCTTCAATAATCTGTCGCTTGTGTCCGGGGCTCATAACTTTTTTTCCAGTGCCTCCTTCAGCAGTTCCTTCCCCAGCATCTCATCAGCCAGCATCCGTTTGAGCCGAGCGTTCTCACGCTGTAACTCCTTCAACTGCTTGGCCTGATCAACCTCCAGCATCCCCATCTCACGCTTCCAGCGATGGAAGGTCTGCTCGCTGATCTGACGCTCACGACAAACGTCCTGGATCGTTTTATCACTGCTGTCCGCTTCGCGCAGGATGCGGATCTTCTGTTCGGTGCTGTATCTTTTCCCTTTCATTGTCTGTCCTAATCGCCAGATAATGAGCCCGTCATAAATCGGAAACGGGGTAACACTCCGGATGATCAAAATCCATAAGATTCATCCTGAAGTGTTACAATGAAAACAAGAACAAGTAAGCATAGCAGAGGAGCCCTGCAGGGCTCCTCTGCTAGGAAGGGAACAGCCCCCCATGGGGGGCGGCGCGGAAGTTATCCTTTTAGCTTCCGCCTGAAGGCAGTGAAGCTGCATCTGGAAGAAGGCTATCCCGTCAGCCTGATCCACAAGGAAATGGGCTGCACGGTAGACAGCGTCCATCGCTGGCTGCGCTGTTATCAAACCCACGGCGAGGAAGGCTTGAGGGAACGCCGCCTCTCAACTGCCGTCCGGCGTGCCTCCCCTGAAGGGAAGAGCGCCGAGACCAAAGCGAAGATCGCTGAGTTGAAGCGGAAGAACCCGAGCTATGGCGTGCGCCGGATCAGTGACGTGCTTCGTCGCTTCTTCCTGATCAAAGCCGCGCCGAGCACGGTGCACCGCACGCTCAAGGAAGAGGACCTGAACGATCCCCCGACCCAGCCGCGGCGCAAGCGGAACCCGGGCAAGCCCCGCTTCTTCGAGCGCAGCACCCCGAACCAGCTCTGGCAGAGTGACATCATGAGCTTCCGTATGGGAGGCAAAGCGGTGTATCTGATCGGCTATATCGACGATTACTCCCGCTACATCGTCGGCTTGGGGCTTTACCGGGCCCAGACCGCCGAAAACGTGCTGGAGACCTATCGGCGTGCTGCCGGTGATTACAATCCCCCGAAGGAAATGCTCACGGACAACGGTCGGCAGTATGCGAACTGGCGGGGTCAGACGCGCTTCCAGAAGGAGATGCAAAAGGACCGCATCCACCATCTTCGCAGTCAGCCGCATCACCCGATGACCCTCGGAAAGATCGAGCGCTTCTGGAAGACGATCCTCGACGAGTTCCTTGACCGGGCGAAGTTCGAGGACTTTGAGCAGGCCCGTGAGCGGATTGCGTTGTGGGTCAAATACTACAACCACAAGCGCCCGCACCAGGGCATCGGGGGGCTGTGTCCGGCGGACCGCTTCTTCGAAATCAATCACCAGCTCAAGCAGACGCTGCAGAGCGGGATCGAGGACAACATCCTGGAGACGGCCCTGCGGGGACGCCCCCAGCATCCGTTCTACATGGTTGGGCGCATGGGAGACCAGTCGGTGGTGATCCGTGCGGAGAAAGGCAAGGTGCGCATGCTCGTCGACGGCATGGCCGACGGCAGCGAACAGGAACTCACATACAAGATGGAAGGAAATGACAATGACGACGACAACAGCAACGAAACCCGCCCCGAAGAAACGCACGAAGCGCTCGTTCAGCGCGGAAGAGAAGACCCGCGCGGTCCTGTCGATCTGGACGGAACGGCGCAAACCGGCGGATGTGTGCCGGGAGCTGACGATTACGGCAGCCCTGCTGGACCTGTGGCAGAAGAAAGCGATGGAGGCGATCCTGACCGCGATGGAACCGCGCCAGGGGCCGGAAGCGCGGGCACCGCTGCCTCCCCGGATCGAGAAGATCCTCAACAGGCAGGTCAAGATCGAGCCGGTCTCGAAGCTTGTCCGCAGGTTGAGCGAGTTGCAGGATGGGAAGGAGCCGGCAAAGAAGCCAGCTCCAGTGCCCTCCAACCCCAAAAGCTAAATCCCCATGTCCCGATCCAATCCCCCGAAGAAACTGCAACGAGCCGAAGCCATCTTCAAAGTCCGCAGTGGACTGATGAGCGCAACCGATGCGGCCAGGCAGCTGGGGGTCTCCCGCAAGACGTATTACCAGTGGGAGAAGAAGGCGCTGGAAGCGATGATGGGAGCCCTGGAGGACGGGACCGGGGGACGCCCATCGACGAGGCCCGACCCTGCGATCACGCAGATGCAGCAGACCAATACCCGCCTGGAGATCGAGAACAGCCTGCTGAAGCAGCGTCTGGAGATCCGCCAGGCAATGCAGGAGATGGACGCTTCGTCCACGGACCACCCACCGAGCAGCCGAAGCTCTAAAAAAAACGGATAATCGGCCATGTGATCACAGGGATCATGCATATCATGCAGCACCACCGGATCAGTCTTCTTCAAATCTCCCGCCTCAGTGGCTATGCCTACTCCAGCCTGAAGCGCTGGCGCAGTCGTATGCGCCGCGGGTATCCCGTCATCGAGGTGCCGGGACCGAAGAAGACCGGTTCGGTGGACATGGCCGAACTGAGCCTGGAGATCGACTCATTGCAGCACCGTAAAAAGCGAAGCCTCGGCAGTGGAGCACTGCACCGGCGTCATGGTGCGAAGCTCTCCCGCCGGAATCTGAATGCCCTGATCGGCAACGCCCGCCGGGAGCGGTTGCACCGTCAACAGGCCCACAGCCACCGGATCTGCTGGAGCTGTGCTAATCTGGCATGGGCCATTGATGATACCAAGCTGTCATCCGCCCGCGGGTGGATCCATACGATCCGCGACCTCGCTTCACGCTTCACCCTCGCTCCCATCACGGGCCCTCTGGCTCATGGTGAGCAGATCGCCGGGCATCTGGAAGACCTGTTCCGGGTGCATGGAGCGCCTCTGGTCCTGAAGCGGGATAACGGCAGCAACCTCAACCATGATGCGATCAATCAGCTCCTGGGCGATTGGCTGGTCATACCACTAAACAGCCCCGCAGCTTACCCGCAATACAACGGTGCCATTGAAAACGCCCAGCGTGACTGGGACAGGCAACTGCCCGACAAGGCAGACTACATGGACCTGCGCTGCTCACTGGCGGCGCACGATGTCAATCATCGCCCCCGGAGAATACTCAACGGGCGCACCCCCTGTGCCGTCTTCAACGGGCGGGACAAACTCAAACTCAACCGAAGACAACGAAAGGAAGCTATCGAAGAGATCAAAGAACTAACGCTTGAACTCATTGACCGGTTCGGTCATAACTCCGCCCGTGCTTGGCGCACGGCCGTTCAATCATGGTTACACATGAACCATCTCATCACCATCCGGAAACCCAAAAACTGTTACCCTGTTTTTTGAACTTATGAGCTCATTAACTGCGAGACGGCACAGCAATGATAACTTGAGCTCTTTGATCAAATGAGTTCAACGCGCCAACCCAATTCAAGCCCCCGGACATTGCATTTCGTAAGCGGTCACCTGACGCCTCATCAACGAGACTCATCAGGTCCCACATCGTAACTCGATTCGCTTCGGCAAGTCTAGAGACATAGGAATACAAACTTTCGACTAATGGAGTAATCCCCCAGAAAGACCACCTGATCGTATACAGAAAGATCTTCACCTCGTAGGATGCGGTTCAAGAAACCAAAGTCCTCGTGGATATCTGGAATGACTAGGATCTTCATGAAAAAAGCGACTTATTTTACAAACAATGACACTTCCAATGCTGGGAGTCAGAATAGTTATAGGATTGTGTCAAGGAAGCCCAAACGCAGCGATTTGAGCAGGTAAAAATACCTCGAATCTCCCCAAGAAACTGTCAATTAGTGCAGACTTATGTGCAAAAAACTCACTGCAGACTTATGCGCAAAAATGCCGTTTCGCGCACACTTATGAGCAAAAGGCATGAAGTAATCGGTGTAAAAACACCTGTTTTTTAGCCTCAAACTGCAAACTTATGCGCAAACCCCGCGCACACTTATGAGGCAAACGACACGCGCCGGAAACGGGCGAAACGGCAGAGAATTCCCAATTCGGCGGAAGACTCAAGACTGAAAATTCACTGAGTTGACGCACAGCCTGACTGATTCGGATTACGGCAATCCAACACTGCGCGCCCCAAAGGCCATTTCCTTGTTTACACAGTCAATAACTGTCCCGGAAATTGAGGCAACTCCCCCTCGAATTCCTTTAGGTTTGAAATTGCTCTTCCACGTTATTATTAGGAGCGCCGTTGTCTATACGAACAAGGCTGAAAACAACGCCGCTCCACGCTGACTCACCACTGTATCATTGACCGATCCGGGCGATTTTGCGGTCACAATAGGCTCCGGGACGGCCACTAGAAGCGTTTGGAGCCATTGCGCGCAATGGCTTAGCGAACATCCGTTCACTCAAATCAAGCGAAACTCATCCACACTTGCTGTTTTTATTTTGCGTTACTAAGAATAGACTGACCATGAATAAATTAACTTTCTTAATTTTCGTAATACTTAGTTATGCCCTCAATGCTGGCGAATATGACCCAGTGTTACTAAAGTCCACAAATGGGAGGACCGTTAAGGTTGTCGCTGTCTATGAAGCTAGTCCTGAAGGGCTCGAATTATCCCCGATGCCAGACGGGCCACTGATAGGTTCACGCAAACTAGCGACGATTACTGTCAAGTGGGAGCATATCGACCTGAATAGCCTGACTTCATACCCGGAAATCAATTCCGCATACCAAAAGGCTTCAGGCGGCCAAACCGTGAGTATGGAGCTAGGACCACACTTCGCCGACTTTGATGCTGCAAAAGCCTTGCTTAAGAAGGATGTACCGGAAGTGACGATTTACTACGACAACGAAGTTCCAGTGACAGCTCCGCTGACTACGGTCTTAACCAAGAAAGATTTGTATAAGGCCAAGAAGTGGGAAATCCCAGAAAGCGCAAAGCGCAAGCTCATCAAGCAGTGGAATGATGCCTACGATGAATTTGACCAAGTCTCCTACAGAACTGACTTCAACCGTCTTTTATTCGACCTAAAAAAAGCAATCCGCGCCATCGAACAGATTAACAGCGGGTCGGCTTTCAATATCAGCCATGCTGAGTCTATCAAAGCCATACTGATCTGATCATGCTAATAAAAAAGCCAGCCTAACGAAATCCAAGGTAGTACAATGAAAAGACTAATCCCTCTATTGCTCTCAGTCTCCACTATAGCCACAGCCCAAGTCCCCAATGAGACAGCCGATTACTATACCCTGCACGCGAACGAATACCTCGGTAAAATCGTGCAACTCTGGATCGAAGACATCAACCTAGTCGGTCCGCACCCAGGCGCCAGTGTCACAGAATTCACATCAGCCACATTTGATGATCTCGAGCTGGCCGGCACTGCACATATACTTGTCGATACAAAAGACGCCGAGCGCTTCTATAAGAAGTACAATGCACCGGAAGGATATCAACGAGTCGATGAAAATGAGATCGGTACTGGAAACCGAAGCGGATGGAAGGCGCAGCGGCTAAAGGCTACGTTAATCCGCCACGATGGAAAACTCTACTATTACCTCGGCAGAGTCAGCCCATTTAAAGATCTGGACGGTTTCATAACCCTGACCAGCCACAACGGCAGATCGTCACAATTCAAAGTCCTCAGCGTCGCCGATGGTAAGGCCAGACTGCAGACCCAAAGTGGGCAAACTGTAGAGGTCCCGTTCTCCAAATTCAACGGAGAGAGTCAGCGTTTGTTGCGAGAGTGGCAACGCCGTTAGCGCAAAACCTCTATTCCATGAAACGAGCCCTAATCTTCGCAACGATCCTCGCCTTCGTATTACTAATTGGCAGCTACTTCTACTTCAAGGGCAAGCGCTACCAGGTCGTCATCCCCCAGGAGACGATCGATTTGGCCTTGGCCGAGCAGTTCCCCATGTCAAAAGCGTACCTGTTGGTTTTCGAGATCCACTATTCCAATCCCCAAGTGACGCTCCTCGAAACGAGCGACCGCATCCAAATCGGGCTGGACGCCACCCTGAACATCCGAATCAACGGGGAAGCAAAGCACCTCGGCGGCGGAGCAACGCTCACAACCGCAGTGCGTTATGAGGGCGGGACACAGTCGTTCTATCTGGATGATGCCGAATTTGACCGACTGGAGGTCCAGGGAATTCCCGAGAAGTGGCTGGATCAGGTGACCACATTTGCCGCCAAGGCTGCCCGGGAATTTATCGACTCCAGTCCGGTGTACCGACTCGAAGCCAAAGACGCCAAAACCGCAACGGCCAAGCTGCTGCTGAAGAATTTCGAGGTACGCGAGCAGGCAATCCATCTCACACTCGGCATCTGAACGCGCCGGCATACCGAATAAAAGAAACCGGAGTTGCATTCATCATGGAATCCTGCAACCCCGGCCCTTTATACTAACAACCTGACTTTAACTAACTATAAAGATTGAGTGCGGACTGGCTGGTCCACCGCCCGCCTTAGCTTAGAAATTCTCCAAATTAAGCATGATCTTGACCGCGTCTTCCGGATAGCTGGCGGCAAATTCGTAGGCTTTGATACTGTCGACCCCATCGAAGCGGTGCGTCACCAGCGGTGCGACCTTGAGCTGGCCGGAAGCGATGTAGCTAATCACGCGGTCATAGACATTGGCATAACGGAAGACCGTGAAGAAATCGACGCCCTTCACCTGTGCGGCGACGATGTCGATCGCTGCCGGTTTTTGCGGCATACCGACCAGAACCACACGGCCTGCCGGCGCCAGGTAAGCCATCATTGTCTCGATCACCTTCTCGCTGCCACTGGCTTCGAAGACAAGATTCACGCCCTTTCCGGCGGTCTTCTCACTGACAACAGCAGCCAGGTCCTCCTTCATGGAATTCACCGTCGTGATCGCCACATCCAGTTTGTTTTGAATGAAATCCAGCTTGGCCTGCTTGATATCGGCGATGATCACATGCGAGCAGCCGGCAGCCAGGGCGGAAAGTGCCGTGACGATCCCAATGGTGCCCGCACCGAAAACCAGCGCGACATCCCCGGGGACGACTTGCGCCCGCTTGGCCGAGAAAACACCCACGGCCAGCGGTTCGACCAGAGCGCCCTCCTCCAGACTGACGTTGTCCGGAAGCTTGAAAGTCAATGATGAGGGGTGCACCACACTCTCACAAGTGCAGCCGTGCACCGGCGGCGTGGCCCAGAACTGAACTTCCGGATCCAGGTTGTAGTTGCCCGCCATCACTTCGCTGCTCCACTTCTGGGGGATCCCCGGCTCCATGCAGACACGGTCTCCAGCCTGGAGATGTTTTACATTGGACCCGACTTCAGTGATCACACCGGCGGCCTCATGCCCCAAGACCATCGGCTCACGGACCACAAACTGGCCGATGGCACCATGTTCGTAATAATGAACGTCGCTCCCGCAGATACCGACACGCTTGGGAGCAATCCGGACATCATCCGGACCTAAATCTTGTTCAAGCGCGATATCGCGCAGGGATAACTCGTTTTTCTTCTCAAGGACTAGTGCCTTCATGATTTGATTTTTTATGGGGTGAAAGGACATCGCGCGCCCATCCGGCACACGAACTCAGAAGGCGGAATAGGCTCGGGTAAAAGCAGCCGCTTTCATGCAAGCAGTGTCCTGCACAAGCCCTGCCATGTCAAACCCAATCAAAAGTTTTGCGCAAACTTTTTACGAATTTCGGCGTTTTCCTATTGATTTCATGCCAGGAATAAGTCCCTATAGGCTAAACCATCGCGCAATTTACTTGCGCAGACCTACTTCAGATTTTTCCCTAAACCCCGACCTATCCAGCGAGCGTCCACTCAGAAATCGCAGCGAGGTCCCCAGACCCAATCGATCCATGAAAAACGTCACCATGAAGGATGTGGCAAAGCATACGGGCTTTTCCATCTCCACTGTATCCCACGTCATCAATAAAACCCGCAACGTCGAGAGCACGACCCGGCGCAAGATCATCAAGGCGATGCAGGAACTGAACTACGTTCCGAACACCCTGATCCGGAACATCAACAAAACCGCGGACCGGACGATCGGAGCGATCATCGCGGACATCCGCGAAGACTTCTACACGGAACTCGTCACCGCCCTCGAGGCACGCGCCATGGAGCGCGGCTACAGCCTCCTACTCTGCGACTCCCAGGAGAGCCTGGACAAGGAACAATTCCACCTCAACACCATGATCAGCAAGGGCGTCAGCGGCATCATCATGGCACCGGTCGACACCACCGAAAAACACGAATCGCTGACCGAGACAAACATCCCGACAGTCCTTGTAGACCGCTACAATGAGCACCTTTCAGCCGATTTCGTCGGCATCGACAACGCCCGGAGCGCCGAAGCGGCCACCCGCCTGCTGATCGACAACGGCTGTAAAAACATCTGCTTCCTCGGCCACCACGACAAGATCTACACCATGGTCGAACGCATCAGCGGTTACCGCTACGCACTCATGTCGGCCGGCCTCGGCGACAAGGAAATCGTACAGGAAATCGAGTACTTTCAAGACGGCAGCAAAAAGGGCCTGAACCCGAACGAGCTGCTCAGCTTCCTGAAAAAGCACAAGCAGATCGACGGAATTATTTGCGGCACCTCCTCCATCTGCTTCGAGGCGGTCAGCGCGTTCCAGAACATGAAACGAGCCGTCCCCCGGGACATCCAAGTCGTCACTTATGACGACAACAAGTGGTTCGACTTCCTGAACATTCCGATCACCAGCATCATCCAGCCGACCGGCGAAATCGCCAGCGAGGCGATCGACATGGTCGTCGACCGGATCGAAAAGCCGTCCTCCATCAAAAGGAAGATCTACCTCGACTACTCCATCAAGGAGCGATGAGCCAACTCACCCGCGAAGACACACCCGCCCCAACGCAGCGAAAAACTTTTGCGCAAATTTTTATAATAAAATTGACCGCCGCAGCTTTTTGAGCATCTATTATAACATGCTGCACTTCCCCCGAAAGCAGACCCGCAAGACGACCCCCTCCACCTACCTACTCGAAAGTCAGTCCGGAAACGGAATCAACTCCCCACGCAAGAACGCCCCCAGAACCGGGCCACTCCCCTCCAGCCCCATTTAAGTCAGTCCGTCCGGCACCCCCAGCGCCGCAGACTGCCCTGAGCAGCGCAGAAAGTGCCTCAGCCTACTTACTTTACATTCTGAACATCCATCCCCCGTTCACACTATGCCATCCAATACTCCACTACTGAGCGTCCGAGGACTCCGGAAATCGTTCGGTAAAGTCAAAGCCCTCAATCATATCGATTTCACCCTGATGCCCGGAGAAATCCATGCGCTCTGCGGTGGCAACGGTGCCGGGAAGAGCACCTTCCTGAGCATCGTCATGGGCTACCTCAAGCCCGACGCCGGCGAAATCGAGATACGCGGCGAAAAGGCCCTGTTCGCCAATCCAAAACTGGCCCTGAAAGCCGGCGTGACCATGGTGCAGCAGGAACTGAGCATGATCCCGGACCTGAGTGTTGCGGAAAATATTTTCCTGGGACAGGAACCCCGCCGAGTCGGCGGTTTCGTGGACTTCAAAAAGCTCAACCAGCAGGCCCGCGAGCTTCTGGACGAACTGGAATTCGACATCGACGTCACCCGGCTGACCCGAACCCTCAGCGTGGCCGAACAGCAACTGGTGGAGATCGCCAAGGCGCTCTCCCACTCGAACGCGGATATCGTCTTCTTCGACGAGCCCACCTCGACCATCGGCGAGAAGGACAGCATGAAGCTGTTCAAGGCAATCCGCAGGCTTTCCGAGAAAGGCAAAGGCGTGGTCTATGTCTCACACCGGATGTCGGAAATTTTCGAAATCTGCAACCGCTACACGGTCTTTCGCGACGGCGCACACATCTGCGACGGCGATATCAGCGACATCAGCCGCGAAAAGCTGATCGAAGAGATCATCGGCGGCGAGCTGGACGAGGAATTCGCCAAGTTCAACAAGCCGACCGACGAAGCCTACCTGAAGATCGAAAACCTGACCGCGGAACCGGACTTCAAGGAGGTCTCGTTCCAAGTCAACAAAGGCGAGATCGTGGGACTCTACGGACTGGTCGGGGCCGGCCGCTCCAAGCTGCTGGACGCCATTTTCGGAATCGCCCCCATCACGGACGGAACGATCCAGATCGGCGAAACAAAGCTACACAAGCACACCAGCAAGAAATCAATCGCCACCGGCCTGGCCTACGTCACGGAAGACCGGAAAGAAACCGGCCTGGTCCTCTGTGGATCGGTTGCGGACAACGTATCCATTTCGTCCTTAAGCGACTACTCGAAACTGGGCTTCATCAACGGCAAGCGCGAGCGCACCGACATCGACGCAAAGGTCAAGGCATTCAACGTCAAAACGCCAAACGCCGACCAACTCGTGCAAAACCTCTCCGGCGGCAACCAACAGAAGGTCATCCTCGCCCACTGGTCGCTGACCAATCCGGAAGTCCTGCTGCTGGATGAGCCGACACGCGGGATTGATGTCGGCGCGAAAAAGGAAATCTACCGCTACATGTCCGAACAAGCCCTGTCCGGGAAATGCATCGTCATGGTCTCGTCCGAGCTACCCGAAATCATAGGCATGAGCGACCGTATTCTCGTTTTCAAAAAAGGCCGCATCGTCGGCGAGCTCAAACAAGAAGAAGCCAGCCAGAAGGCACTCCTGAACATGGCCTCCTAAGCCCCAATTTCCCTAAAAATCATCCAATTCCCTTCGACCATGAATCCAGTCAGCCACCTCAAAAATATAGACCTGCGAAAATACGGCATCATTTTCGCCTTCTTCGCCCTATGTATCATTATCTCCATCATCGGTGAGATCATGGTGAAAAGCGGGGATTGGTACTCCAACTACTTCCTAAGCAAGGAGAACTTCATCATCGTTCTTCGCCAAGTATCCATTAACGGGATACTCGCGATCGGCATGACCTATGTCATCCTGATCGCCGGGGTCGACCTTTCCGTCGGATCCGTGCTGGCGCTCGCGGGAATCGTCGCGGCCAGGTTCGTGACCAATGCCTCGAACCTCGCCGTCGGCGAAGGCGCGCACCCGATCCTCACCCCGGTCCTGATCGTGGTCGGCATCGGTGCGATCTGCGGATTCATCAACGGCTTCATCATCGCAAAGTTCAGGTTACAGGCCTTCATCGTAACCATGGGCATGCTCTCGGCCGCCCGGGGCGCCACCCTATTGACGACCGGGGGCAATCCCGTCTCGTCGCTGAACTCCACCTTCCGCGAAATCGGGAACGGACGGATCCTCACCATCCCGATCCCCGTCATCATCTTCATCGCGATCTTCATCATCGCGTGGATCCTATTGAACAAGACCATCTTTGGACGCCACGTCTACGCGGTCGGCGGGAATGAAAAATCCGCCCGAACCTCCGGCATCAATGTCACCCGCGTCAAAGTCATCGTCTATACGATCTGCGGCATGCTGTCCGGAATCGCCGGCTTGATCCTGACCGCGCGCACCGGATCCGCCCAGACCAATGCCGGCGCCTCCTACGAACTGGATGCCATCGCGGCCGTCGTCATCGGCGGGACCTCAATGCTCGGGGGCATCGGCACGCTCATGGGCACCCTCTTCGGCGTCCTGATCATCGGCGTCATGAACAACGGCTTGGACCTGCTCGGCGTGCAGTCCTACTACCAGCAAATCATCAAAGGCGCGCTCATCGTGTTTGCCGTCCTGCTGGACCCCTCCCGCAAGCAGAACCGTTAATTTAACCCCTAAAAAAATCATAACACCCAAAGGATACAGCTATGAAAAAAACCATAAAAACCCTCTGCCTCGCCGCCTTGGCGATGCTTACCCTACTCCCCTCCATGGTATCCGCCAAAGACGGCCCCGTCCGTGTCGCAGTGCTCATGTACGGCATGAAGGCTGAATTCGTCCAACTCATGGAACGCGCGGCCCACGAATTCCCCGGCGTGAAGAGTGGCGACGTGGTACTCACCATTTACGACGGACGCTATGACCCCCTGGTCCAAAACAACCAGGCCGAAACCGCAATCCGCACCGGTCATGACGCCATCATCATCAACCCGATGGACTTCAACGCGAACATCGACGTGGTAACCATGGCAAACGATGCCGGCATCCCCGTCATCGTGACAAACGCACGCCTCAACACCGACAAGATGACCGCCGAGGTCGTCTCGGACGACGTCGAGGGCGGCTACCTCGAAGGCAAGGCCGTGATTGAAGCGATGGGCGGCAAGGGCAGCGTCGTGATCCTGGAAGGCCCGAAGGGCGGCTCCGGCGAAATCCAACGCGGTCAAGGTATCGAGAAAGCGATCGCCGAATACCCGGAAGGCGCCATCAAGATCCTCGAGCGCAAGACAGCCAACTGGTCCCGCGCGGAAGCCCTCCCCCTGATGGAAAACTGGATCATGAAACACCGCAGCCGCATCAACGGCATCATCGGCCAGAACGATGAAATGGCCCTGGGTGCCATCGAAGCCGTCGAAGGCACCGGCGGGAGCGTATCCGACTATGCCATCGCCGGCATCGACGGTGTGACCGACGCGATCCACGCAGTCAAGGAGGGCAAGATGACCTCGATCCTCCAAGATGCCAAGGGCCAGATGCAAGGCTCGCTCGACGTCGCACTGCGCCACGTACTGGGAGCCGACTACAAGCCGCAATCCGAGATCTGGAAGCAATACGAAGGACAGCTCGAATGGAATGACGGCCAGTCCAAGCGCTATGACATCCCCTGGACCGTTGTCACCACTAAGAACGCCGACCAGCTCCTCGAGATGCGCAAGTAAGGCGGCGAGCCTCGGATCGACAGTTCATTCATCAAACAGCGCCTCTTCCGCAAGGAAGGGGCGTTTTTAAACTCCGCACACCTTACAACACAAGCGGCGCGAGACGCACCGCCTCCGTTCTTACAACACAACGGAGGCTGGACATCCTGCCCTGCCCAACTCCGCACAGCCTGACAACACCAGCGGCGCGAGACGCACCGCCTCCGTTCTTACAACACAACGGAGGCTGGGCATCCTGCCCTGCCAAACTCCGCACACCCTGACAACACAAGCGGCGCGAGACGCACCGCCTCCGTTCTTACAACCCAAAGGAGGCTGGGCATCCTGCCCTGCCCAAATCCGCACACCCTACAACACCAGCGGCGCGAGACGCACCCCCTCCGTTCTTACAACCCAAAGGAGGCAGGGCATCCTGCCCTGCCCAACTCCGCACACCCTACAACACCAGCGGCACGAGACGCACCCCCTCCGTCCTTACAACCCAACGGAGGCAGGGCATCCTGCCCTGCCCAACTCCGCACAGCCTTACAACACCAGCGGCGCGAGACGCACCCCCTCCGTTCTTACAACACAACGGAGGCAGGGCATCCTGCCCTGCCCAACTCCGCACACCTGACAACACCAGCGGCGCGAGACGCACCCCCTCCTCCGTTCTTACAACCCAAAGGAGGCAGGGCATCCTGCCCTGCCCAACTCCGCACACCCTGACAACACAAGCGGCGCGAGACGCACCCCCTCCGTTCTTACAACACAACGGAGGCAGGGCATCCTGCCCTGCCCAACTCCGCACACCCTTACAACACCTGCGGCGCGAGACGCACCCCCTCCGTCCTTACAACACAACGGAGGCAGGGCATCCTGCCCTGCCCAACTCCGCACACCCTACAACACGAGCGGCGCGAGACGCACCCCCTCCGTTCTTACAACACAAAGGAGGCAGGGCATCCTGCCCTGCCCAACTCCGCACACCCTACAACACCAGCGGCGCGAGACGGATGACGTCCGAAATGCCAGAATTACTTAGAATTGGAATAAGCATATTGAGTCGCTTAGAAGCGAAAAAAACGCCACTGCAACCGACGGCTACAGTGGCGTTGAAAGTAATTTAGACTGGTTTTAATTAGGAAACCATTTCCGCCTTGGCGGTCTCGTAGGCCTGAAGGGCGCACTTGGCGCAGGCATCACGGACATCCGCGAAGAAGTCGTTGCCCTTGTCATCGACCAGGATGTAGGCGGGGAAATCTTCCACTTCGATCTTCCAAATGGCTTCCATACCCAGTTCCGGATATTCGAGCACTTCCACGTTCTTGATGTTGTGCTCGGCCAACAGCGCGGCCGGGCCCCCGATCGAGCCGAGATAGAAACCGCCGTGCTCCTTGCAGGCATCGGTCACCTGCTGGGAACGGTTACCCTTGGCCAGCATGATCATGGAACCGCCGGCAGCCTGGAACGGCGCCACGTAGGTATCCATGCGGCCCGCCGTGGTCGGCCCAAAGGAGCCGGAGGGCTTGCCTGCCGGGGTCTTGGCCGGACCGGCATAATAGACCGGGTGGTTCTTCATGTATTCCGGCATGCCTTCGCCGCGGTCCAGACGCTCCTGCAACTTGGCATGGGCGATATCACGGGCCACCACGATGGTGCCGGTCAGGGAAAGCGGCGTCGCCACCGGATATTTGGTCAACTCGGCCAGAATGTCCGCCATGGGACGGTTAAGATCGATCTTCACCGCCTCCTTCGGCTTGGCGATTTCAGCCTCGGCGGGGATAAAGCGGCCCGGGTTTTGCTCGAGCTTTTCAAGCCAGACGCCGTCCTTGTCGATGCGCGCCTTGGCATTACGGTCGGCCGAGCAGGAGACACCGATACCGACCGGGCAGGAAGCCCCGTGGCGCGGCAGGCGGATCACCCGGATATCAAGGGCAAAATACTTGCCGCCGAACTGGGCGCCGTAGCCCATCTTTCGGGTGTATTCCAGCAACTTGGCCTCGAGCCCCTTGTCACGGAAGGCCTGACCGTGCTCATTGCCCACAGTCGGAAGCTCGTCGTAGTACTTGGTCGAGGCAAGCTTGACCGTCTTCATCGTGGTCTCGGCGGAGGTGCCGCCGATGACGATGGCGATGTGGTACGGAGGGCAAGCGGAAGTCCCCAGCGTACCCATCTTCTCGATACAGAACTTTTCCAGATTGGCGGGATTCAAGAGTGCCTTGGTTTCCTGGAAGAGGAAAGTCTTGTTGGCCGAGCCCCCACCCTTCGCCACGAAGAGGAACTCATACTTGTCGCTGTCGGTCGCGAGGATGTCGATCTGGGCCGGCAGATTGCACCCGGTATTCTTTTCCTCGTACATGGAAAGTGCCACGGTCTGCGAATAGCGCAGGTTCTCCTGGGTGTAGGTGTTGTAGACCCCCTCGGAAAGCGCTGCCTCGTCGCCGCCGCCGGTCCAGACGCGCTGTCCCTTCTTGCCGAGAATGATGGCCGTGCCCGTGTCCTGACAGAACGGCAGGACCTCATGGGCTGCGACCTCGGCGTTGCGCAGCATAGTCAGCGCAATCGTGCGGTCGTTTTCGGTCGCTTCCGGATCCTCCAGAATGGCGGCCACCTTCTCCAGGTGCTCCGTCCGCAACTTGAAGGCGACCTCCTTCATAGCCGTCTGGGCCAGATAAGTCAGCGCCTTCGGATCCACCTTCAGGATCTTCTCGCCCTGGAAATCGACCTGCTCGACGAATTCATTCGTCAGCAGACGGTATTCGGTTTGGTCCGGGCCGACCGGGAATTGCTTCTGGAAGTGGAATGGAGGCGGTGGTTTAGCCATGGCTTAAATCTTATACTGGTTTAAACTCGAATTAGAAAAATTAACCAAAAGATGCAAGCGCGAATCCCGGAATCAGTTCCGCAAATCGCTGCTCGCCCAGCTTCAATTAAAGGAACGGCCGCAACCGCAGGTATTGGTCGCATTGGGATTGCGCACCTCAAAGCCCTTGCCGCTCAAGCCATCGTCAAAATCGACCTCGCTGCCGTCGAGGTATTCGAAGCTCGTGGCGTCGACCAGAAAGGCGACCCCCTGACTCTCAAACTGCTGGTCATCCTCCTTCTTGGCATCAAAGGACATGCCGTACTCAAAGCCGGAACATCCCCCAGCCTCCACGAAGATACGGAGGAGCTGATCCCCGGCCGCTTTTTCCGCCTGCAACTTTTGTATTTGCGCTGCCGCGCGTTCGGTCAATGTAATCATGCCCCCGAAGAAAGGCTTGAGGGGCCAAAAGTCAATCTGCACACGACACGAAGCTGGCCCCGAAGCGGGCTACAGCAGATTTCGTGCTAGTTTTCGAAAACGGCTTGCGATTTTTTTCACAGGCACCTATAAAACGCGACGATGGCCAAGATGAAACACATCTTCAACGAGCTCCATATCGAGCTGACCCGCTGCATTGCCGAAGGCGGGATGGGTGTGGTTTACGAGGCCCTCCAACGCGGCGCCGGCCAATTCACCAAACGCATCGCGATCAAACTGATCCGCGAGGAATACTCGCGCATCGCGGAATTCCGCAACAACTTTGTGGGCGAAGCACGGCTCGTAGCCGACCTGATCCACACCAACATCGTACAGACCTACCATCTGGGCGAGATCAGCGGCCAGTACTTCATGAGCATGGAGTACGTGGACGGCGTCAATCTGGAGGATTTCATCAAGCGCCACAATGAAACCGTCCAGGAGGTTCCGGCCGACCTGGCCACCTTCATCATTTCACGCATCTGCCGGGGACTGGCTTACGCGCACCAGAAGTGCGACTCGGAAGGCCGGTCGCTCAGCATCGTACACCGCGACGTCAACCCCCGCAACATCATGCTTGCCTGGGAAGGCGACGTCAAACTGACCGACTTCGGCATCGCGAAAGCGCTCGACCTAATGTACAACGAGGAAGGCGAAGTCATCGCCGGGAAGGACGAATACCTCTCCCCCGAGCAAGCGCGCCGCGAAGTAACCGACGCCCGGGCCGACCTATTCAGCTGCAGCATCGTGCTGACCGAGCTTCTGCTAGGGGAAAACATCTTCGAGGCCGAAAGCGAGGAAATGACCCGGCGCAACATACTGGAGATGAGCATCCCCGACTTCTTCGAGATGCGCCCCGAGATCGACCCACGCTTGAACGACATCCTGCACCTCGGATTGACCCGCAACCGCGACAAACGCTTTCAAAGCGCACAGAGCATGCTGACCGCCCTGGAGCGATTCATCTATGACGACGGCTACGGCCCGACCAATGAAAAGCTGGCACTCTACATGCGCGACCTTTACAGCGACGACGGCGACTTTGCCGCCGATCGCTGGAATTCAGGCACCACCCCAGGCCTAGGTGAGGAGGAAACAAACTAACAGCGACCATAACGCCTGAGGACCATGAGCTCGCAAGGATTCCAACAAGTACAAAAACAAACGCAGTCCCTAGTACTGGCGCCACAACTGCGCAATTCACTAAAGATACTGCAAGCACCCGCAATGGAACTGCGGACCTCGATTCTGGAGGAACTCCAGGCCAATCCCTTATTGGAAGAACTTCCGATCGACGGGATCAGCATCGAGGAACAACGCGAATCGATCAACGAGAACGAACGCGACGCCGACACCGAACTCGATTTCAACGCCGAGGACTACAGCGTGCTCGAACGCATGTCCGAAGACATGCGCGAGCAGTTTTCACAGGAGAACAGCGGCAAAAGCTACACCAGCGAGGACGAGGAGCGCCGCGAGCACTTCATGAACTCGCTGACCGAGAGCGTCTCCCTCCAGCAACACCTGATCGAACAGGCGGAAATGACCGACTGTTCCGACCAGGAACGCGACGCACTACTCTATCTCATCGGCAGCCTGGACGACCACGGCTACCTGACCGAAACGGTCTCCAACATCGCGCTCACCAGCCGCATCCCCTACGGGGTCGTGCAGAAGGCCAGCCAAACGCTCAAAACCTTCGACCCGGCCGGCATCGGAACGAAGGACCTGCAGGACTGCCTCGTCACCCAGCTCGAGCTCAAGGGCCGGGGCACCTCGCTGGCCGCACGTATCCTGCGCGACCACTTCCAGCTGCTGGTCCGCCGGCGGATTCCCGACATCAGCCGGAAGACGGGCACCACGACAGATGACGTACAGGACGCCATCATCGAAATCGGCACACTCGAACCCGCCCCTGGCAAGCGCTTCGCGCCCGATTCCAATACCGTAATCGAGCCGGACGTGACGGTCTACAAGGACGAGTACGACGAATGGCGGATCGAGCTGAACAACGATTACATCCCGCGCCTGCGCATCAGCAACACCTACAAGGAACTCCTCGCCCGGGGCACGCTCAACAAGCAGGAGAAGGACTTCATGCTGGAACGCATGCGATCCGGAAAATTCCTCATCAACTCAATCGAACAACGCCAGCAAACGATCGAGCGGATCACACGCGAGATCCTGCAATTCCAAAGCGAGTTTTTCGACGAGGGCGTTTCCAAGCTGCGCCCACTTACCATGAACACGATCGCACAGAACGTGGGCGTGCACGAAACCACCGTCAGCCGGGCCATCGCAAACAAGTACATCCGGACCCCGCACGGCGTCTTCCCCTTCAAGTACTTCTTCACCCCGGGCTTCACCTCGGCAAACGGCGAGTCCGTCTCCAACAAGACCATCAAGGACATGATCTCGCACATCATTGAACAGGAGAACCCGGCCAAACCGCACAGCGACCAGAACATCGTCAACCTGCTCAAGGAAAAGGAAATCAAGATCGCCCGCCGAACCGTGGCCAAGTACCGGGAAGAGCTCGGCATCCTCCCCACAAACCTGCGCCGCCGCTACGACTGAGCAATCGGCGCAAAATGAATACCCGCCCGGGCACACACCTCAAGGACCGCCTCCATCCCGTCTCCAGGCCCCAATACGGAAAGCTCTCGAAACATCGTTTCCATCGCGGAGGGCGTCGTCATGACATCAAAGACCGCCGGCACCTCACCGACCGATTCCCAACTATGGGGAATCCCACGCGGCCCGAACACAACATCCCCCGGCGAAGCCATGATCACTTCCCCCTGAACGATGATCTGTAGTTGGCCGGCATGCACCATGAAGGTTTCATCTTCATGGGCGTGCGTATGCGTCGGCACAATCGAACCGGGCACCGCGGTGACCCGGTAAAGCGTAAAAGCACCCCCCGTCTCGGCGGAGGTC
Organism: Coraliomargarita parva; assembly: GCF_027257905.1. Classification (NCBI taxonomy): domain Bacteria; kingdom Pseudomonadati; phylum Verrucomicrobiota; class Opitutia; order Puniceicoccales; family Coraliomargaritaceae; genus Coraliomargarita; species Coraliomargarita parva. The sequence continues at coordinate 33,660 of NZ_JAPZEI010000004.1, forward strand.
AGTAAAAAAGCGGTATCCGTCCCCATAACAGGATAGGAGTCCGCCGTAGCATGAGAAACTTTGGTAGCCAGCATAGTAAGACGATCGGTAGATAGATCGCCCGGACAAGAACACCCGAGCGATGCTGACGTTCTTTGACACAGTTATCAAATTAGACAAGCCAGCGTTTATTCAAAAATAAAAAAAACAGCCCGGACACATCCCGGGCCCACGCCCGACAATCACCCGACCAAGCCAAGAACCTCGCTCCCGACGGCATCACACAACAGGCGCCCCTCCAAGGTCAGCCGAATGCGACTCCCCTCACACACCAACAGGCCCTCCGACTCAAGACGCGACCAGAGCGCCTCCAGAGCCCGCCCCTCTGCCGCCGGATAGCGCGCTTGCAATACCGCCAAATCCACACCGGCGTTCATGCGCAAGCCAAAGACGATCGCATCGGCATAGAGTATCGAGTCATCCAGCGCGACCACCTCCTCGCGCGCAGGCCGACCGGCCTCCACCGAAGACGCCCATAGATCCAGGTTCGCAGGTCGCTGGTAGCGTTCCCCCGAGAACTGACTCGCAGCGGACGGTCCGCAACCGATCCACTCCTGCATGCGCCAAGTATTTATATTATGAATACATTCTGAGCCGGGCTTCGCGAAATTCGAGATCTCATACTGAGCGTAGCCCAACGCTTCCAGCCACTCCCAGCCTTTCCGGTAGAACATCAATTCACGATCCTCATCAATGCACACCTTCCCCTCGGAAAGCTTCACATAGAGCGCGGTATCCTCCTCAAAGGTCAGACAGTAGGTGGACAGGTGATCGGGACCGAGACGTGCCGCCTCCCGGATCGCCGCTTCCCATTGGTCCAGCGTCTGGTTTGGTATGGCAAACATCAGGTCCAGATTCGTCCGCTCAAACCCGGCAGCCTGCACCAGATCCCAAGCCTTATAGATCTGATTCGGGCGGTGCAACCTCCCCAGCGACGCAAGCAGGTCCGCATCAAAGCTCTGCACCCCCATGGAAATACGGGTCACCCCGAGATCGCGCAGCACCCGAAGCTTGTCCGCCTTGACCGTCGAAGGCGCCATCTCGATCGTCCACTCCTGCGGCGCCCGCGGCAGACGCGCCAGCATGGATCGTCCCAAACGCTCCAAATCGGCCGCCGCCAACAAGCCCGGCGTACCGCCGCCCCAAAAGACCGTTTCCACGACACGCCCCTCAGGCAGACCGGCAAACTCCATTTCCATCGCGGCAAGATAGCGTTCAAGGTCGCCCCTGCGCGGCTTTTCCTGATAGAAGGCACAAAAATCACAGGTGGACGCACAAAACGGGACATGGCAGTACAATCCGAGCGCGGTCGACGCCGGAACCTCATTCAATCGCGCTTTTACTTGCGGGTCCATACCGAGGCGCCTACCTTCCGAGAGAATCCATGAAAGCCAAGCGCATTTTCCTTCTCGCCCTCACTTCAAGCCTACTGCTCACCTCCGCCTGCAGCGTCCGAATGGCCAACATGACGCCGGCAACCGTGCCGTCGAACCCCTCCGGGCTCTACACCCTCACCCTCAAGGCGGACATCGCCAACAAGGCAATCGATCCACGCACCCTGGTCGCCTACGTCGTCATTGACGACGAAAAACACATGATGAGCCGCAGCGAGCTGGGCGGCGCCTTTTTTGACTACGATTACGATATCCCCGACACGCGCACGAACGCCCGCTTTTACTACATCGTCAACTACCGCCTCAAGACACTCAACGGCGAACCTGGAGAGCTCAGGGAGCTCATTTCCCAGGAACATGAATTAAACCTGATCGACCGCTACTCCATCAGCCTCGACGCGGACCGGGCCCCGGTCGGCACGGAACTGGCCGTACTCGGCCGCGGATTTAAAAGCGGCGACATCGTCTACATCGGCGGCACCGAGGCCAGCACCCGGTTTATTTCCAGCAACAGCCTGCGCTTTAAGGTTCCGGCACTCCAACCCGGCAGCTATTATGTGGAAATTCACAGTGGCGACCGCGTCGATCCGGCCGGCATGTTGCGCGTCGACAAAGGCCTCCCCATTCGAGTCATCCCGGAAAGCCTCGAACTCAAACCGGGCGAGAAGCAAGTGATCGTTTTTGCGCTGGAAGATGCCGCTCCCTACGGAGGCCTCTACCTCGATGTGACCACAAATATTCCACAAAGCGTCATTATGCCCGAAGTGCTCATCCCCGAAGGACAGCGCACCGTCAATGTCACGGTCGAAGGCGGCACCCCCGGCAAAGGAGAGCTTTACATTCGCAGCCAGCGCAACAACGGCGAACTCAGCATCCCCGTGCGCGTGCAGTAATACCGATTCGATTTGTTTTAGTAGGATTGAAATTGGTAGCGGCGCGTGTCCCCACACGCCACAGGCCTTTGTGCTACCTCTTCTCATAATTCTTGGGCATATAGCAGAGGGCGAGCTCATTGCTGGCAAGGCGGGCGCCTTCAGTTGGGTCGAGACCCTGCTGGAGGCACTCATATGCTTCTCCCGCGGCGTTAGCCGGACAGACAAGCACCTAGGTACATTCCTGACCGGCCGCCTTGCGAGGTGAAGCAAATCAGCTACACCATATACTCAATAATTACGAGAAGTGGTATAAAAAGCACCGCATACAACACCGCAATGGCGGCTAGGGACAGCCGCCGCTACCATCGGGCGACCTATTCTACCATATTTTTTTTCGAAATGGTATAAGTTGGAGAAGCGGCATTAGCCCATCATCCGACTCACGCCGGACGCGGCACAAATGAGAGTCCGCGCTGAGCTCGCTCGCGCCCTGAGCGCTCTGAAACGCGGCTCCAAAAACAAAAAATCCCAGCGCAGCTGCACTAGGAACTTCAATTTGTCTGGTATTACCAGACTCCAGAAACAAAATGGCGCGTTCCCTACCCCTAAGGAACGCGCCAACCATTGTCTACTTTATTCTGTTACCCCAAACTCCCTTGCGGGAGAAATTGTTGATGTTGCTAATAAGAAAAATAAAACTGCGGCTCGCAAGCATTATTTTCGAAAAAGTGATTTTTTCTTACTTCACTTATAGTGCCTATAAGATTCACTTATTCGCAAAGCTTTGGAGCAAAGTGGCGCGAGGCCTACCCCTAAACCTCGCGCCACACTGTTTTCTGCTTTGTCTTATTACCCCAACTCCCATACACGGGAGAAATACTAAAGAACTGAGTACTATATAACACTAAGCATGCCAATCCGGTTCCGGTTCACTTTTTTTAGCAGCTCTCCCCCTAAATCTTTTCCACGGTGAAATTTTCCAAACAAATCGACGATATGATTGCCGATTTCCGAGGCCTGCCCCGGGACGGCGAGAGTACATCGTCCCGCCGCGTACCGGTCGCCCTGGAAAACCTGATCGTAGTGCTGGAAGAGCAGTACAAGCTGGAAAAGCCCAGCCCGGAGCGGAGCCTGGTGGAAAACTGGGAAGCAATTTTTGGTCCCAGTCTGGCCGCCCGCTGTCATCCGGTCCGCATCAAGAACGGGACCTTGGTCATTTCCGTGACCAACCCCACCCTGCGCTCGGAAGTCAATTTCCGCAAACGCGGTATCCTTAGAAAGATCCAGGAGCTGGACTACTGCGCGGACATTACTGACATCGTGACACGCGGATAGGGCCAAAGCTTAGCGCGCCTGCAAAAGCACCGGAATGATCTTTTCGGCGACTCGCTGCCCCATGCGCCGGTAGCCCTCACCATTCGGATGCAGATCATCCGGAAGCAGATCCGCCTCGTCTTCCCACAGGAGTTCACGCCCCTCGAAGAAAAAGAGCTTTTCATCTCCCAGCTTTTTCAACGCGGCACAGGCAAGCCGCAGCTGCTCGCGATATTGCTCAAGCGTCATACCTGAAGCATTGGGTGTGCCTTCGCGGTGGCAGGCAAAAATCGGCGTAATCAGTCCGACCGGGGTTTCGGGGTGCTTCTCCCGGACCAGTTGAACCAAGCCGATCGCCGCCGCGGCAAAAGTACGATCGTTCATTGAAGCACGACCATAGACATTAATGCCCAGCTTGAGCGTAATGATATCTGCCGGAAGGTCGCGAATCAGGCGTCCCAGCATGGGCTCAAGATGACAATTCCCACCATAGCCCAAATTCGTCAACTGGAGGTCATGCGCGCGGGCCGCAACGGCCGGCCAGGACAAAGCGGGGCTGGTTGCCGCCGCACAGTGAGAGATCGAACTGCCGTAGGTCACCCAGCGCAGTCGCTCGTCGGCGACCGGCTCCACGCTCGCCCCCTCCGGCACCACAAAGGACTGAAGATAGAGTTCCGAAAAAACCGGCAACCAGATCTCGTAGACCTGAGACGGTTCCAGCCCGGTAAAGCGAACCACGCCCGCATCCAGATCCACCGGCACCGTGGCAAGCAACTGCCCATCAGAGACAAGATCAAAAACAGGCGCAGCCTCATGCACCGAGATCACCTTCACCTCAAGTTCGAGCTCCGGACTTGTCGTCTTAAAGCGCAGGCGTACCCCGGCGGTGCGGCCGGCCTTATCCACCAGTTCACCGTGCGTGGCATACAGGGGCAGATCCCCGACGGGCAAACGCCAAGGCCGCAAACCGGCGTCAGCCGCCTCGCAGCTGACATGCCCTTGTAAGTATGACTCGGTAACGGGGATTTTCTTCATAAGCGCAGGTGTATCTGATTTAGGCATACAAACACAATCCCGGCGCAGACTTTTGCACCACAAAAAACGTTCAAACTGTTAAACGTAGCCGGTTCTAACGGGCCTCAGCCAGGGCCGATACCGTTTCAGAGGCAAGGAGCGCAGCCGCATGCTTGGCAAAATGCCCCCGCAGGTCACGGCTGTAGGCCTTAAGTATCGCACTCCCTACACCTTCCGGGTCACCACAACAGTAAAGCGCACGCGCGACATGCAACTCACGCAGGGCGTTATTACGGGCCTCGGTTTCAGTCAGGTTCGCATTCACGCTCGACTTCGCATCGATCAAGCGGGTGCGGGCGTGTCCGGTCAGACCGGGCAAACGGGACAGGGCCAGCAAGCGCTCCGGCACTTCATCCTTGGACGCCTTGGCATACAAGGCTTCCGACGCCATACCGACCGCACGAAAATGTGAAAACTCGGAATCGGCAGACAACTCGGTCATCTTCCGCAGCAGACAATCCCAGGCAGCGAGATCCGCGCAGGTTCCCAAGGCCACGATCAAACTATCCAGCTCGGACATGCTCATGCCAAACTGCCCCATACCGGTGTAGTTCCAGCCCTTGTCCCAATTGCGGCCATCGATGGCTTCGATCAGCTCTTTCTGGGCGACAACATCTCCCATCAGCCCCAACAGTTCGGCATAGCGAAGGCTCTTACGGTCCCGGCGTCCTCCGAGCGAAAGATAGGCTTCGCGAAGATAGGCATGACTGCGGGCCTGCTCGTGCAGGATCAGTGCAACCCCGCGGGCCACATCCCAACCGGATTCGATCTGTTCCTTCAGTACGGAATCCGCGACCGGAAAACTGTCACTATCCGTCAAAACCCGTTCCGGCAGGCAACCGGTCTCAACCAGATGCTGCTGCACTTCCCGGATGTCGAGTTCCCGAAGCGCCTTGCCCGTACGAGCGGCCATTGCCGCCATATACCCGGCCGCATAGCCCTGGTTCTGAACATCCGGCTGCATCCGGATGACGGGAATGGCATCCCGGTGGGCACTCACCCCCAAGCCGGTAACAAGCACCCCTTCCAGCCCCTTCGGTAGGAGCGCCCGCAAGGGTACGTCCGCCCAAAGCGGCGTCTTGTCCGGCGGAATCACCATAAAGCTCGGGTCCACCGTAAAGCCGTGCGTGTCGAAGTTCGATGTCGCCACGCAAATCGTATCCGGGAAGCGGCGCTGGAAAAGAATATCCACCGCAGACACGCTGAGGTCTCCGACGATCTGCCGACGCTCACGGGAATCCACCAATTCGCCGGAGTCGAAATCATCCGGGAACTTGAGACGCGAACTGACAAAAAAGGCGGTTGCATCAACCACATCGGTATCATCGGAAAAACCGTGGTCCGAGTTATGGTATTCACGGCCCGGCTTCATCCCGGCCAAGCCAGTGCCTTGGACCGCCACGTGATCCTTGCTGATCACACAGGTCGGCGCCCCCGCGGCGGCCGGAATATCCGAACAGCCGGTGCTGTCGACCACACAGGCGGCCTTGACCAGACCGAAGCCATAAGGCCCGGCCACAAGCACACCGCGGACCACCGAATCGACCACCCAGGCACCCACGCAAATCGTATTAAACCAGTAATCGCTCCCCTCGCCCGATCCGGTCTTCAAATACCACTGCGCCTTGACCGAAGCCGTCCAGATCTCGGTCGACTGGGCAACCGACTCCTGAGGCTCCAAGGCATTGACCCCTTGATCGATCTCCGAGGTGAAGCCCACTCGATTCCCGTGCCAGTACTTGGCGATCTGCCCCACCGTGCCCACACCACCGAGCGCCGAACAGGCTTCGAGCACCAAAGTACGGGCACCGGCACGAGCCGCTCCGATCGCGGCAGGCGCCCCACCGGTACCGCCGCCTACGACCACCACGTCGTAGTCGGCAAGAACGGGAACCAGATTCGGCTCATAACTCACTGCCGCAGCCACTCCGCCCCAGCCCCGCAGCCCCCGGCCGAGCGATTTGATGGCGCCCTCGCTGACCGGCTCCGCCTGTGACAGGGAAAACGACATTTGAGCGACCGACTGAGAGGGCAAGAATGCCAGTACCTGAGATCCCAAAGCCGCGCCTGTTTCCATGGCCGCCACAGGGTCGGCAAAGACCGCTTCCTGGCCGCCCGCCAAGCGCATCGATTCCGATAGAGCCAAGAGGCCGGGCTGTACCATCAGATCCTGTAAGACCGGCCGAGCACTAACACAAGGCAGCTGCGGACGCAGCATGGTTTGGTGGCGATATTCCGTCGGCACCCAAAGATCACGAGTCAGGCCAGTCAACACTGCGGACACTGCCTGGGGCGAACCAGTACCGAAATCAACCTCCGTGCGATAGCGGCGAGCCGAAAGCGTATAATCCTCCATAGCGTAGCCCGGAAGCTCCTCGACCTCAAGACCGGGCACCGCGCCACCTTCCCCGTCACAAAGCGTCACCCAATTGACCTGCTGCACCCCCTCTAAACGATGCAATGCATCCACTCCGGCCTGGGCCAGGAACTGCCCATCCACCGATGCATCCACCACAAGACGGGCCCGGATTGCCTGACGCCCGGCACGGTTGGCAATCACCGCTCCGGTCACGCAGCCTTCCACATCCCGAAGCACACCGGCCGGTTGCGCGTTAAACAGGAAATCGACTCCGGCTTCGACCAGTGCCTGTTCCAACACAAGCTTTACCTGCAAGGGGCGCGGCGGCCGACTGCCATCGCCAAACACATCCGCAACCAGCTTCTCGGCACTCGCGGCCGATTCCGGCCAATAACGGCACAATCCACAAATATCTTCTCCCAGGTAGGAACGGGGCGCCACCAGGTACACATTGAGTCCCGAAGCCGCAGCTTCACGGGCAAAGCTCACAGCGGCTGAAGCGCCACCGATAACAAGGACATCCACATCCTGGATCAAAGGCAGCGTGTTGGAGGCATTTTCAGACGAATCAGCGTTCATGCCTCCAAGCTGTCCACGATCGACCGGACAGACCAGCAGAAAGACCTATACAAAAGCACCTTAAAATTGTATATTCTACTCATCGCATGTCGCAAAGCAGCTTTCAAAAACCAAACTATCTATTAGGTGCAACCTATGATGCGCCTGTCCACCCAGCATACTCCAGACAAGCCCGCCACACGGAAGTATACTACACTAGCTGGTATATTAATAAGGGTCGCGTGCTCATCGAGCAATCCGGAGAACGCATCATCGGAGAGTCAGGGAACTGGATCTTTTTTGATCCGATGTGCCCGCGCGCGCACCGATTCGAGGACCAGTCGGAAATTGTATCGATTCGCTTTCAAATTCGCTGGCACGGCCTCGATTACCTGCCCCCGCTCATCCCCGTGCGTGTCGAACAAGACGAAGCGGATTCACCACTGCTACGGGTGTCACGGCAACTCTGCCGCCTCAACCCGAAAGTCACGGAAGGCAAGCCCGCCCCCCTACAGGCGGCAGACTATTGCCATCAACAAGCGGTCTTCTACGAATGGCTCAGCCTCTGGCATCAACTACGGGACCGACAAGCGCCGGAAACAGGCCTGGGCCTGGAAGACCCCCGGGTCTTCACGATCATGGACTACTACCGGGACCGGATCAGCATTCAACCAATCGATTTTTCCGCGCTGCAACAGGCCGTGCAACTCTCGCGGCCCCAAATCAACCGGATCTTCAAGTCCGGTACGGGCCTAAGCCTCCACCAATGGCTGGTCTCGCGTTGCCTGGACGAAGCACAAAAAGAGATTCGCAAGGGAAAACTCTCGATCAAGGAGATCGCAGCCCAACTACAGTTCTATGATGCCGCGCACATGACACGCTGGTTCCGAACCCAGACCGGACGTTCCCCCTCCGAGTGGCGTGCGCTGCAGTCAGAGGCGCACTAGCCGACCGGGTACTTCCGCTTCCTATCGCTTTGAGGGAAGTGCCGCCGCATACAGCACCAGCAGGCAGTTCACACCGGGCACCAGCAACAGAATGGAAAGGAAAGGATGCTTACCGGCGTCCTTCAGGCGCTTGACCAGCTGCATGAGCAGAACGAAACAGCAGAGTAGAGCCGTAACGAGGGCCACGAAATAGCCCAACGGCTGATGGTTACCATGGTGCCAATGCCCAAAAAAAGTATGGGAGGCAGCATAGACAACGAGGACCAGGGCTGCGAGCAGCACACAGCGTACGATAAAAGGCGCACGACCGAGGCGCCCCTCGGAACTAAAGAAGGCAATCGACATGGTAGGTAGAGGGTTGAGGTTTGAGCGATCTTTGGGATCGCGGGCCAAAGCGCAATACAATCCTGCGCGGCCCAATCAGTCGGAAATGACCTGCACTCCCGAGATACGCCAGTCGCCATCGACCTTGCGCCAGTCCAGCTGGTGGGTCAGGGTCTGGCTCTCGGTTTCACCGCCCTGCATGGAGACCCCGGCACTGGCTTTCACCGTGGAGACCGCCGAAGCGGCATCTTCGGCCAACGCCACCTCATGCCGCATCACCCAAATGGAAATAGATTCGGCCATGCCGCGCGCCTGTAGAAAAGCACCGGCCATAACATCACCTTCGACGCGCACAGAACGACCGGGCAGGTATTCGATACGGGCACCATCGACAAAAAAGGCGGATAATTTCCGGCTGCGCATGGCGGCCTCGATCATGGATTCCGCATTCTCCTTTTCGACCAGCGCGACGATCTCCTTCAACTGCTTCTTGATCGCCGCTTCCTCCCCTCCGAAGGGAAACAACCACCAGGCCAAAAGGCCCAACACGATCACGGATGCGAAAATCACCTTGGATTTTGTCAACATGCCCGCTTAGTAGCTGGAAGGCTGGTCCGCAGCAATCCAAATCCAAAGCTTTCAACATCAAACCCGCATATCCGTGTCCTGGGTCCTCCTCAGCATTCTCTCCGCCCTGCTTCTGGGCTTCTACGATCTCGCCAAGAAACATGCCCTGAAAGAGAACGCCGTCCTCCCGGTGCTCTTCTTCGGTATCGTCAGCGGCGCGGCGGTGTGGCTGCCCTTTGTCATCTGGTCCGGCCTGTCACCGGAAACCTATCCCAGTGACACCTTCCTGGTGGAGCCCATCGGTGCGGGACAACACCTCCTACTGTTCTTCAAATCCGCACTCGTCGCCTCATCCTGGATCTTCGGCTACTTCGCACTCAAGCATCTGCCACTCTCGATCGCAGGTCCGGTACGGGCCACCAGCCCGCTCTGGACCATCCTCATGGCGGTGCTCCTAATGGGCGAACAGCCAAACCTGTGGCAATGGCTGGGCATTGTTGTCGTCCTGCTGGCCTTCTACGCATTCTCCTTCGTCGGCAAACTGGAAGGCATCCGTTTCCACCGGGACAAATGGATCGCCTGCATGCTTGCGGCCACCTTGCTGGGCGCCTGCAGCGCCATCTACGACAAATTCCTCCTGCAAAACGCCGCACTGAAACCGGCCGTCGTCCAAGCCTGGTTCTCGCTCTACCTCGTACTCGTCATGTTACCCTTCTATGTCCTCTGGCTGAAGGGCGCCTGGCCACGGGGCATCTTCCATTGGCGCTGGAGCATCCCCTGCATCGGACTGCTACTACTTGCGGCCGACTTCCTTTATTTCACCGCAATCGGACAGGAGGACGCCCTGATTGCGGTGATCTCCCCGATCCGGCGTTGTGCGGTCATCGTGACATTCCTCGGGGGGATCTTCCTGCACAAGGAAAAGAATTTCCGACCGAAAGCGGCCTGCCTCGTCGTCCTGCTCCTCGGGGTGGCACTGATCAAGATGAAGAGCGGCAACTAGCGCCGTCGGCACGCCGCAGCTTACTGTCCGCGTGCGAGAATCGCCGCGATCGCCCACCCCGCCTGCTCCACAAGTCCGGGCTCTCCCGACCGGCAAAGCTCGCGCAAGGCAGGCAGGTCCGCCTCGCCGCCCGTATTGCCCAGAACAATACAGATATTCCGCTTCAGGCGGTGCAGCTTGAGACGGCGCATGGGCGAGCCCTGCATACGCCCGGCGAAAGTAGCCTCATCCCATGCCAGCATCTCGCGCAGGGGCGGCAACTCGCGCACCGCAAAGCGCCCCTCCTCCGTCATCCGCGCCCACTTGTTCCAAGGGCAGACATCGAGGCATTCGTCACAGCCGTAAAGTCGGTCACCGATCACCCGGCGAAACTCCAGCGGGATCGCCCCGTCATGTTCAATCGTGAGATAGGAAATACATTTGGAAGCATCCAGCCGGTAGGGACCGGTAATCGCGCCGGTCGGGCAGGCGTCGATGCAGCGCGTACAGCGTCCGCAGCGGTCCGGAACCGGTTCATCCGCGGGCAACTGCAGCGTGGTGAGGATATTGCCGAGAAAGGACCAAGTTCCCCGCCCCGGTTCGATGAGGATCGTACTCTTGCCCTGCCAGCCCAGACCGGCCGCAGCCGCCACCGGCTTTTCCAGAAGAGGCCCGGTGTCGACATAGGGGCGCTGCTCCCCGCCATAGTCCTCGCGCAGGAAACGGCAGATTTTCTTCAAGCGCTTGAGCATGAAGTTGTGGTAGTCGTCCCCCAATGCGTATTTGGCGACCCGATACGGGCGATCATCCGGGTCCGGCTGGTAATAATTCAGGGCGAGCACGATGATCGACCGGAGCTCCGGTAGGACATTTTCCGGATGCAGGCGCCGGTCATTATTGCGCTCCATCCATGCCATACTGCCGTGTTGACCGCTATCGATCCACTGCCGGTAGTACTCACGGCGAAGTTCGATCGGCACGGCCGCCACGCGCACGGAATGAAAGCCCAATGCCTCGGCCTCCGTCCGGATTCGTTCCAGTATCTGCGTGCCTGTGTCAGCCATTAGGTCGATCTATGCCCGACATGAGCGGCCGAGTCCAGCATCCAAAAGCCAAGGAAATTTCGGTTTTCGGCTGACAAGGCTGCCCCAGTCTCTACAACGTCAGGCCAATGAATCACCCGATATGGACGGTTGTCGCGGAAAACCTGGCGGAGCAGCTTGCTGCCTCGCAGGGCGGCATCCTGTATCCGGTACAATTGCTGCCCTTCCTCCCCCTGAGCCTCACACAGGTTGAAGGAATCCTTGAAGAACTATCGGCCTCGGACCGCGTGGCGCGCCAAGACGTAGACTCGCTCCGCGCCTATGTGTTTGAGGACTCGCTCAACAAGCCCCCGCAGCACTTTGCCCCTCAAAGCTGTGTCTATTCGAACGAGCCGCTGGAAGGGCCGGAATTCACCGCAATCCGTGCGGAAGTCCGGAAAACCGTCGAAAACGAGCTCTCGGTGATGGCGGAACAGGAGGTCTGGCCCGCCGAAGCCGTCTGGGAGCACGAACTGGTCTATCTGGCACAAAATCTCCCCTCGCCGGTCACCACAAGTGAGATTGCCGGACACTCACGCCTGCCGTTCAAGAAAGTCGAGCTCCGGTTGGAGGAACTGAACCAAAAAGGCGCCCTGCGCTTTAATCCGGAATTGAACAGCTGGGAACTGCCAGGCCTGCGCTACCCCAAGGCCGCCTACGACCGCCATGACCGCTTCATCCGCCAATTTCCGGGTGCCATCCGGGAGGAGTTCGAGGTGCGCCTGATCAAGGGCCTGTCCGCCTCCTTCGCCATCCTTTTGGCCTGCCTGCTTCTCGCCGTCACCGCCAAGCTCCCCTTCCCCATTCTTTTCTTCGGTGGCCTGATCGCCGCCGTCCTTTGCTTCTTCAAGATCCTGAAAACGCCGGCCAAGCCGCTGCCTGAGCTCTAACACAAGATTGCTCCCGTACAAACAACACATGAACGACCAACCACCTCCCATCCAATTCCGACGCCCCTCCAACCCGGCCTTTTCGCTCCTGCAAGGCTACAAGGGCTCCATGATCCTGGTGCTCCTTGCCCTGATCGCACTGACCGTCTTCTCCCTGGTCTCTTTCCGCGTGCAGCGGGTCTCAGGGACAGAAGTCGGGATCAAGGTGAACAACGTCAGCGGCAAGGTTGAGGTGATCGCCGAATCCGGAACCAACATCTACAACGGACTGCTCAACACTTTCCACCTGCTCGACATGACCGTGCAGCGCCTCGAAATGGTGGCGGACCCGAAACGCGGGGAACGCAGCGGCCGCGACGACCTGCGGATCAAGACGGTCGACGGCTCGGATGTCTTCCTTGATCTGACGATCAACTATCAGCTTCAGCGCGACAAAGTCGAAGAGGTGGTCCGGACTTCCGGCCTGGACGATGCCTACAAGTACAAATGGGTGCGCGACTATTCCCGCTCCGTCTGCCGCGCCGTCTTTGGCGAAATGACGACCGAGGAATTCTATGACGCCAGCGTGCGGAACCTGAAGGCGCAAACCGCCATGGAGGAGCTCAATCAACTGCTCAACCCCTACGGCATCGAGGTCACCAGTGTGATTGCCGAGAAGTTCAGCTTCCACAAGGAATACGAAGAACGCATCCGGGCCAAGAAGCTGGCCGACCAGGAAGTGGAGGAGCAAATCTCCAAGGCCAACGCCGCCCGCCAGAACCAGATCTTCCGTGTGGTCGAAGCGACCAAGAAGAAGGAAGTCGTGCTCGCCTCCTACGCGGGGGAAATGCAAAAGCTGGTGGTTGAAGCCAAGGCCAAGGCCGAACGCGACGTCCGCGAGGCGGAAGCCTATGTCATCGACACCAAGCTCGGCGCGGATGCCACCTACTACCAGCGCGACAAGAACTCGCAGGCCATCCTGGTCAAAGCCAAGGCCGAGGGCGAGGCGCTGACCGCCATGGCCGAAGCCTACGCGGGCATCGGGGGTGTCAATCTGGTCAAACGTGCCTACGCCGGAAAAGTCGGCGACATGACGATCACCGGCCAGCCCTTTACAATTGAGAGCAAAACCGAGCGCCTGACCTATCAGGACGAAGCCGCAGCCATCAAAAAGAAGACCAACTAAGGGTATCCGTATCACACACTCCCGACCCAGTTAGCATCATGAAATTTATTAAACTTCTTTCTCTTCTCATCGTTCTGACCGTTGCCGGTATTTTCATCGCCGCCAAGTTCCTCTTCATCCGCATCGACCTCGGTGAGACCGGGGTCCGTACCCAGCAGTATGCCGTCTTCGGAGCGAAAGGCGTGGTCGAAGCGGACTACGGCCCCGGCTGGCACCGGGACATCCCGCTGCTCGACACCTGGAACGTCTTCGACTCCACCGTCCAGACCACCGAGTTCACCACCGAGCAGGAACGGCAGGAAACCAAGAGTATTTTCAGCCGCCTCTCCTCCACTTCGCAGCGCTACCTCGACTCCACGCCCGTGGGCGGCCCCGGCCAGGTGGAATTGAAGTCGAAGGACGGCTACACCGTGCGCCTCGACGTCACGGTGAAATACCGTGTCAGCCCCGGTGAGGTGCATAAGCTCTATCAAAAGCTCGGCTCCGAACTGCGCTACAAGGGCATCGTCCGTGACCAAGTGCAAAAGACCATCCGCGATGTCTTCGGTACCATGCTGACCGAGCAGTTCTATGCGCCGGATGTGCGCCGGGTCAAAACAACCGAAGCCACCAAGCAACTCAAAAGCGAGCTTGCCGAAAGCAGTATCGACCTGATCGACATCCTGATCCGTGACATCGCCTTCGACCCTTCCTACGAGCGTAAGATTCTGGACAAGAAACTGGCCGACCAGGACGTCGAGCTGAACAAGTCACGCGCTCTGGCCGAGGAAAAGAAGGGTGAGACCAACCGGATCGCCGCCGAAACCGAAGCCAAGGTCCGCGTGATCGAGCAGGAATTGAAGGCCAAGCAGTTGACCATGAAGGCCGAGACCGACAAGGAAATCGCCCAGATCAACGCCGACGCCCGTCTCGCCGCCGCCAAGCTCAAGGCCGATGCCGACCTCTACAAGGCCGAACTCGAGGCAAAGGGCACTCTGCTCGAGAAGGAAGCACAGGCCGAAGGCGAACGCCTCAAGGCCACCGCCTTGAACACCCCGGGCGGTGAAAACCTGGTGGCTTTCGAAATCGTCCAACAGCTCAAGCTCGGCGACATCACCGTTTCCACCCAGAGCAATGACTTCCTCGACGTCGAAAGCGTACTTGAGAAAGTCGGTGCCAATGCCGACGAGTAAGCCTCGATCCTCACCTCGACTCTGGTGTGTCTTAGCCAGAGAACTCCCGTAGAGAAGACGCGACAGCGGCTTCTATCCACCCTGTGTTGGGTCTAGAGAGGCACCGCGCATTGACATTTGACAAATTATTTGACAAATTAAAGCCATGGAAACCAACGTCAGCACCCTCCTGCGGGAGTTCCCCAAAGTCCGGCGAGCTGTTTTATCGGGCGAAGATGTCATCGTCCACACCCGCGAGGGCGACCTGCGGATCACCGCTGAAAAACCGAAAGGCGGCAGCCTTCTGGGCTGCATGCAGGGGTGCTTCGGCTATGTTTCGGATGATATTGTCGGCCCCACAACTACGGACGATGAGTGGAAGCCCTCTCTGTGAAGGCTTTACTGGACACGCACGCACTCATCTGGATTGCCGAAAATGATAGTCGGTTGAGCCCGAGAGCCCTCGACTGTATCCAAAACTGTGCACGCAACGAACTCGGTATTGCAGATGTCAGTCTGCTGGAAATTGCGATGCTATGGCACAAAGGCCGCATTCCCTCCAAACACCCCCTTGCGAAAACGCTGGAGCTCGCCGAGATGAATTTTAACGTTCTACGGATCAATGCCAGCATCGCCGCGAGCGCCTACACTCTGCCGCTGGATCAATCCGACCCGTTTGATCGAATCATCGTCGCGACCGCCCGACACCATCAGTTGCCACTCATCACGAAAGACCGCTTGATCACAGAATCCGGCTGCGTCGAGGTAATCTGGTAAGCCAGGTTCCGGTTTGACTAATGGCACATAGTCTACCATATTATCTACCATGCCGATTACCATCGATAAAGCCGGAAGAGTTGTCATCCCGGCAGACCTGCGTCGGCGAGCGGGATTGACACCGGGAACCCCCATCGCCGTCAGCTTTGAAAACGGAGCCATCCACCTCAGTCGGGACGTGCCCCCACCACAAATCGAAAAACGGGGCAACCGGCTCATTGCTCGTCCCACCCGCCCATCGACCAAAGGGATCGACATCGCGGCACAAGTCGAAGAGGAACGCAATCGCTGGCCCGGATGAACGCGCCTTTTCTCGACACCAGTATTCTGATAGGTGGTCTCATCGACTTCGGACCTCAATCCGAGAGCTCGATCGAGATGCTAGACCGGCTCGCCGAAGGCAGTATCCCTAAAGCCTTTACGGCCTGGCACTGCTGTCTGGAATTTTATTCGGTGACAACGCGGTTGCCGGAAGAATACCGCCTCACACCGGAACTCGCCGCCGAATTGGTTCACAAGGAAATTTTCGACCGGATGCAAGTCGTTGGAGTGCAGGCACCCAGCGCCAACTTATTGATCGAGGCGGCAAAGCAACCGGTTTCGGGAGGCCGGATTTACGACTTTCATATTGGACGCGTCGCCCTCGATGCGAAAGCATCCGTCATCGTCACCGAAAACAAAAAACACTTCCTAAATTTCTTGAAACGAGGCCTACCCGTGTGCACGGCGAAGGAATATCTAACTGGCCTCGATTCAAATTCATGACTTGCCAAATCGCATCTGATGCGATTACATCAGATGCATGCGCACCACCCTTGATATTGAAGCGGATGTGCTCAAAGCCGCCAAAGAGATTGCGGCCCGTGAGCATACGACGACGGGGCGGGTCCTTTCGCGGCTGGCTCGTCGTGGCTTGAGTCCGGGATCGAAGCCCGGTTCAACGATGCGCAACGGTATCGAAATGCTGCCTGCGCGCGGGGAACCGGTCACGCTCGATCAGGTGCAGGCACTCATGGATGAGGAAGGGATTTGATGCGCGCCTTGCTGGATGTTAACGTCTTAATCGCCCTATTCGACGCCGACCATATCTTCAACGACCGGGCGCACGCTTGGCTTGAATCGCAAGCAGCGGAAGGCATCGCCACCTGCCCGCTGACCGAAAACGGCTTGGTCCGGATCTTGACGAACCCCGGCTACAGCAAGCAGATCCGCCTGGCACCGGCCGAAGTCATTCGGCGCTTGAAGAATTTTATTGCCGCACAGGATCATCGCTTTTTTGAAGACCGCCTCAGTCTCGCCGACGAATCGATTTTCAGGACGGATTACATTCTAGGCTCGAAACAGATCACCGACATCTACCTACTCGGACTCGCGACGGCGCACGAAGCCTGTCTGGCGACCTTCGACGAGAGCGTCAACCGCAAGGCCGTGCCCGCCGCCTCACCAAAAAATTTATTCGTCATCGAATAGAGCACTTTCCCACTTTCAAACTCTCCCCTCACCTTCACCTTCACTTTCACTCTTTAAATGTCCGCCGATTATACCGAAGATAACATCAAGTCACTCGACTGGAAAGAACACATCCGCCTGCGCCCCGGCATGTATATCGGGAAACTGGGCGACGGCTCCTCGCCCGACGACGGCATCTACATCCTGCTCAAAGAGGTCATCGACAACTCGATCGACGAGTTTGTCATGGGCCACGGCAAGATCATCGAGGTCAATATCGACGGCACCCACGTATCCGTGCGCGACTTCGGACGCGGCATCCCGCTCGGCAAGCTCAAGGACTGCGCCTCCAAGATCAATACCGGTGCGAAATACGACTCCGAGGCCTTCAAGAAATCGGTCGGCCTGAACGGCGTGGGGATCAAGGCGGTCAACGCCCTCTCCTCCGAATTCAAGATCGAGGCCTTCCGCGAGGGCAGGACCCGTGCGGTCGAGTTCGTGCGCGGCGAAGTCACGACCGAGGACAAGAAGGACAAATCCGTCGCGAATGCCAAGAACGGCACCGCCCTGCGCTTCGATCCGGACCCGGAGATTTTCGGCAAGTGCCGCTTCCGCGAGGACTACGTGGAGGACATGCTCTGGAACTACGCCTATCTGAACAGCGGGCTGACCATCGTCTACAACGGCAAGAAGTTCAAATCCGAGAACGGTCTGCGCGACCTGCTGGAAAACAAGCTGGATGGCGACCCGCTCTACCCGATCATCCACCTCGCGGACAAGGATATCGAAATCGCCTTTACCCATAACGAATCCTACGGCGAAGACTACTACTCCTTCGTCAACGGCCAGCACACCACAATGGGGGGCACCCACCTGAATGCCTTCCGGGAAGCCCTGGCCAAGACGATCAAGGACTTCTACAAGAAAGACTTCGACGCCGTCGACATCCGCACCTCCATCTGTGCCGCAGTCAGCGTCAAGGTCGAGGATCCGGTCTTCGAGTCCCAGACCAAGACGAAGTTGGGCTCGCAGGACATGGGGCCCAATGGGCCGACCGTGCGGACCTTCATGAACAATTTCATCAAGCAGGCACTGGACAACTACCTGCACCGCAATCCGGAAGCGGCCAAGGTACTGCTGGGCAAGATCCAGGATTCCGAGCGCAACCGCAAGGAACTCAAGGGCATCCAGAAGCTCGCCCGCGAACGCGCCCGCAAGGCGAAGGTCCACAACAAGAAGCTGCGGGACTGCCGGGTTCACCTCGACACCAATAAGAACGGCCGCCTCGATTCCACCCTCTTCATTACCGAGGGTGACTCCGCCTCCGGTTCCATCACCAAGGCCCGCGACGTGAATTCGCAGGCGGTCTTCTCGCTCAAGGGCAAACCGCTCAATTCCTTTGGCCTGACCAAGAAGGTGGTCTACGAGAACGAGGAGTTCAATTTGCTGCAGGATGCCCTCAACATCGAGGACGGGCTCGACGGGCTGCGCTACAACAACGTCGTGATCGCCACCGATGCCGACGTGGACGGCATGCACATCCGCCTCCTGCTCATCACCTTCTTCCTGCAGTTCTTCCCGGAACTGATCAAGCAGGGGCATCTGCACATCCTTCAGACCCCCCTCTTCCGTGTCCGCAACAAAAAGATCACCCGCTACTGCTACTCCGATGAGGAGCGCCAGAAGGCGATTCAGGAGTGCGGCCCGAAGCCCGAGATCACCCGCTTCAAAGGGCTGGGCGAGATCTCGCCCGACGAATTCAGCCACTTTATCGGCAAAAACATTCGCCTGGACCCGGTCATCATCCCGAAGGGCATGACCACCAAGGACCTGCTGACCTTCTACATGGGCAAGAACACGCCCGAACGTCAGGAATTCATCATCGAAAACCTGAAGATCGAGAAGGACGAGGCCGAACCGATCAGCGCTTAGTCCTGCAGGGGCACACGCTTGACGCTCAAGATCCGGCAAGGGTGCAGCTTGATCCGCTGCTTGCTGGTCGCGTCCCGGAAACTCAGGTACAAGGTGCTGTACATCTCGTCCTCGACCAGCGTACCGTCGCGCAGATGGATCTTCAATTTCGTGCGGGGCACTTCACTGCGGCTGGCAAAGCGGCTCGGCCAGTTCTTAAGGACCTCCAGCGGCACCGTGTTTAAAATTTCAATCGACTGGACCTGATCCAGATCGAGGTGCGGACGCTGAATCAATCGTAGGCTCGGGGTGGCATCCTGCGTCATCTCGCCAAATACAGCAGTGACCTCATTCTCAGCATCGTCCAAATAGCTCAGTTCAAAGCGGGTTGCGGTTGCCGGAGACGACGCAGTTCTCACGTTTTCTTGAACAAAAGGATCCGCCTCTGGCATGGAAGGCGCCAACTCCTTTGCCAGCACCTCCCGCGCGGTCGATTCGATCCACTTTTCCAATGCATTGACCTCCATTAGATGCGGGGGAAGCTGCCCCGGGCTACGCTGCATGGCTTCCTTGGCCATATCGCGGATGGCATCCAATTGTTCCTGCTGCTGCTTTGCTCGGAATGGAAGCTCCGGATCTTGAGCAGTCAGTCGCTGGATGCCATCCGAAGCGCCCTTCGCCTGGTTGAATCGGCACACTTGTTTGATCACCGAGGCATAGAACTGATAAGCGCTCTCCATCTGGCCGATCCCTTCATAACGCAAACCGGCCACCAGCGAGGCCGTCAAGCGACGCTCGTTATAGACCCACGAAGCGTTTATGAATTCCTGACTCAATTGAACACGGTCTAAAAACCGCCACAGTTCAGACCATGCCGCTTGGCCCCCCAAGGCGGATGCCACACGATCTACATAGAGGGCAATGGATTCATCGGCTTTCGGCCGCAGCTCCGGCTCCAAGCCGATGGCCAAGGCCTCAAGGATCAATCGACTTCGTTCGCGGACGAGAACCGGATCGTTGCCATAGCCCGCGGCATGTCGGGTCCCGTTCAGTTTCGAAAACGCCGCCTCCGGATTCTTGGCCTCAATCGCCTGCCTGGCTTCAACAAAGGCTTTGGTCACGGAAAGATAGGAAGACACTTTGTGGTTGCGCTCACTTTGCTTGTACAACTGCTGCAAGGCATCCAGGACTTGGGGATAGGACTCAGGTCCGTCCATCTCAGCAAGGCAGGTATCCAGCGCCTTGAAGATTTCATTCTCAAGCTGGTCCGGACCGGCCCTTTCCCGCAGGGCCAGGATCTGGGACCGGGCAATCAGAGGATAGCGGCCAAGTAGGTTTTCCAACCGTTTCAACCTGTTTTTGACTTCAGCAATGTCACCACGACTGCGGTAATACAGATACTCCTGCCAATTCATCAACAGGTCCCGCATGCGGCTGGAGTCGGGCCGCTCCCCGGAATCCCAATAGGGAACGCGTGCGATTGCCTGCTCCAAAAGGTTCACCTTCTGAATGGGCCCGTCCAATTCGTCCGCCTCGGTATAGTCCATGAGTCCGGCGGCCACCTGCGCCTCAAAGGCCTTGAAGCGCTCGATCAAACGGTCTTTCTGAGCCTGCTTTTCCTCAAGAACCTTATCCAGCAAGGCCTGCACCGCGTCACGAAATTCGGCGTCGTTCAGGTTCGACAACTGCCGTTGCAGAACGAGCCGGGGCTGATTCCACTCCTCCTTGAGGATATCCGGAAGCACCCGCTGCTCGAGTTCCGTCCGCAGACTGCTGATCGCCGCCGGCCGACGAAGTGCTGGCGGGGAATCCTGATTTCCGGAAGCCTGAGGCTCGCGCAGGTTGAGGGACTGTATTAAATCCCGGCACAAGGCCTCCGCGGATTTCGTCGCCGTTTCCGCACAGAGCGAGGAGGCAAGAAAAGCAGCACAGAGAACGCCCAGTAGGGCAGAAGAATGAAGGGATTGTTTCATACAAACAGGGAACCAACAGAAAAAACTCACGGTACGAGATACAGGTTTGACTACGAACTAAAAATCACCCTCCCCCCTAGCCCGTACAGCGACTCGCGCCGATGTCCCGATTCGATGTGGTATAATGGTAAAGACGATGAAACGAGCGGCTGATCTGCTTTTGCAATTGACCGGACAGTAAAAAAAATGCTAAGTTTATACCTCGCTCAGTTACGTTATGAGCTAACGTAGCCATGAAAAAAAAAAACGCTCTTGATCATCGACGACAGCAAAAGCTGTCTCGAACTGTTCAATCTAGCCTGCGGACATCTGCCCTGCGAACTCGACTGCGTCAGTTCCGGACGCGAAGCCTTGGAACACTTCGATCCGACCCGCCATGCCCTGGTCATGTCGGACTACAAGATGGAACCGGAAGACGGGATTGCAGTCATCCGTCGAATCCGCGAGCTGGCCCCGGAAGTCCCCTGCATGCTGTTTACAGGCTTCCCTGACAAAGCAATCCGGGAGTTCGCCAGAGTCACCGAAAACTGCGAACTGTTCGTGAAGCCGGTGAAGATCCAGCAGATCATGCACTCGATCCAGAATACCCTTTTCAAAGACATCCCCCTGACCGAAATGGAATACAATACCCCGAACCGACACCACGGTCATCCGACCGACCGCCTTGAAACCTGCCTGCCCCTGCTCGGCCGCTCGCAGGATGCCCTGAATTACCGCAAATTAATACGCCTGGCCCTGGATCAGCAGTACGAGACCCCGTTCATGATCGAAAGCGACGACAGTATGGCCTGTAGCCTCATCGCACGTCACCTACACCGAGCGGGACACCTAAGGGAGCAGGAATACGTGGAATTGGATTGTAAACGGCTTCCTTTGCCCGGTCAGAAGGATGAATCCGGGCAGGAAATTTCGGATATACTGGACGCCGCCCTGAACGATGCCTGCGGGGGCACGCTCTTCCTGCGCGATATTCAGACCATGGACAAAGCCTTCCAGCAGAAGCTCGCCCACAATTTCAAAGAGTACTTCAACAACGTCCGTCTGGTGGCCTCCCTCGACATGGGACACCGCAACGGGGACATCTACCTCCTCCTCTACATGCAATTCGCCCAATGGACGCTGAACCTGCATAATTTTGCCCAGCGGCTCGACGACCTCAAAACCGTGCTACGCCACATCGCCACCCAGCTCGTGCAGTTCGGCTTACCTGAAAGCGCAACCTTGCCCTCAAGTATCGATGCGGTCTATGACACTCTGCAGGCCAGACCACGGATCCTCCTGAGCGATTGCCTGCACGCCCTGATCGAAGAATCGACCACGGGCAAGGAAGCCAGCCAAACCGCCGAAATCATGGCGCTTGATGCTTCCGAGTTCTTCCTTCAAACGGAACGCTTCGGCACCTAATACCGCTTCGAAACGAGGCTTACGACAAAGCCCGTTCAAGCATTCGCTTAGCGAGTTTCGTCGCATCGAAATGTTCCTCGACGAGTTGCCGGGCACGGCGGCTGTGCCGATCATAATCGGCTTCAACCGCCTCAAGGGCCTTCGCAGCTTCCGAAGGCGAACGGAAACGAATCACCCCTTCGTCCCCCGGCAATAAGGAACTTGGCCCGGTGTCCTGCAAAACGGCGGGTCGTCCGCTAGCCATGTAGTGCAGTGTCCGGTCAGCAATCCAAGCCGTATCGAGCAGAACATAAAACGGTTTGGCACAACTGAATTCACCGCGGGATTGCTGCACATAGCGGTGATACGCCGCCGGTGTCCAGTCTTTCGAAATGATAGGCCGAATATTCCAACAATTGGCTTCGAACCGGGCGACATCTTCATGGTCAGAGTCGCCTAATGTCAGCGATAACTCAAGCGACGCACTCGTTTCCTTCGGCACTTGAATATATTCAAGAAACGCCGTTCGCTTTTCATTACTCAAGAATTTACCATCCCATTCGATCCATTCACGGGACCACCAATTGGATACCGTGGTGTAATGCCCGCCAACTGGAGCAGGAACCACCGGCCAGGAAGGAAGATACACCGCGGGCGGCATAAAATGCCACTCCAAGCCCGCATCTGGAATTTTACAGCCTGGCTTTCCGACTGTTTCACCAACGGTAAAATAGATATCGTGCGGGGCTACCACCAAATCGCCCCGGCTAAGCCACAGTTGCATCACACCTGGGTCTCCATCAAAAAACGCACTGCGTCGAAAACGGTTAATGACGTTCGGACTTTCATGATACGCAGCATTAAAGAAGAGGTCGGATTGTGCTGCGGCCTCATCCAGTGTGAGATAATGCCCGCTATCATCCCAAGGTAATGCTGCGCCAGTATTTGACGCAAGAGCAACCTGTGGAGACCGCAGTCCATGACTAATGAGAAATTCTCGAATTTCCGCCACGGCACGACCGATTTCGTCCTCTGAGAGACTGGGGTCGAATCGCTCCGCCTCCATCCATATGACATTGCATCCAATTGCATCCAAACCTTGTGCCCAGGATAGATACATCCACGCCAGTCCACCTGAATGGGTGCGACATGCACTTGCGGACATGCATACAGTGATACTCATCGATGGGACTTCATTCAACTTGTTCAATGCTGAATCCTAAATCGCCGGAGAACTATATCTCCTAACGAAACTAGAATCATTTCAATATCAAGAATAAAAACTCCCTCGGATAGCTGGGACCGCCCAAGGCTCGAGCACTCAATCCGAGCAATCGGGCGCGTAAGGTCTTGCAAATTTGTGAAATCGAAATGACACTTAAATGGGCATTTAAACTGCTAAATGCAACCCAGACGAATGTCGGGGCTAGCAGTATACTAACTGAGTTATCATGACTACCACTCTCACCGCCAAACCTGCCGCGGGACTCGCTCAACCCAATGCATCAGATGCGACTCGCGAAACCTCAATACGCGTCGTAGCCGCCGGAAAATACCTGCGCCGAGGCAAGCAAAAATTCTACGTCAAAGGTTTTTCCTACGGACCTTTTGCTCCAAACCAAGCGGGTGAATCCCTCCCCGAACCGGAGCAAGTCGCGCGCGATTTCGCCCAGATCCGGGAATTGGGTGCCAACACCGTGCGCGTGTATTTCCCTCCGCCGGTCTGGTTCCTCGACGAGGCGCTCAAACAGGACTTGATGGTCTTTATTGATGTGCCTTGGGAAAAGCATCGTTGTTTTCTGGATGATTGGTACGCCATGGAGCGTGCCAGAGACACCATCCGCAAAACCGCACGCGAGCTCGGTGGCCACCCGGCGGTCCTGGCGATCAGTGTGGTCAATGAGTTCCCGGTCGATGCCGTGCGCTATCAGGGACGCCGTCGCGTCGAAAAATTTGTCGAGGAATTGCTCACCATCGCCAAGAACGAGGCGCCGGAATGTCTGGTTACCTTCGTCAATTATCCGACAACCGAGTTCCTTGAGGTACAGGGCTGCGACTTCACCTGCTTCAACGTGTATGTCCACGACGAGATAAAATTCGGCCGCTATCTGGACCGGCTCCAGCATTTGGCCGGCGACAAGCCCTTGGTCCTGGGTGAGTATGGCATCGATTCCTCGCGCGAGGGGAAAGAGGAACAAGCCGAAATCCTGATCCGCCACCTCAAGCGGGTCTACCGGCACGGACTCTCCGGTTCCGTCGTCTTCGCCTATACGGACGACTGGTTCACCGGGGGCCACCAGATCACCGATTGGTTTTTTGGCGTGACGCACTCCGATCGCAGCGAAAAGCCGGCTGCCAAGGCCCTCCGGGAGATATGGAAAGCCGTCCCGGACTGCATCTACGACCCACACGAGCTTCCCCGGGTGTCCGTTGTCGTCTGTTCCTACAACGGTTCCCGCACCTTGGAAGGCTGTCTCGAGTCGCTCATGAAACTGGAGTATCCGGACTACGAAGTGATCGTGGTCAATGATGGCTCCACCGATTCGACCGGAGAGATCGCCCAGCGTTTTCCACGGGTCCGTTACTTCGAACAGGTCAACAAGGGCCTGAGTGTGGCGCGGAACAAAGGTGCGGAACTCGCCACCGGCGAAATCGTGGCCTATACCGACGACGACTGCGTGATCGATGAGCACTGGCTGCATTATCTCGTTCTCGGAATGAAAGACCAGGCGGTTGAAGCGATCGGCGGCCCCAACATTACCCCGGACTCCGACGGTTGGCCCGCACGCTGTGCCGCCGCCAGTCCGGGCAATCCCAGCCATGTGATGCTGGACGACCATTATGCCGAGCACATTCCCGGCTGCAATATGGCTTTCCGACGTGACATTCTTTTGGGACTAGGAGGCTTCGACGCTCAATACCGGGTTGCGGGTGATGATGTCGACATGTGTTGGCGTCTCCTTGATGCCGGGTACAAAATCGGCTACGCATCCGGTGCCATGGTCTGGCACCACCGGCGCGCGTCCGTCAAAGCCTATGCAAAACAACAAAAGGGCTACGGCCGCAGCGAATCGATGGTGCAGTTCAAACACCCGCAGCGCTTTGGCTACGGCTATAGTCGCTGGAAGGGCGTGATTTACGGCGACGGCGCCGTTGGCCTGCCTCTCACCGCGCAGCGTATCTACCACGGGCACTTTGGTAGCGGGCTGTTTCAAGTCATCTACCGGCACAATAACTACAGTTCCTCGTGGATGTTAATGAGTCTGGAATGGCACCTGATCGCGATCTTTGTACTGGGCCTGGCTGTGCTCTATTGGCCTCTGGCCTTTGCGAGCCTGGGCATGTGGGCCTGCACCATCGGGCTGGCCGTCCGCTCCGCCGTCAATGCGCCCCTCCCCCGCAACGCACCCCGTTGGTGCCGGCCCCTCGTGGCCTACCTCTATTTCATGCAGCCCATTTGGCGGGGTTGGACACGACTGACCCACCGGTTACGCAACAAAACCCATCCTGAGATCGAAGCGCTCAACCACGAGGCAGAAACCAAACCAATTTCCTCGAAGATCTTAGACCTCTACTGGGATTCAAGCTCAGAAAAGGGACGCGAGGTCTTGCTGCCCGAAATCGTGCGCAAGGCCGAAGAGTCCAACTGGGCCGGTGACTTCGACGATGCCTGGGCCGAATGGGACTTGAAGCTGGTGGGCGATGACTGGCACGCGATCACGATTCGCGTCGCGACAGAGGAACTCGGCTGGCCGCGGCGTTTCACGCGTGCACGTTGTTCGGCGCAAACCACCCTATTCCAGCGTGCGCTCAATTTCGCCATTATCGTCTGGTGTCTTATGGCCGTCGTCACGGGGCAGCTCTGGGCCCTGGCGCTGGGTGTGCTTGCCGCAATCTACGCAGTGGTCAGAATCACACAAAGCCGCAAACGTTGCTTGACTGCCGCCTCCCGCCTCGTCGCTTGGGCCAGCATGGACTGCGGATTGTCGAAACCTGTATCCGAACCCACGGCTCAAACGACGAGTGAAACCGCAAGTTCGACCGGCACTCCCGTTCAGCCTAAAACCGAATCCAGCTCAATCGCTTAACCGGTTACGCAGAGCTCGCAGAAAGGAACAGATCAAAGATGACCTCGGAACCTAAAGAGAAAAAGAGGAGCGATCTCGAAATCTGCTTTCGGGTTTTGAAGGAAGTGAAGCCCTATCGTTGGGGCCTCGCCGGATTTCTCTTTGTTTCCCTGCTGGCCGCACCGATCGCGCTACTGACGCCACTTCCCTTGAAAATTGCGATCGACTCGGGACTGGGCGAGACACCGCTACCGGATTGGGTGGGCCTGCTCACACCGGATTTCCTGACCGAGACCCCCACAGGCATCCTGATCTTGTCGGGTATTCTCGTAATTGGAATCGTCTTCCTGACTCAAGTGCAATGGGCCGTGGATTACATGATGCGCACCATGTTGGCAGAGAAGATCGTGCTCGATTTCCGGGCCAAACTCTTCCGGCATGTCCAGCGCCTTTCTTTCTCGTTCCACGACCGGAAAGGAAGCGCCGACTCGACCTATCGCATTCAATGGGACGCGCGCGCAATGCATTGGGTGCTCATCGATGGCATGATCCCGCTGGCGGCTTCAGTTTTTAGTCTCGTTGCGATGCTTTACGTGACCTTTAGCCTGAATTGGAGACTCGGTCTGGTCTCCGTGCTGGTATCACCCTTTGTTTTGGGGATTACCCACTTATTTCGCCCCATGTTAAGGGAAAATGCGAAGCGGCAGAAAAACCTGGAAAGTGAAGCCTTCTCCGTCATTCCCGAGACGCTGGGAGCACTGCGTGTCGTTAAAGCGTTTGGCCAAGAAGACCGTGAGCAAGGTCGCTTCGTCAACCAATCGCGCAAATCCCTGACCTCGCGCATGCGCTTCACGGCCATCGAGTGCAGCATGGGGATGACCTTGGGGATGACCACTGCCGTGGGAACGGCTCTTGTGCTTTTTATCGGAGCAAGTCAGGTGCTGAACGGCACCTTGAAAGTCGGGGAATTGCTCCTCATCATGTCTTACACGGCGCAGCTCTACACCCCGCTCAAAGCAATGAGTAAACAAGTCGGGGTCCTGCAAACCCAATTTGCCAGTGCTGAGCGAGCTCTGGCCCTGCTGGAAGAACCCAACGAAGTCGTGGAACGCCCCCACGCCAAGGAGATCTCTAAAGCCCGCGGTGAAATTTCATTTAAGAAGGTGGCATTCCATTACACCGACTGTCCGGAAGTATTTTCCGGCGTCACACTCAAGATTCCGGCAGGAACCAAAGTGGGCATTGCGGGACGAACCGGATCAGGAAAGACCACCCTAATCAGCCTGCTCATGCGTTTCTACGATGTCACTAGCGGCGAAATTCAGCTGGATGGTCAAGATATCAGGGACTACCGGATTCCCGACCTGCGCCGCCAATTCGGCATCGTGCTTCAAGACCCGGTTTTATTTGCGGAGAGTATCGCTGAAAATATCCGTTATGGAAAACCCGAAGCGACCGACGAGGAAGTCTTCGCTGCAGCCCAAGCCGCGAACGCACATGACTTTGTATCGAAGCTACCGGATGGTTATCAAACCCGTGTCGGCGAACGCGGCATGCGACTCTCCGGCGGCGAGCGCCAGCGCATCTCACTCGCAAGGGCATTTCTCATGGACGCCCCCATCCTCGTGCTGGACGAGCCGACCAGTGCCGTCGACGTGAAGACCGAACAACTTATCATGGATGCCCTCAACCGACTCATGGAAGGACGCACCACGTTCATGATCGCTCACCGACTGAGCACTCTGGAGAACTGTGACATCGCGGTCACTCTGGAAGACGGTCAACTCCGGGAAAGATCCGTGTCTTCCGTGATGTAACTCTGACCGCCTCAGGCTAGGTTCCAACTGACTGCAAGCCGGAGAAGTATTCCATTTTTTAGCATAAGCATATGACCCCCCATTCGAAGCTTCGCATCATCGTCGGTGGCATGGTCGGCCAATTTCCTCTGGGCGGTGTGGCATGGGATTACTTTCATTACGTGCTCGCATTTCACGAACTCGGACACGACGTCCTCTATCACGAGGACACCAACACATGGCCGTATAATCCATCGATCCGGGAACCCTCTTCCGATGGCTTATATGCGGCTCAATTCATCCAATCATTTTTCGAGCGCTACGCTCCGGAATTATCCGACAAATGGCATTATAAGTTACTGGGAGACAAATCATTCGGCATGTCGGACGAGGCGTTTGCTGAATTCGCCCAAACTGCCGACATCTACCTGAATGTCTCCGGCTGTTGCACACTGCCAACAAACCTGTCCGATCAATGCAAACGGGTGTTCCTCGACAGTGATCCAGGCTATAATCAATTTGGCTTGCAAGAGCTGTTAGACTCGGAAGGCCCACAAGCACCGCGATACATGGAAGTCGCGGAATTGCACAACGTCCACCTCACCTACGCGGAAAATATTCACAACCAGGACTGCAGGCTTCCAAAATGTGGGATCGACTGGATCACAACACGACCGATCGCCACACTTCAGCCCTGGAGCAAATCGCTTGAGCATCCCATTCCGGCTGATGCGGCCTACACGACCGTCATGACTCTCGATCTGGAGAAAACTCCCAAGCGGCTGCATTACGATGGTGTGGATTACTTCGACAAGCGCGTCGAATTTGAGAAGTTCATCGACCTCCCCCTCCGGTACAGTTCGACTCAGCTGAAACTCGCAATCGGCAATAATAATGATACGACCCATGCGGCCTTGGAGCATCATGGTTGGGGTATCATCGATGCACATCATGCGAGCATCACCCCGGAGACTTACCTTGATTTTATATCTTCAAGCTACGGCGAGTGGAGTATCGCCAAGAATGTCTATGTCCAAAGCCGGAGCGGATGGTTCTCCTGTCGGACATGCTGTTACCTCGCAGCGGGGCGCCCTGCGGTCGTTCAGGATACGACCTGGTCCCGCTTCGTTCCCAGCGGCTCGGGATTATTTGCCTTTACAACAATGGACGAAGCAATTGCGGCCATGGAAACAATCGAGCGCGACCCGATGCGCCAGCGACGTCTCGCCTACGAAATCGCACGCGAATATTTAAGCCCGGACAAGGTAATCGCACCGATGATCGATGACATCATGCGAAGCGACTCGAACAAGATCGCTGACTCGCTATCTTAAGGCGGTCTCCACGACCCTGTTCATCAACTTCCGTCCATCCAGATATTCGACAGCAATTTCCCGGGCCGCCTTGGCATGACGCGCATAGTCAGCCTCAATCGATTCAATCGCGGCAACTGCCGAATCAAAATCGCTGAATGTCATCAGCCCTTCGCCAACGGGCAGCACTTCGCTGACTCCAGTATCCTGCACCACAACAGGGCGACCGGAAGCAAGGTAAGCGGCGCTTCGATCACTAAACCAGCCTGTTCGAGCCGCGGCAAAGACTTCCTTGCAGACTGAGAATTCCGCACGTGAGGCACGGATGTAATCGCCATACGCATCATAGCTTGAGGTCACTTCGGCTGCCTTTTTCATCGACCATCGATTACGAACGAGACGCTCCCGGTCCGGTTCACCCGCAATCGCAACCTCCAGAGATGCGTCCACCCGAGTGGGCAACTCAAAGAATTGTTCAAACATGACATCCTTCTGTCCATACTCCCGCCCTGCATAACTGAATGGCTTGTGCGACTTCCAGTTCATCACCGTCGAATACGGCGCACTCGCCGGCGCAAATGGAGTCATCTCGTAGAGATTCGGCAAAACAGGATTGAAGACGTGCTCCCATTTGATACCGAGAGACGGCACTTGGCACTCAGCGCTTCCCAGAAGTGAGCCGTTCGTAAAGTAACAATCGTAAGTGGGAACAGGCACTCCCTCCTTCGCCAAATTCGACCAACGCATCTGTGTCATGCCGGGCTCTCCATCGACAAGGACTGTGCGGCAGTCCCCACCTAAGTATGGTATCCAAGCACCGTGCGTCCCACAATCGACAAAAAGATCTGCACTGCCCAATAGCTCATCCAACCTTCGCTTGCTGACGCCGTACAACTCTCCCGTATAACCGAGAAATACCCATCGATCCTTGAGTCCGAATCGTTCCAGCAATCCACTCACCGTAAGGATCCCTTCAGCCGGATCATCGCTCATATCAGATAGCTTCGGGCGGAAACAGGCATTTTCATAATCCGCCCGTTCAATCATCCAGACCTCATGCCCCAGCTGATGTAACGCGAGCAGAGTTTGCAGAGCCCAAGAAAGATTTCCACCAAGTGGATAACGAATCATGTAACTGCCGACTAGAATTCGCGCCACGGAAACTCTTTCTTTTAAGTTTTTTGCATCGCATCGATAAATCGAGTCGGCAGTTCACTCAGCAGCTTTCGCGCCCAATCTCGACATGCAGCTGCCTGCAGCTTCCCTTCTTCCGAGAGACAACGATCCAAAGCCGCGACCAAGGCCGCATCATCCAGATCTTCCGCGCCAAAGCCAACAGGCCAACCAATGACATCTCGCTGCGACTTAATCTTCGCCCCGCCGGCAATTGGATCGATCGAAAGTGCCGGCACCCCTTGGGCGAGCGCAAGGACCATACCATGCAGTCGAGTGGTCACGACCGCATCCATCCGCGCCATCAAGGTCGTAATCTCATGGGGCGTCCGCAAGCCACCTGCATTTTTCACATCCAGGCAGGTATCGATCGGCACCACGGCAAGTTCGCGCGACGCGAGCAATCGGTCGATTGCGGCATTTGCCGCATCATGCAGGGCACGATCACCGTATTCCTGTTGCTTGTGCGCCAAAAGAACGCCAACCACGGGAATCTGCGGATAGTCCGCCATAAAAGTA
Source organism: Coraliomargarita parva (assembly GCF_027257905.1). NCBI lineage: Bacteria > Pseudomonadati > Verrucomicrobiota > Opitutia > Puniceicoccales > Coraliomargaritaceae > Coraliomargarita > Coraliomargarita parva. The sequence continues at coordinate 64,742 of NZ_JAPZEI010000004.1, forward strand.
ACGTCCGGATGCGAGGCACAATCACTATCGCGTTCCCAAAGGAATTCGAAAGGGTTCCATTCGTCCAGTTTCTGCAACATCGACAGATTAATCCCCGCCATGCGGCAGTGTGAGAAACGCTCGAACATCCGGTCGACCGGCGGGCCATTGCCAATCGGACCACAGACAAATACCAGATGGGTATAAGCGGCAGGGTCGACCGACTCCCAATCAATGCCTCCCTGGAAGGGGGTTGCCAAAGCGATATCATACGGAATCCCGGCCTGTGAAAGCCATTCGCAAACCAGATCCCGCGCGATCAAGTCTCCGGCCGTCGCCCCCATCAGCTCAAAACTATACCAACCTGCAACTAGAACTCTCATAAAGGGAAAAGCTTTATTGGATTCAATTTCGGTGCTCAAAAAGTCTTCACGAGTTTAATGGAATACTGCTCGTCCTGATACGGACTATTGTCATAGACAAGATACAGGTCGATACCTTGCCGAACCTTGCGGCCATAGGTTAGGCGGTAATAATTGTCGGATCCGTATTCAGACGAATAGACAATAATACGCCCGCCGACGGAATCTTCTGGCGTAAACTGCCAAGAGCCACTTGCGATGGTTTGCTCGGTTCGCCCGAAGCTTTCTGTAATTTCATGCGAGACTTGCATTTGCACCGTATCGACCGGCCGCCACCAGCCATAGATCAAGTAGTGCTCATAGTCGCCGCTACCAAGTTGCCCCCAGTCGTATTGGGCACCAAATGAAACGACATTACTTCGGGTCAGGAAATCGACTGTCGCGCTGTAATAACGATCCTGATACATGTAGTCACGAAACTCCCCTCGCTCATCGCCAACCGGACGGTAGGGCCCCTCCTCTGCGTAAAGTGAGGTTCGAATCTGGGACTCAAATTCGACACTACCGCCCACATACCATTTCCGGTTTTGAACATCGCCAGATTCCGTTTCACGCAAGGTATAGCCGACATTGCCCTCAAGAACTCGCCATAATTTGTTGGATTGCTCCCGGTAATAACTTAAATTTGTGCTGTAGCCACGTGTGCCCGGCAGGTCTTCACTTAAGAGCGCCAAGGCGGGGAAATAATTCACATCATACCGGTCCATCGTTCCGCTTAGGCTCCAGTAATCTTCCTGCCATCCCAGGCTGCCATTAAAATGGGTGCCCTCGCCGGATCGCGGATCCGCCTCATAGAGGTCCGAGGTATCCGTCATTGCCAAGTCGGCCGCATAGGTCAGCCCCCGCTGTCCGCGGCGGCCGTCAAATCGAAGCAATCCCAGCATATTGTCATAGGCAGTCTGTCGTGTTGCCACAACAGTCCCTGTCGCGGAATGCCGCTCGTCGATTTCATGGATCCAGCGCCCCACGAAATCATTACGGTCATCCGGTGCACCCGTTGCCAGAACAGCAAACTGATTGGCTCCATAGCGGCCGAAGGTCTTCGCGCCATAGTCAAAGTCAGCCACACGGTTTGAATAGAAATACTTTTCTCCATCCGAGAAATAATCCGCCCCCTCGGCAAAAAAAGGTCGGTTATCGGCAACCGCCTTTTCCGTGTAGGAAAAGCTGATATCCTCGACCGCGTCTTCCACTTGACTGAAGTCAGGGTTCAGTGAAATGACCCCGGTCCAATCGGGACGCGGCTGGTAGCGAATATCAATGCCGCCGGTCACGAGCGTGTCCTTGATCGTCCCGGACTTGTTGGGAATGTTTTTACCGGCAAGGACGAACGGCATGAATGTCCAGACCTTCCTCGATTCCAATTCAGGCAATTCCAGCCCAGTCATGCTCCCCATCATTTCCGATAGGTTCAGGGGACTGACATCGGCCCACCAACTGTATTCACGGGTCCGGCTCTGGTAGCGCTTAAAGTTTAATCCGAATACGGTATCCTGCGACCGGTAGTTCAATACGGAGAAGGGAATCGCAAACTCTGCCGACCATCCGTATTCCGTCTTCGTCGCTGCCCCGAGCCAGTCCCCCTTCCACTCGACCTTCTCGGAACGACCGCCGGCCAAATCATCGGACTGCGTGCCAAGGGGGTTCATCGAGAAACTGGAGATGTCCCGACGGTTGAAATAGGTGTCCAGCTCGACCGTGATCACATCATCGTAAGCAAATCCGGTATCGCGAACAGTCCTCCGTGCCTGGATGGATTCAGGTTCACTGTCGTACAGACGGAAACCGAAATAGAGGTAGTCTCCATCCATCATGACGAGCACTTCGGTCGCGTCCGACGGCTCGCGATTTTCGAACGAGCACCAAAAATTCGCGCTCGTGACAGCCGAGGCCCATGACGGATCGTCGAGATTCCCGTCAATTTCAAGAGCAGTGGGCTTTAGGCCAGCCACCCCGGAAGAAACCCGGTCGCCCGCCTCGGTTTGCACCTTCGGAACCTCCAAGATACGCCCAGCTTGCGGCGAAGATGAAACCGCCTCAACTGTCGAGCTGGAAACAGCTGCCCGTACTTCGAATGGCCCTGCAATCACAAAGGCATAGCAGAAGATTAGCGTAGCACGGATAAGTGGCAACTGATGCATTTTGGTAGGCTGCTCATATAGACAGAGCCAACCGCTATCAGCAAGTGCAATACCACCTTATCTTAAACCAGACATGACTGCGTCAATATGGACTTAATGCATGTGTTCGGGATAGTATGCTCGCAGGGCTTGAATCGCTTCGGTCAAGGCCTCCGCATAGCTGCCGTCCGCATTTTGCTTGGCCTTCATGGCGGCCAGAATGACGGCATGATGCTTTTGAAGACGCTCGGCATAATCATCCTGACTGGGTTTGACCCGCTGGGTGAGAAAATAATCGCTGATCGTGGCAATCACCTTCTGGGCATGCGCTTCCTTGTTGGTGACCCAGCGCACCAGTTGCTGCTGCGACTGGGCATCGGTTTTACCGGCCAGCTCGCCGACCAGGGTGCAGGCTTTGGCTACGGTTTGGGCGTCTTCCAGCATGGCGGCCACCCGTGCGGAGTCGTGATAGATCCCGCAGGGAATTTGGCAGTGAGCCGAAGCCTGTTGTGGAAGAATGAAGGTTGCCGGAGCCAGCACTGCGGCCACGGCGAAGAGGGAGGTTGGTAGTAGTTTCATAGTTTTGACCGTATATTGAATCGAGGACATCTAGGCTAATGAAAGTCTTGGTAGATGCAAACCAGCCGGAGAGCTCTCTGAACATTATTGCGTATATGGCGGAGAGCGAGGAGATCGCCCCGACTGTAACCGGGGCGAAGTTGCCAGGATCAATTGGAGTCAGTCCTAGACGTCTGAAAATTTGGCGATCGGTTGAGCGTGTACCTTAGGCTGCACACGCTTCTGCAGCGCCTGTATTTCCTTCTCCACGGCTTGGACCGCCTTGCGGGTATCCAGTGCTTCCACGCTTAAGCTTGTCGTACGGGACTCGCCTCCTTGCAGGGTAATGACACGGCCCTTGCTGCGCTCGAAGCTACGTGCCGACGGATAGGCGGTCGCCGGCTCCAAACCGGTCACATAACCGTCTTCGAGGGCGGCCGTATTTTTCCAAAGCGTGAAGCAGGGAAAGTCCTTCAAGCTATAGCGCAGCACGGAAGCTTGGTTGCCTTTGGCATTTCGCAGCATGGCGAGGCTTTCCTGAGTGCCGCGCTTGCCTGCCAACTCGAAAAAGTAAGCTTGTTCGACAAAGCCGGCGACCGGTCCGTCATAACGGTCAAAACCGGCGATTCCTTCGGCGGCACGGGCATCCCGGGGTGCCACCTGCTTGTAGGGCAGCATCACGCGCGCGCCCTTCTCCAGGATCGGCCCGCCCTGGTTGATATGATACAAGAGTTGGTGCTCGGTCGCATTCCGGCCGATATTCGTGACCGTATCGGTAATCGACAGCGCCGCGGAAGCAAAGGAGGTCCGGATCTCGGTGTTGAGCCGGAGAGCGGGGCCGAAGAGCATGGTTTCGTCGACTTCGCCGCGCAGGATGATGGCCTCGTCCGTAATTTCGATCGCCAGTTTTCTCGCCGGCAAATTGGCAATCTTACCGTGGAGGGTCAGGAATTCTTCGGACGGATTCCCGTTGTTATCAAACATCACGTCGGTGCCCGGTGCGCCCATACTGCTCAAGCCGCAGCGTACGATCCACTCATTGAAGCCTCGCAGCCAACCGAGTCCGCCACGGTCCTGTAAGTTCACGAAGGACGGGTGCACCGGATCTTTGACCGGAGAATCCCAGCCCAAGCGGACGTCGCCGCAGCCCGCTTTGAGAATCCCCATGCCACGGGTGGGCAACACCGCGAAGCGCAGCTTGCCGTTGTCGATCTCGACGACATCGACCCCCTCCTGCAGTCCGCCCCTCAGGGTGTATTTACGCACGGACCAAGCCGCACCGCTGCCTGCAGGGACGACCGAGGCATCAATAATATACTCGTCGGTCGATAAGTTTGTCTCCGAATCGAGAAGGGTTTCCTGGAATAAAGTAGCCATGCCACTTCCATAGGCTCCAAGCCATGGAAAGTGAAGGCCAAAAGCGTTCGTCCACCCGATCCCTCAAGGCCACGCAATGAGAAGACAGCCTGCCAACAGCGTGCTTATGCTTCGGGAGCCGCCTCAGCGACGGGCGACTCACCTTCAGATTCCGCCTCCGGAGCTTCCTCCGGCGCAGCAGCAGGCACTTCGGAAAGCCCTTCCTTCAATTCACCGGCGGTCCAGGTCGCGGTTCGCGCACCGTACTGCTCCAGATAGGTATCCATCATCTCTTCAGTCACCTCGGAAGCGGTATTGCCCCACTCCTGGCGGATGTAGGTGATGACCCCGGCGATTTCCTTGGGCTTGAGATTCAGGCCATTGGGACCGAAAGAAGGCATATTGCCATTGAAGGTATTCCCTTCGACTTCGATCGGGCCGCCCAGGCCGTTGATCAGGATACGGGCAACCACTTCAGGATGTCCCTGAACCCACTCGGATCCGGCCAATGGCGGATAGACCCCCGGGATCCCGCTACCCGTCGCTTGGTGGCACTGGGCACACTGGTTCCGGAAGACCTTGGAGCCACGGTCAAAGAGCGAAATCTCCGGACGCGGCGCAGCAGCGGCAGCCGGATCGTAATCCGGATCGAACACATCGGAGCGGAAGTCACCCCCATACTCGATCAGGTACACCCCACCCCAAAAGCAAAGAGCCGCAAAGAGGAAAATCAGCACGATCGGAATCGGTGAAAAACCTTCCGTCGGCTCATCCTTCTCTCGCATCAGCTGGGCGTGCACATCCTGCACCTGTTCGTCTTGCATGGCCGCTTTCTCGAGCGAAGCCTTGCTGTTCGGATTCGGTCCGTTGGTCTGTAAATCGTCGCTCATCACTCAAGAATGGGGGCTTCAGGCAAACTGTAATCGATCTTAAGGCTCAGGAGGTATTCAACCAGAGCTTCCGCACGCCGGGTCGGCACGACTTCGTAACCGGCTGCCGGAGCATATTCGGAACCGGGGGGAAAACTCAAGGCATTGGCAGACGGTTCGTCTCCGATCGGCTGCACCTTGTAAAGGAAAGGGAACGGCGGCATGGTCGATCCGGGAGAAACGATCTGCGGATTGTAGAGGTGGACATAGTTCCAATCCTTGCCGGATTGACCGGCATAGCGTCCACCCAGGTTCACCAGATCCGGCCCCGTGCGCATGGTGCCGAGCAGCACGCGGTCCTGCAGCACGTAGTCGCGGGCGACCGTCGCACGGGCACCCCAGTTACGGTCGATATCAGCCCCGAAGCCCTGACGGCGGGTCTGCTGGCTGTGGCAGTAGATGCAGCCCATCTCGATGTAGATTTCCTTGCCCTGCTCGGCCAAGCCGGAAGGCCGGCGCGGATACAGCGGCTCGCCCTCGGGCATGACCATGGAGGTACCGTCATCGCTCGGGACCAGCGTTTCGGTCGATTGCCCCAAGGATCCGAGCTGGATGTTGCTCGACAGGACCAAGCCCGAAAACGAGAAGGCCAGCGTGAAGAAGATTCCACAGAATAGAAGCGGAAGGTTTTTCATTACGCGACACCTCCTTCCTTGCCGGCGTCCTGCAGAAGGGTCGGTCCTTCCTTCGCCTTGATCGCACCGGCGGCAAAGAGCATCCAGAAGAAATTCACGGCAAAGGCAACGTGCCCCACGGTCAGGAAAATACCGGAAACGGAACGGGCCTTCAGCCAAGGCACGGTGTGTTTCACGATTTCAAGGAAAGGGATTTCGGCGTTGTTCATTTCCAAGCCCTGAATCCATCCGGCATAGTGCAGCGCAACCAGCATGATAGTGATACCGATCGACGTGCCCCAGAAGTGGATACGGATGAGCGAGGCGGACGGCCATTCACGCTTCAGTAGGCGTGGCATCATGTAGTAAACCGCACCGAACATGATCATGGTGAAGAAGGCGTAGACCCCGTGGTGGGCGTGGCCGACCGTAAAGTGGGTAAAGTGGGTGATCTCGTTGACCGAGCGCAGGGCCATGGCGGAACCGATCAAGCTGACCATGGTGTAGGAAATCGCCCCGAAGACCACGAAGCGGAGGGTCGGACTGCGCCAGACCTGCTTATGCAGCCAGACCACCGACATGTGGTGGTTGATCGCCACCACGACGACGGGGATCACCATCATGACCGAACCGACAATAGCGGCGGAAATCAGCCAGACGGGAATCGGACCTGCAATCAAGTGGTGCACCCCCGCCCAGTTGTAGAACAGGGCGAGCGTCCAGAAACCGAGCATGGACAAATAGTAGGAATATATGGGGCGCCCCAGCACCTTCGGGATGAGGTAGTAGGCAGTACCGAGGGCCATCGGCGTGAGCCAAAGGCCGAGCACGTTGTGGGCAAACCACCAGTTGGTCACGGCCTGAACCACCCCGCGTGCGGGGAACCAGATGATCATGATCTGGGCCACGATGTAGAGCCATGGAAACCAGAACAGGGCACCGAGAATGTACCACTGGGAGACATACACGTGTTCCCCTTTGCGGAAACGGAAAGTCATAATGCCCCACACCCCGACCAAGGCATAGCCCAGCGCAAGCATGGGAGTCGCATACTGCGGAATTTCCAGCCACTCGACCGAGGTGATGTCTCCTCGAATGATACCGAAGATACCGACCGTGAGACCGATATTCCAAATAATGCCGGCGATCTGCAGCATGCCGCCGTGGCGGATCGGTGCCCGGCACAGACGAGCCATGATCCACAAGCCCACTGCGAAAATGATATTGTTCCCCCACCCGAGCGCCATGGCATTGAGGTGTGCCGAGCGCATGCGGCCGAAGGTCGTGAACTCGGTGCCGGTAAGGAATGCAGGCTCGTGCGCCTTATATGCCGTAATCAGTGCGAAGACGGTGCCCGCCAACAGCCAGAAAATGGCCGAGATGGTAAAAAACAGGGCAGCCGACCGGATCGAACCGTCGATTTCACTGAGCTCCGCGCGCACGTCCTCATCCGTTGTTGAATACGGATTGGCCGGCGCGTCCGGAATAGTTGCATGCTGACTCATGGGTGGATCTTGAACTCAAAAAATCAGAAGTAGAAAGACTCGTTTCGTTCTATTGCCCCAAGGGCTGATTCATATCTCTCCTCGTGATTTTTACTCGATTGATTTAGGTGACTACTTGCCGGGGAAGCGGTCGGAGACCTCCCCTTCCGGCTCTTCGTCCGTGAAAATGACTTTTGCTTGAGAATCGAAATTGCGAAAATGCCCGCGCTTGGAAGACCAGTAGAGCGCGCCGACGGCCGAGGCGAAGAAGAGCCCTCCGAGCACGATCAATGGCAACAGGTCCGTATAGCTTTCGACATCCATAAACAATTATTCTGCGGCTTCGCGGTATTCCTTGAGGGTGAGGCTCATGGCATCCTCGATCGGAATGCGGACCACACCGTTGGCGGCATCGACCACTTCATAGCCCTCCAGCTTTTTCTGGCCGGCGGCAAGCGACTCTTCCGACTTGGCCACGCGGTTGGCGCGAACGCTCGCGTCAACCGGTGCCGGACGGTTCGGCAGGTAGGCAATAAAGAGGATAATCAGGAAGATCAGGATGGCTCCCAGGCTTCCGAGGAAAGTCAGCAATTGACTATTTTCGTTGGTGGAATGTTCAGACATCGGACTACTCCGTATAGTTGAGTGATTTGGCGATGTTGGGGTCGCGGATCGGAATCGGCTCGGTCTTGACCATGCTGCGCGTCACCGCCCAGATGCAGACCCCGCCCACGCCGATCAGCGCGGCGATATCGAAAGGAGTGACAGAGAACTGCCGGACCAGATAGCCTTCGCTATGATCCGTAGTCGGCAACTTGCCCGGAACGATATTCCAGTAGAGGTCGACGATGTGAAAAATCAGGATCCAGGCGGAAATCGCGACCGTGCGCCAGACCACGACCTTGGTCTTGTACCAGAGCAGGATCAGGAACGGAACGAGGAAGTTGCAGAAGACCAGGCACATGCTGATCCACCACCAACTGTTCAGGGTCCCGTCGAAGTTCTTTTCACGGATATTGTACCAGAAGGTTTCTTCCGGAATGTTCGCATTGTACACGAGGAAGTACTGGGAGAAGCTGATGTAGGTCCAGAAGATGGTGAAGGCCAGCATCATGCAGCCGATGTCGTAGCGGTGCGCCTGCTTCAGGATCCCCTTGAGGTGGCCCTTGTAGGCCAGGATCACACAAAGGATGAGGATCGAGCTGAGGGCCGCACGCATGCTGGCGGCAAAGAACCAGACCCCGTACATGGTGGAGAACCAGTGGTATTCGAGCGACTTGAACCAGTCGATCGCGCCCAGGGTGGCGGCGGCCGCACAGAGGAAGAGCCCGATGGAGGACAGGCGGCGGGCCTTGTGGGTGTTGTTCGCGTCACCGGTCTTGTCCGTGTCGAAGGACCACTTGCGCAGGAGTCCGGAAATCAGCATGAACACACCGAAGATACCGAACACGCGGATCAGGAAGAAGGGAATGTTCAGGTACGGGGTCTTCCAGGAATAGAGCGGGTCCTCGCCCACTGTTCCGTGGCCCGGCAAGGGGTTCGCACCATTCATCCATTTCCACAGGATGCCCGGATTCTCATGAAAGAGCGGGATCAGGGCCAGCGGCAGGAAGATCAGCAGCAGCCATGGAAAAGCGGCAAAGCAGTGCTCACATTGGCGGCGGATGATCACCGGCCAGCGGGCATGGAACACATACCAGATCTGGGTGAGGAAAAGCATCCCCAGGGCAATCGAGAGCCAGAAGGCCACCCCGATCAGCCAGCTCATCAGTGGACGTGCGTCGTCGGCTCCGAGGCCCTGGAACAGGCCCACTCCGGCAACCGCGAGACCCGCGATTCCGGCGACGAGTGCAATCAACCCGACCTTCTTGGTTTTGGCGTTTATTGCTTCCGAACTCATAGTTAAATTCCCAGCTCCGTGCGTTTCGTTTCAGACAGCTCAGCGGCTTCCGCATTCTGGGAGCGCTGCAATGCCCGGACATACAAGACAATTGCCCAACGTTCTTCCGGGGTGAGGCGGTCCTTCAGACCGAACATCAAGCCCTTGCCGTTGGAGATGACATCATAAAGGTAGCCGTCCTCGACCCCGCGCAGGCGGTCGTCGTGGTAGTTGGCCGCCAAGACCCCGTAAGGCTTGGTCACGCCGTTGCCGTCACCGGCCTCGCCGTGGCAGGCGGCACAGAAGATGTTGAACTTCTGCTGGCCCTTGAGCATGAGCTCGTTGGTCGGCTCAACCGGGAAGCCTTGGTAGAAGGACCCATCGGGATTCTTGCCGTACAGGTAGGCGGAGTTGCCCAGCACGGTATCCTCGAAGTCGGCGGAAAAGACCTCGTCATAGTTGAGGTAGTTGCCGCGTGCCACGGTGTTGGCCGGTACCGGACGATCGTTGCGACCGTCGGCAAAGAAGCTGTTCTCGGCCTGCGGCTTGTAGCGGGCCTGGCGGTCCATGTCGGGGAAGACCTCGAGCGGCTCCTTCTTGCTGGTCGATCCCCGGAAACCGAAAATCGAAACCACACAGACGATGGCTAATACGTAGATGGTAAGAAAAATCTTCATGACTCGTTACGCGCTGACCTCCTCGATGTCGGAGCCCCCGATTTCCTCGAGGAACTGCCGGGTGGCGACAGGATCAAATTTCGGATCGCGGGATTCAATCGCGATGACCAGGCGGTCGCCGGCCACTTCCAGGAATGTATCACTGTTAAAAAGGGAGTTGTAGTGCTGCGGAAGCAGGTTGGTGATGAACATGCCGCCGAGCGTCCCGAAAGCGGAGAGCAGAATGGTCAGCTCATACATGATCGGGAACGGGAAGACCGGGCTGAAGAACGGTTTCCCCCCCACGATCAGCGGGTAGTTGAAGTAGTTCATGAACCAGACGATCGTCAGGCCGGTGAGGAAACCGGTGAGACCGCCGCAGAATGTGAAGATCGGCACCTTGGAGCGCGGCTGCCCCTGGGCGGCCGGCATCCCGTGCACCGGGAAGGAGGAATAGGTGTCCCACTTCCTGTAGCCTGCGTCACGTACCTTCTCCGCCGCATGGTAGAATGACGGCGTGTCCGGAAAACTAGCGATAATTCCGTATTTGTCAGACATTAGTGTTGCCCTCCTTGTGCATCTTCACCGTGGCCGGTATGCCCGTGCGGATCGCCCTGCGGCATGACGAACTTGATTTCAGCGATCGGCATGAGCGGCAGGAAGCGAAGGAATAAGAGGAATAGCGTACTGAAGAGGCCAAAGGTGCCGAAGAAGGTGAAGATATCCACGATCGTCGGTGAGTAGTAGCCCCAGCTGCTGGGAAGGAAGTCATTGGCCAGCGAGGTCACGGTGATGACGAAACGCTCGAACCACATGCCCACGTTGATGAAGATCGACATGACCCAGACGACCGTCCAGTTCTGGCGGACCTTCTTGAACCAGAAGAGCTGCGGGGTGAAGACGTTGCAGCTGAACATCATGATGTAGGCCCACCAGTACTGGCCGAAGGCACGGTTGATAAAGGCGAAGCTTTCGTAGGGGTTCGCACCGTACCAGGCGATGAAGAACTCCATGATGTAGGCGTAGCCCACGATCGAACCGGTACCCAGGCAGATCTTGCACATGTTGTCGATGTGACGCTGGGTGATCAGGTCGTGCATGCCGTAGATCGCACGCAGCGGAAGCATCAGGGTCAGCACCATGCCGAAACCGGAGAAAATCGCCCCGGCCACGAAGTACGGCGGGAAGATGGTGGTGTGCCAGCCGGGCAACTGGGCGACCGCGAAGTCGAAGGACACGATCGTGTGCACGGAGAGCACCAGCGGCGTGGAAAGACCGGCCAGGATCAGATAGGCCATTTCATAGTTGCGCCAGTGGTTACCGGCATTGCGCCAGCCCATCGCGAAGACCGCGTAGAAATACTTGCGGAAGACATCCATGCCGTAGGACAGCTTCTTCTTGCACTCGGTCGCACCTTCGTAGGCACCGGCCTTCAGGCGCTGGACCGCACGGTCGCGCAACACGCCGAGGTCGGGAATCATCCCCATGTACCAGAAGAGCACCGACACCGTACCGTAGGTCGAGACCGCGAAGACGTCCCATTCCAGCGGCGAGCGGAACTGCGGCCAGATCCCGTTGGCATTGGGCAAGGGAAAGAGCCACCAGGCGAACCAGACCCGGCCCACGTGGAAGAGCGGGAAAATACCCGCACAGACCACCGCGAAAATGGTCATGGCCTCCGCCGCCCGGTTGATCGAGGTCCGCCAGCCCTGCTTGAGCAAGCAGAGCACCGCGGAAATCAGGGTACCGGCGTGGCCGATACCGATCCAGAAAACGAAGTTAACAATCGCCCAGCCCCAGTTGATCGGGTTGGCCAGGCCCCAGACACCGACACCGGTACTGACGAGCCAGAGCAGACCGAGGCCGGTGAAGGCGGCAGTCAGGAGCGCGACCGCCATGCATACCCACCACCAGATCGGCGTCGGTGTTTCGACGATCCGGCAGATCTTGTCGGTCACCCAGTTGAAATCACGGTTGTTCGTGACCAGGGGTTGCTCGACAAGCTCGGCAGGCTGCACCTTGGCCAGCAAGGCCGGGTCCATGGAGCTTTCGTGTGAAGTCGTAGCCATTTTTTCGCTTAGCAAAAGTTCGGGTTAGTGGGCGGAAGGTGTTGCTTCGTGGGAGTCGCCGTGTGCGTCCTCCGCACCGTGGCTTTCCATTGCGTGACTGTCTGCGGCATGCGGGTCCCCGTGCTCACCGCCGTGGGCGGCACCGGAACCGTGGCCGTAACGCTCGTCGTAGGCCTTGTAGGCATACGGCTTTGCATAGTAATCCGGCATCTTCTTGTTCGGATTACGCAGACGCGCCAGGTAGGTAATACGCGGACGGGCGTTCAGGTAGCCGAGCACCGAGTAGTTGCGGTCGCTGGCCTTCAGCTTGGAAACTTCCGATTCCGGATCGGAAATATCGCCGAAGCTGATCGCGTCGGTCGGGCAGACCTGTTGGCAGGCCGTGCGGATGACGCCGTCGGCGACGTGCACGTCGTTGGAGGCACCGGCTTCGCGCTTCTGCTTGATCTTGGCCGACTCGATGCGCTGGACACAGAAGGTGCACTTTTCCATCACCCCGCGCATGCGCACGGTGACGTCCGGATTGGCACGCATCTTTTCCAGTTCGGGTTCTTCGACCGCGCCGAAGGGGCCCTTGTAGAAGTCGCCGATCTTGCGCTTGTTCCAATCAAAGAAGTTGAAGCGGCGCACCTTGTACGGACAGTTGTTCGCGCAGTAACGGGTGCCGACGCAGCGGTTGTAAGCCATGGTGTTGATGCCCTGACGGTCGTGGACGGTCGCATTGACCGGGCAGACGCTTTCACAGGGGGCGTTCTCACAGTGCTGGCAAAGCATCCCCATGAAGGACACCTGCACATCTTCCGGCACTTCGCTGGCGTTGTAGGTCTCGGCCGAGAAGTAGCGGTCCAGACGGAACCAGTGCATCTCGCGGCCGCGCAGGACCTGGTCCTTGCCCACGATCGGAATGTTGTTCTCGCTCTGGCAGGCCACCACACAGGCGGTACAGCCGGTGCAGCTGTTCAAATCGATCGCCATGCCCCACTGCTGGATGCGCGGCAGCTTGTCTTCTTGCCCCTTCCAGACATCGACATTGGGCGGTGCCTTGTCGAACTTCGGATGTTCGTAGGCGGAGTTGCCGCGGTAGTTGTTGAGCGACTTCTCCTGCAGGGACTGGTCGTCGTTCTTGCCGTAGTTGGCCGGCGCGTGGGACTCGACCCCCATCTTGGTGGCGAAGTCGTTATGCTCGGCGTAGTAGGCGGCATTCCCCTCGCGGACGATGGCACGGCCTTCCATGGACCAGTGCTCCTGGGTGTTGGCCAGGCGGTAAGTCTTTTCCGTCAGCTCAATGGCGGCACCAAGTGCGATGCCGAGACCGTCGGAGGAACGCACCGCAAAGGCGTCAAACCCGACACCGGTACCGACGCGGCCGACTTGCTTGCGGCCCATGCCAAGGGGCAGGACGACCGTGTAGTTCGCCATGCCGGGAACCACGTGAATCGGTGCCTCGATAGTGCGGCCGTTCAAGGTCAACTTCGCCACAACCGCTTCTTCCTTGCCGCGGTTGAACTGTGCCTTGTTGCTTTGCAGCTCGCCCTTGGCCCCCTTGAAGAAGGCGTAGCCCTTGCTCATCTTAGCCAGGTCGGGGAAAATCTGCACGCCCCATTTCTCCTGGAGCTCCTTGGCCAGACGCGGGCTGATCAGGATGGCGTTGTCCCAGGTCAGCTTGGTCATCGGGTCCGGGCATTCCATCAACCAACCGTTGTTGGCGTAGCGGCCGTCATAGGCATGCGAGCTGGGCGCAAAGCGGACTTCAAGATTGTCCGTTCCGAGAGAGCCGGTGGTAAAGTCCTCCACGCTCAGCGCAGTGGCGGCCTTCGCATAGTCGATCGAAGCCTTGGCCGGCTTGGCTGCGCTGTCCTTGAGTAGACCGTCGCTGAGGAACTTGGTGTAGTCCTTGCCCCCTTCGGCCTTGAAGGTCGCCACGGCGATTTCGTAGGGATCGACCACATCGGCACCGGCCAGCAGGGCCAGGACTTCCAGTTCGTTGAAGGTCTGGAAGAGTGGCTCGATCATCGGCTGGACCGGGACCAGCGTGCCGTCAAAGGTGCGGCCGTCGCCCCAGCATTCCAGATAGTGGGAACGCGCAATGAAAAGACCGGAAACCGCGGAGGTTTCGTTGTAGCTGTAGCCGAAGTGGACGGAAAGTTCCGCCTTGCCCTGCAGGCTGGCCCAGTCGAGGTCGACCGGTGCATCATAGGCCGGATTGCCGCCCAATGTAATGAGCGTTTTGACTTCGCCGGCCTCAAGCTTCTGGGCCACCTCGGCGATACCGGCCGGAACAGCCGGGACTTCGATGTAGTCGATCGGTGCGGAAAGCGCGGCGTTGATCACGGCCACAACCGCATGTACGGACTTCGGCAAGTGCTCGCCGGCGACCACCAGCGCATGGCCGGCATTTTCCACGAGGTCAGCCGCACATTCTTCCACCCACTTGTGGTCGACGTCCAATGCGTGCCCCAACTTGTCCAGTTGACCGGCCAGTCCCCCACCCGCGTGCTTCGCCTTCAGTACGGCGGCACCCACTTGCGCGGCAAAGGCGGCCAGCTGGCTGCTGCTCAGGCGCAGGCGGTGGTCCGCCATCGCACCCGTCGAGCTCATGCTGCTCTCCACCACATACAGGCGGCTCATTTTCTCGGCTTCCTTCGCATCCTTGACCTTGCGGGTCTTGGTGAAGGCGCGGCTCATGCCGGTGGCATTTTCGTCCGCGCCGAGGAAGTCCGCATCCAGGGAAAGGACACGCTTGGCCGATTCAAACTTGGGCAGCCCGCGAAGCGGCTTCCCGAAGACCGCAGTGGCGGCTTGCACCGAAGCGGTGCCGTCGATCGCGGTGTATTCCGCCCAGGTCGCTTCAGGGAATTTGGCTTGCAGCGCCTTGACCAGGCGGGCGCGGCTCGGGGAGCTGCTCGGCTCGGCCAGAAAAACCAGGCCGGCGCCGTCGTCGGCCGTATGTGCGGCAGTGATGGCAGCCAGACGGTCACGCACCGCGGCCTGCGAAATCGCAGCGCTGCCGGCACGACTCTTGGTCGCGCGGTCCGGATCATACAAGTCCAGGATGCTGGCCTGGGTGTAGACATCCGTGCCGCCGCCGTAGGGCTTGTAGCTCGGGTTGCCTTCGACCTTGGTCGGTCGGCCCTCGTGGGTTTCCACGATCACCGGCATGTTGCCGCGGGCGCCCGGCATGGACGAGCTGTAATAGAAAGGCACACCGGGAATCACGTTCTCCGGCTGCTGGGCATACGGAAGGATGTGCTGCTTGGGACGGCGGCAACCGGCCATGCCAAGGCCGGCCAGGCCGAAGGAGGCAGCCATCACCTTCATGAAGTGGCGGCGGTTCACGCCTTCCAGTTCGGAAGCCCCGGCCGGGAATTCACGCTCTACCCAATCGCGGAATGCGGGTGTCTCGGCGAGATCGTCGAGGCTCTTCCAGTAGCGAGGTCCAGAAAGTTCAGGATCGTTCATGGTTCTCTAAATTCGGTCTTAGCGGTGGCAGCCGGAGCAGCTTTGTGGCGGGTTGACGCCCCAGTCGTGGACAAAGCCCTCGATTTCGGCGAGTTCCTCGGGATCGGTCGGACGCTCCCAGTCGAGATTATAGACTTCTTCCTGCGGGCGGATGAATTGTTCCGGATTGCGGTGGCAGTCCAAACAGAAGGCCATGCTCAGCGGCTTGGCATGTTCCACCACATCCATCTTGTTGATTTCACCGTGACACTCGACGCAGCTGATCCCGCGGTTCACGTGAATGGAGTGATTGAAGAAGACATAGTCCGGCGTCTTGTGCACCCGTACCCAGGGAATCGGCTCGCCGGTATCAAAGCTCTTCTGTACCTCGGCCAGCATCGGGTCGCCCTTACGCACCATGCTGTGGCAGCTCATGCACACATTGGTACCGGGAACATTCGAGTGCTCCGAGCGGTCCACAAAGGTATGACAGAAACGACAGTCAATTCCCAGCTGCGTGGCATGCAGGTCATGGCTAAAGGCCACCGGCTGTGTCGGGGCATACCCGACCCGGGTATACTTCGGCGTAAAATAATAGGTCACTCCTAGGGTTACTCCTGAACCTAGCAGGATAACCGCGATGATGACTTTGATCGGGATCGTATTGACCCACTTCGGAAATACATTCGCCATGGCTCGTATTTAAAGGATCAGTCTGGGTAAATTATCTGGTAGTGGTTAGCATTCCTCAGTTCGCACCACAGCACGCTGCGCCGGACGAATCCGTCGCTCAGCCGAAGCTACCCCGCTCTTCTGACTACGGGTCGCGGCTTCGTTTTTCGTGTTGGCACCACTCAACTTGGATGCGCCGAGAATCCCTGTGACACTGGCACAGAGAAACCCTGCTTTTTTCAGGAATCCTTTTCGAGTGGTAGCTGTGGCGGTAGAGGTGGTAGTATCCATCAGTAACGAAGTGGCTTGTTAAAAGTGCCGCTAATTAGCATGGCAACCGTTTTTTCACAATCACTTCACTTTATCGGTCTATTATTCAGAGGGTTAGATGAGGCAACGATCTCTCGAAACCTCATGACTATAAGTCGCCTTCGGATTAAAGCAGATGCAAGACCGTTCCCACGCAGCCCCCAAGGAATTAGCAAAATAAATCCTAAGGATTAAATTTCTTTATTTTTCTTAACGGCTCCAAGCGCGCGTGCGGTCACCCAAAAACTGGAAATCAGCATGATCAGTGCGGCGAAGACCGGATGCAGCCAACCGCAGGCGGCCAGCAACATCCCTAACGAGTTGTAAGCGGCGGCATAGATCAAATTTCCCTTCAAGCGACGGCGGATACGACGGGCCAAGGTGATGGCTTCCGGCAGCACGGATAACCGGTCGTTGACCAGTTGTCCGGTGGCCACCGTACGCGTCATCGGCACACCGCTGCCCATAGCGACCGAAGCCGCGGCGCAGCTCATGGCACTGGCGTCATTCAAGCCGTCCCCGACCAGGATGGGGCACAATCCCGCCTCACCGGCCGCTTGAACACGCGTCTCTTTGTCCGCCGCGCTCAATCCGGCAGCGACTTCCAATTCTTCCGGCAGGCTCAGTTCGGGCCGGGGATCCCCGGTCAGCACCGCGGCGTCCACCCCCAGTTTGCCAAGCTCACGCCAAACAGCGTCAAGCCCCTCGCGCGCCTGTTCCTTCAGCACGAAGATTGCCGCTGGCACGCCTTGCTCAAAGACATACACACGCTTGCCGCCCTGCTCGCGAAGCTGCCGCTCTCCGGCCGCGAGCGCTTCGCGATCGGCCCCCAAACTGGCCTCGCCGATCTTTAATTGCCAATGACCGCCAGCGGCACTTTCCACCTCCGCAGACACCCCTTCCCCCGCGAGTATGCGCAAGGCATGCACCTGCACTGCGGGAGGGGCGCCTTCGCTGGCACGAACCAGCGCCTGAGCCACCGGATGGTTCAAGTGGCGCTCGATCACAGACACCGCCGCGAGCAGCTCGGACCGTTGCGCTCGCCAGGCATCCAGCACCAGCAATTC
The DNA here is from genome assembly GCF_027257905.1 of Coraliomargarita parva. Classification (NCBI taxonomy): domain Bacteria; kingdom Pseudomonadati; phylum Verrucomicrobiota; class Opitutia; order Puniceicoccales; family Coraliomargaritaceae; genus Coraliomargarita; species Coraliomargarita parva. Next base: position 82,294 of record NZ_JAPZEI010000004.1, read on the forward strand.
CGTAACCTGAAGTGCGGACTCGCTGAGGGTTCCGGTCTTGTCGAAAAACAGTTTCCGGGTGCGTGCGAGGGCGTCGAGCAAAGCACCGTCCCGGCTCACCAGCCCCATCCGCGAGAGCCGGAAAAGGCCCTGCCAGATCGCCACCGGCGTGGCCAAGCCGAGGGCACAGGGACAGGCCACCAGCAGGACCGCCATGCTGTTCAGCACTGCATCGGTCCAACTGCCCATGAAGGACCAATAGACCGCGGTCACCAGGCTCACCCCCGCCACCAGGGGCAGGAAGGACTGGATCAGCTGGTTCGCCTGCTCCTGCAACTCGGAGGGCCGGCCACCGGTACTTTCCACCGTCTCCAGAATGCGATCGAGTTCACGCTGCCCAGCCACCGCTTCCGCCTTCACCACGAAGAGTCCGTCCTCCGACCAGGTGCCCGCACGCACACGATCCCCGGGATGGCGCACCACCGGCACAGGCTCTCCACTGAGCGCGGTCTCCCGCACATAGCCGGAGCCCGAAAGAATCACGCCATCCACCGTGAATGGCTGACCGGGAGCGACCTGTACCCGGTTGCCCGGAAGGAGCTCGGACACCGGCATCCGGGTGACCACACCGCCCGAATCCACCAAATCGGCCTGGTCAAAGCGTTCGCGCAGCTGCTCGCTCTGCAGCAGGAGCTGGGACTGTGAGCGCTCGCCCAGCATGCGCCCGATCGTATAGATCGCGATGACGATGGAAACCACCTCGTAAAAGATCCCGCCCTGCCCCGTCACAGTGCTCACGATCGAACCTCCCAGCGCCCCGACGAGGCTCAGGGTGAAGAGTCCCTCAATCGAAAGCCGGCGCGCCCGCAACATCCCCCAGGTCGACTGCAGGAGCGGTCCCCCGAGGAAAGTCAACACGATCAGGGCGGAAAACAAGAGCCCGCCGTGCAGCACCCAGTACGCGACCGAGCCATAGTCCGGAGGGGTCATATTGACCGCCAGCGAAAAGACCATGCCCTGTCCGGCAAAGACCGCCGCCACCGCCACACGCAACCAGGAGCGTGCGAGCTGCTCGTCGAGGGCATCGCAACTTTGTTCGCCCGTGGTGCAGACCACGGCACGGGATTCGGTAGGAGACTGTTGGGAAGCGCCCATCAACATTAGAAAATGAGGCCTTCCGAAAAATCAGCAAGCTTCAGAGGTGGATACGACTACTCAAGGCACATTAAACAATTCCACACCTCCTAGGTAACAGCCTTTTGGGCACTACGGCGTTCCCAATACTCCTGCAGAACTCGCTCACGAGACGTCCACGCATCACTAAGACCATGATAGGATAAAAGATCGAAATTATAGACAAACGGATCATCACGTTCCGAGAGCGACTGAATCAAAGACGCATGCAGTCTGGCTTGGACATCAGCAGCTTCAGGCAACCCGATTAAATTCCGAAGTTGGTAAGGATCCTCGAGATTATCAAACAGCATCCAAGGATCCCCCCCTTCACGAACGGCATATGTATAACGAGGATCGCGCCATCCCCGCCAAGGAAGGACATTCTGCTGCTTGGACTCATCTGCCATAACATAGTCAGCCAAGAACACCGCATTCCGCCCCTTTAAACTTGGACTTCTCCACATTTCCGACAAATCAAGGCCATCCATGGCATCATACGACACCCCCCTCCACCCGAGTAATCTGGACAAGGTGGGAAGGTAATCACAGATTCCCAACAATCCAGAACAGCAGGCCCCCGCAGGAAGCAATCCCGGGCAGGAAGCAATCAGAGGGATCGAAATCGACTCTTCATAGGGCAGTTGCTTCTTCATCATACCATGCGACCAGAGCATGTCACCATGGTCGGAAGTAAAGACAACTAGCGTATCATCACGACGACCAAGCCGTTCAAGCTTCTTTAGAAGATGCCCAAAATTATCATCTAGAGCAGTAATCGCAGCCCGATATGCAGAAGTTGCCCCACGACAGTCTAAATTTTTCGCGAGCGCATTTCCAGTATCCTCCTCTACATTTGCTCGTAAATGCTGAGTCTCGCGAGGGTATAGTTCCAAATACTCCTCGGGCACTTGCCTGTAGGGGTCATGCGGAGGCCCCCATGATAAAAACATACAGAACTGATCACCGCGGTCCAGCCGCTCTAGATACTCACAGGCAAGCCTTGTCTGGATTTCCGGCTCATATCCTTGCTCATGAATAACTTCCGGTTCGTCCCGATAATAAACCGCCTTGAAATAATCATGCGAACAATTGAAGGCCGCCCAGTAATCGAAACCAAACCGGCGCTCTCCAGGAGGCGTAAAACAATCGCGCTCCGGTCCGTCCAAATGCCATTTACCGATGTAGGCCGTCCGGCAACCATTGAACTGCGCCACCGTGCCAAAAGTCTGCATACCTAATTTCATGGCCAAATCATTGCCCAGAACACCTGTTTTGGGTGGTAGACAACCAGTCAAAAGCGATGAGCGACTGGGACCGCAGACTGGAGTATTTGCATAGGCACCCGTAAATCGGACTCCAGTGGAAGCAAAACGATCTAGATTCGGGGTCCGGATATTCGGGTGTCCCGCACAGCCCAGGTCCATGCCGCGAAGTTGGTCAGCAAACACAAAGAGAAGACTTTTCGGACGCCCTCCCACAACTGCAGATGATTCACTATTACTTTCCTGACTCATTTCTAAAACCCGCCTTCATCGTCAAAAAATCAATTACCGCAGCACTGGTTGACTGCCACTCCTCTCGCCCTCGGACTCCATGTCCCCGACCTTCAAGCGTTTCAAAGTTACACAGACCACCTGATTGCAGAATCGTCGAAGCCAGACGCAATGAATTCTCATACGGAACGACACCGTCCTGATTACCGTGAACTAAATACGTGGGAGGAAATTGATCAGGCAAATGTCCGAAGACATTCATGCGCACCGCCTCCTGCCCAAACGTGCGAACCCCGCCGGCATACCCACTTTCAGATGTCGTGTCCGACACGGGAAAGAGTAAGACCAAGGCATTGGGAGGCGGCACCGGCAACCGAGCCAACTCCGGGATTCCATCCGCAATCGGGATAAGTGTCCAAAGGGCCAAGTGACCACCAGCAGACATACCACCGACAGCGATGCGCCGGGGATCGATATTTAGTTCCGAGACGTGTCCATGGAGCCACACATACGCATCTCTGGCATCCGCTACGGAATCCACCGGCCTCGAACCCGTTCTTTCAGCCGTTCGATAATCAGGCAAAACGACGAGCATACCTGCCTTGCTTAATGCCCGGGCTAGAGGGTTGATAAAGCCAGGATTCCCTTTAGCCCAGCCTCCACCAAAATAAAGAATCACAGCCGGATATGGCTTCACTCCGGCTTTCGGAGAAATCACGTAAAGCGGAATATCCCCCGATTCGGTCGACTTGTAAATATACCGTTCTGCATCCGAAAGGTTCTTCGGCGCTTCGAAGCTCTCACCACGCAACGAAACAAACGGCAGAAGCAGAGCAAACCAGGCGCAACAATAACTTGCGCATTTCAATATTTTACTGTATTTATTAACCATAATATATGAAAAAGTCAAATAAACCCGCCGTGCCGCAGAGCTACGGACACAAGAAGGAAGAGGTTGTCCGAACGCTGAGAAACCGCATTCTGAGCAACAGCTACCCTGCCGGTTCGCGCTTGCCTACGGTTGACGAATTGGTTTCGGAATTTGATTACAGCCGCACAACAATGCAGCAGGCGATCCGCCAACTGCAGGAGGAAGGGTTTGTTGAGACAGTAAACAGAAAAGGGCTTTTCGTCAGTGCGAACCCGCCACACCGCCATCGCATCGGCATCGTTTTTCCCTGTTCCAAGAATTCGCCGAACTGGACGAAGTTCTTTGCCACTTTTTTGGAAGAATTGCCGAATGTGGATTTTGGAAGCACCACATATGAATTCGACTGCTACCATCTCGAAGGATGCGACAAACTGGATCATGAATTTGCCCGACTGAAGCAGAACATTGCGTCGAAAACCCTGGCTGGATTGATTCTTCACAAGGGCGCAATCGCTCGCGTTCGCAGCATTCCAGACTACAACTCGCTGCCGGTAATTCTGATCAACGAGAGCCCCAAAGCCGCAGGAACACTTCCAGTCATCAAGACAGACAGCAACGTATTCCTGAATAAGGCGATGTCGTGGTTTAGCGAACGCAAACGCACAAAAGTCGCGTCGATTACGGCCGTGAGTATTCCACAACTGAAACCTTCCATTGCGAAAAAATACGGCCTGAAAACTAAAAACCATTGGTTCTGCGCCACAGGTATCAACGGCTACGGCATGATTCCCAATCTGATTCACTTGCTGCTTGATTATCCCAATGACGAAAGGCCTGATGCACTGCTGATTGCCAATGACCAACTCGCCGACATCGCAGTCAACGCAGTCACCGAACATGGCCTGCATATTGGCTCCGACATAGACATCGTAGCCCACTGCAATTGGCCTAAAACCTCTCAATATCTGCTGCCAGTCCGACGCCTCGGTTTCCACGCCCACGACTTCATCCGAGCCAGCGTCAAACTCATCGAAGAGCAAAGGCTGAAGCATCAGATTGAAGCGGAAACCCTGATCCCCGCCCTCTACGACAATGAAGTCGACAGGGACAGCCGGAATGGAGACAACCGGAATGATGGGGACCGATATTCGCATGAACTTGATGAAACCGATGCCTTCGTCCTCTAAAGTGCCGGCTTCCTATTAATTGAGTCTTCTCCCAGAGCAGCCCCGACGACATCAACAACCGAAGACGCCTTTAGTTTATCGACCACAAAATAATGCGGTGACTCGCCGACTGGCACGCACACCTCCTGATCGCCATCAAATACGTCAACCTGACGCCCGAAGATGTCATAAACTTTGACCTCTCGACCTGGAAACCTACCAAGCTCGACACCTTCATCATAAATCGAAGGATCACACTCTTCCGTCTTCCAAACGACGCCAATAGAACAATCGCTCCGCCCCTGGTAAACCTGAACAAACACTTCATCCTGAGGCAGAAACTCGCACTCGAATTTTGCCGACTCCATCCGTTGGATCAGTTCCCGATACGCCAGATACACGGGCAAGGGAGTGCCATCATAATCAAAAAGGGAGATCGCCGCTCCACGGTAAGGCAGAACCGAGTGCGGACGAGCGGCATTGAAGAATTGTATGCGATCAACTCCCGCGGCCATCTGAATCAGATGTGAGCGCACGCAGTAATTCGCCACAGTCATGGGCTTGTAATCCACCCCCGGATCATAGTTGTTGTTTGCGCCACGCTCTGTCCTAGGACGATCCGGGCGCAGCGCAACTTCACACCAACCATATTCAGTATTCCATAAAGGGGTCTCTGGCGCAAAATCAGCCATTAACTCCTGCAACTGCCGAACGGCACGCAACAAACCACCACGTTCAGGAGAGAGCGGCCAAACATAAGGATGAAATGAAATGACATCCAAATAGTCGGCTCCACCTTTTTCCAATATCGTTCGAACGAAAGGCACCATATCCCCTTCAATCCGATCACGCCGGTCCAACGTGGAGCATATACCCAAAATAAGAACATCAGGATCCACCGCCTTGGCCGCTTCATAGGCATGCTTCAATTGCTCCAAATAGCTATCAGCATCCATCACTCCGTTTGGCTCGTTGTGGACCTCCCAAGCAATGACCTTCCCCTGAAAATGACGAACCATCTCGGCAACATACCTGCGCCACAGCTGAGGGTCTTTAGCTAAAGGTTTTTGACGGCCCCAAGCCCCCGGCCCGGGCAAAACCGTTTCGACCCAATCAGGAGGCCCATGGCGCATGGAATAATTCAGTAAGCCTAGCATATCAATATACTCTTCCTCGAGAAACCCGATCGCGTGATCCGCTTCAGAGAAATCAAACTGGCCCTCCTGTTTTTCGACCTGATCCCACCAAATCCCATACTCACCGCCATGCAACCGCGAGGTCCCCCAGCCCAGGTCTTGCGCGATCATTTTCGCTTCCGGATCGTCATCAATTCGGCCCAAGAACAAGGAATCCGGATTCGCGACAAAGTCATCATGAGTGGCCTTCACTGAAAGCACCAGACTGTCAGTGACAACCTCACCTCCGACTTCCACACGCAAGATCGCCAGATACTGCCCGGCTTCCAGCTCCAGACTAAAACGATAGCTGCTCAATCCAAGAGGCAGCGGCGTCACCGGGCTCGAAAACTCAGGCACCTGCTTTCCGCCATGAAGGACATCATAAATCTCAAGGCTAAGCTTAGGTTGCAACTCGGATTCCTCACTATTAAAAAGCTGCACAGTCAACGGCAGCATTTGCCCCGCCCCACACCAGGCATGCGAGCCGTCCGATCGCAGCGAAATCTCAAGCGGCGCAGAGGGGACAAAATCTGAACTCTCACCCTTGCTTAGATTGAGCGCATCCAAACGGAACACGCTACTCTCTTCCGCCCCGTGGACCACAGGCGGAGCCCCTTGAACATCCACAGGCGAATTGCCTGGAGAAATCATAATCACCACATACCCCGGACCATCCTCCGGCACCTGAAAACTCAACGAACATCGCTGCCAGCCCTCACCAAGCCCCACAAAGCGGCGATGCCCATAGTTTGGACGTGAAACCTTATTAGAGCCCGGTTTAACATACGAAGTCATCACAGTCGCCTGCACGGCAGGCATGCCAGCCAACACTTTCGCATCAAAACTCAGCGTGTATCGACCCGGCCGAATTGGCAGCATTTCAGAGATAAAACGTTGCCCATCCCTCAGTTCCAAAGACTGTCGCCCATCCGTCGCATCATCCGCGAAGTGGGTCACGGTATCCGCCGAACGCACAACCGACGAACCGTTACGCATGCCGGCTTCAAAGCTACAATTCAACCGCCCCAATATATTACCATCCCAACGAACGGTATAATCCGTCTCACGAGGCAATTCAATGCCCCCGAGCTGCGCCACAGCCGGAAGCGAAGATGCCGGCAGGCCAAGATACAAAAACAGAGCGAAACGGACAATCAAAGAGAAGACACTAGTCCGGAGAAACATATGAATCGACTGCATAAGATGATAAAACGTAAGAGCCCATGCATCCCCCCCGAAGCACCGGAGCGAACGCGACCATAACACCGGCTTAGGCCGATGCAACCAAGAGACTTTGCGCAACGGTGCGCAACCAAACTAGATGAAGACGGGATGAACTACCGCCGCTTACGACAACGCACACAAAGCAACAGCAAACAGACTAAAGAAACTGCCCCTGCGGCATTAGACTCCGGAATAATCGAAATGGAGTCTAAAGTCGCAACAGTCGCACTTGTAACCGTGCCCACATTGATGGCACCAAGAACAAGCTTGGAAGCACTGGATGCACTCAACGCAAAGTTAGAGATCGACCCCGTTATCGTGCTACTGCCTCCGTCCGTGAAAGTCGTCCCCTCAACACTTACAGAATAAGTCCCACCTGCACCATCGAGCGTAATGCTTAGATCCGTAGGCAAGCCATTCAAATCATAAGAAGTCGTTGAGTTTGAGCTACCATAATCGGCAATCGACAAGCTCACACCTGTCGTATTCGCCAAGATCGAAATAGCAAATGCGCCTCCCCCGGCAGCATTATAGAAAGTCGGGTTTACTATGTAATTCCCTGAATTATATGTCCCGGACGGAGTGAGGTTAGCCGGATCCGATTCCTGCAACCCGACCAACACATAAAACTGATTGCTGCCTGTCGTCGTCAAGCCCCCTGAGTTAAGCGTCAAACCAGCCAGCTGAATATCCAAGGCAGTGGCAAAGGGATTAAATCCCGTGCCTTGAGAGATCAAAAGCGACCGCTGAGCCGCACTCGTCACAGTGGCAGCTTCGGTCAATATTCCAGAACCGACCAGGGGGTCATTTGCGCCCGCCGAACTGTAAACCTCCCAGGTATTAGTCGTATCCAGCGATGTGAACGTATCAGTTAAGACCTGGGCATTGAGTGGCGCAGCCCCAACCAGAGCCAGCAACAAAACATACAGGGTATTTTTTAAGGGTGTTTTTTGTATCATAGCAAATGTGTTCTTTACAATACAGAGGCATGTGTCAAGGATTTTATTTGACCTCAATCCCTTATATATAGCCATAAACTAGACATATGTTTTGTATTTTTCAACAAATCCAATAACAATACTAAAAGCATCCAATATTCTGATTCATAGAAATTGAATATGCAGTCAGCACCTCCCACTGAGCCATTTTGCTCTTAGTAATTCCCCCGCTGAACCCGCTTTCAATTCCGAGAAATAGCGCCCACCACCAAAACGCATTGGGAAGATATTTAAACATGATGAGACAAGCAGTAACAACACAAACGCCCCCCCCTCACCCGGCAACCGAATCTGCTGTTTTTAATAACCGACCAGCAGCGCTTTGACACTTTGGTCGCAAACGGAAATCCCTCCATGCATACGCCAGTGCTTGACGCACTGGCAGGCTCCGGAACGAACCTTCACGGCTATTTCACAAATAGCCCCGTCTGTGTGCCCAGTCGCTGCACTTTATTCACAGGACGCTACCCGCACAGCCATAAGGTCCGCGAAAACTATACTCTCTTGGAGGCGGGTCGAGAGTTCCACCTCTTCCGCATCCTGAAACAGGCAAAGTATAAGCTGGGATATGTCGGCAAGAACCACCTGCTGGATGAAGCGGAAAAACAAAACTTCGACTGCTTCAGCCTCGCCGGCAGCCATGAGCTAAGCTCACCAGACGAGCAGGTGCTCGATAGAGCATACAACGAGCACCTGCAGCAACACGGACTGAAAGAAGGCCAAAGCGACGCCGCCTGGCGCGCAGGCTTCACTCACACCCAAGCAGACACAAGCACCCGAAGCTACCAGACGGCCGAAAGTGCCATCGACTTCCTCAACTCTCAGGCGGGCTCGGCCCAACCATTTGCTTTGTGCGTATCCTTTGAAGATCCCCATGTTCCCCACATTGCACGAGCCGCGGACGCGGTTAAGTATCCGCTTGATGAGATCGAACTCTATCCAGACGAAGGCGACATCGGCCTATCAAGTAAAGCGAGACGCTGGCTGATCAAGAAGGCAGCCCAAAAAGCAAGCGAGGCAAGCACACAGGACAAGAAACGCTATATCGCCACCTACCGTGCCATGATCAGCTGGATCGACACCCAGATAGGCCGAGTCCTCGACACGCTCGAAAGCCTCCAACTAAGAGAGAATACCTTGATTGTCTTCACCTCCGATCATGGTGATTTCAACTTCGAGCACGGACTCGCCAAGAAAGACCTTATTTTAGCCGACAGCCTTTTGCATGTGCCATGCATCTTCTCACAACACAATCAAATCGTGCCGCAGACACGCCCGGAAGACTGCCTGGTCGAAGAAGTGGACATACTTCCGACAATCCTCGACCTACTCGGCGTTAAAATTCCCTTCGGAATCCAGGGAGTGTCGTTTGCGTCCGTCCTCAAAGGAACCACAAAAAATCACAAGGAGGCGGTTTACGCTGAAATCAGCCCTCCCTACCTCCGTTGCGGCTATTCGGATTTCCCATCGTTCGAAAAGGACCACGAAAAGAACGGCAAAACTCCCTTCAACATCCCCGGCGATTTCTGCAAATCCATTCGGACCCGGGATTGGCGCTACGTTTGGTATGCCACCGGCGAAGAAGAACTCTACAACCACCAGTCAGACCCAAATGAGCACTGCAACCTGGCCAAGCTTCATCCATACGCATCGATCAAGCAGAAACTAAAATTAAGACTACTCGAATGGAATGCACTGACCGAAGACCCGCTGGATACCAATCTAGGCCGCGAGCTCCAAAAACAATACACCGACTGGGTTCCAGTCTCGTTTCAGGATGGATTTCAAGGGCAACCCAGTTGGAAACCGAAAGTTTAGCGACAGCCCATCGCGGAATCAAAGTAGCGTCAAACAAACCACCAACTGACGGCAGTCGACAGAAAGCTACTGAGAAATTTTACGCCTCTCCTCTGCGCAAGACCAAGGCCATCTCATCTAACAATAAAAACTCTGAGACATACACACTTCCCCATGAAAAAGAAGCTCATTCCAATTCACGCCATCCTCCTGCTGACGTTGTCCATCACTGATCTCCAAGCCGTTGATGCACCCGTCATTCCCATGTGCGAACAAGAACTGGTGATCGTTGGCGATGCAGTCGAAGTGGAGATTGCCCCCATCCACAATGACAAAGCGTGGGCCTTTACCGCGCGTTGGGACGATAACCACAAAATCAATCCGGAGATGCGCGATGCCATGGCCAGAATCGGCATGCGTGGAACGTTTTACCTGAATCGATCCGAGGCGGAATCCGGAGCAGGAACCGAATACGCCCTGGCCTTAACTCAAGAGGGTTGCAGCATTGGCGGCCATACGTCGGAGCACTACTCCCTGCCCACATTAAATCCCAATGCTCTTTTTCGCGAAATATTGCTCAACCGCATCGAACGGGAGGCTGAAATTGATACACCAATCACCTCGTTTGCCTTTCCATTCGGCCATTATGCAGCCCCGGAAGAACCGGAGGCCATGGAGCGCGTCACAGACGCTTGGCTACGTAGTGGCTATCACCATAACGTCTATCACAACTTCGTTTACAACAACCCTTTCATGCCTGCCGGCTACGCATCTTCCGGGCATCAAGTAAAGCCGGGTGACTTCAAGATAGATGCGCAAAACTTCGAAAAGCAGATCAGTCGCATATTGGACAATCCACAAAAATACCAACAGCAAGACGCTGTTATCAGCCTGGGAGCCCACGCTCGCCAATCAACTGAAGAGATGGAGAAGTTCGAAGCGCTCATCGCCAACTACACAAAGCGGGACGATTTCTGGAACGCCAACGAAACTGAAGTAGCCTCATATCGCTTTCAATCCAAGCACACCACATTGACTCCCGATACTAAAACTCAGGGGACCTATCATATCGTTCGCCCACGAGCAAGTTACGCGGGCAATGACATTTCACTGACGCTACGCTTGACCGGCCCCAAACCCCAGAAGGTAATACTAGACGGCAAAGAGCTCAAGATACAGCCAAACGACGGAAATTGGCTGGTTAATTTGCCATATTCGCCCAAACAGTGCGCCCCTGAAAAAATTACATGGCTACAAAATGGTCCGGGAGAAAAACACCCGACTCCCGACAGTGATTTTCCCGGCCTGAACTTTCTACTGGAGCTCACTACCGACTCTGGCTGGTCATTGTCACTCATTAACAATAGCGACGAAACCATCCGCAACATACAGGTGATCCTACGATTACCAGCATACTACCAGGACGGAGTCCGCTTGATCGAGGTTCCGAAGCTACAGAAAGGAGAAAAACAAAACCTTCGCTTCGAACAGGGCCCGGTGCAGGACAATCCAATCTACCGCGACGGCGCAATTTTTGCTGCCGCCGAAGTGGACTTTCTCTACAGAAATCAACCGGGCCGAATTTACGCAACGTATCTAGGGGCCCCCGTCATCCGCCTCAGCGAAGATGTGCGCGACGCCAGCGTTGCCATTGGTCCACTACCACACAACATTGAGACCATTCAGAAACTTCTACCTTTCTCGATACCAGATGCCCCCCTCTCACCTCTTACAAATTCTCCACTGGATCAGTGGAGAACCGTCAACGACGACATCCGGGCCGACTTTGCGACGAATCGCTTCGTTGTCTACAACCAGGATCTCGAATGGCGCAAAGCAGCTAGAAGCTACGAAGGTAAATCAGCGTTCGTAGTAGTTGTTTGTGACATTTCACTACTGCAATCCGGCCCGTTGAAAATCAAATCAGGCCTAACACTGGCCAGTATCGGAATCGACGGCCATGATACTCCACTCAAAGATGGAATGACAGCTGACATTAGCGCCGGAAGCCATCGATTGATTTTGTTTTTTGAGAAAAACATCAGAGGGGCATATCATAAAGTCATGCCAACATACCTGAAGTTAACGGTTCATGAAGAGCCTGTGGATTACCTCCTCACAAAGCAACTCCCACACGAATCAATTTAAACTACACTTAGAATGCCCTAGGCTACTGCGGCCACCACAGAGATTCGTTCAGCAGCTCATCACGACTCAAAGTCTCTACATGCCCGTCAAAGAAGGCATAATTGCCGGCATGGCCCTCCGGATGCACCAGAGCACCCAAATCAATTGTCGTATAGTTGATATCACGCGCCCAAAATCCCTTTTCACTATAGCGACCATCCCCCATCCAAATCAATGAAGAGGGATTACCAATGCGAACAGGTCGATTCAAGTGCTCACTAAAAATCGCACGCGATAGCTGATTATTCAGCCCATACGTCGTGACAACATCCGGGATGACCTTGTCCGATTCATTCAGCCATGCCTGCGGACAGATCATAATGTCTTCAAAGGCCTGACTGTTATCAAGGCCGCTCGCCCCCTGCTCCACATAGGAACGCAAAAGGGTAAGCCCGGTCTTCTTCGTAGCGCCATCCCCTACAGATAAAGGCGGATAACTACCTCCATTGTCATTGGAATACAACTTCCCCGCCGCAACTAGCTGGCGTAGATTTGAAACACAGCGACTGGTATAAGCCTTCTGACGCACCTTATCGACAACTCCAAACATCATCGCTGCAACAATTGCCAGAACGGCAAATACTGCCAGTAACTCGATTAGGGTAAAGCCAGAGCAACCAGAAATACGACATTGGGGTCTCATTGTATTATTATCAATACAGACAGATGGATACAGTCAAGAGGAATCATCTTCGACTGGACAATGATTACAAAATAGAGCAAAATGAGAAGAACTTCGATTCGTGGAACTCAAAGGCAAATACGTCGCGCTGGCCCTCCTTTTGCTGACCGGTATCGTGGGCGCGCTCTTCATTTATCTCGGCCCCAGGGCGACCGCGAAAAGCCCCGGCGTGCTCCATGTCGGCATCCGCTACGCCGACGAATTCACCCTTTCCTTTGCCCGCTACGACAAGTCCGGCCCCGGCGCACGCATCGAGTTTATCGACACCTACGGACGCACCGTGTATGCCTTCGAACCGCTCCGGATCGGCCGAAATCTCGTGCCGATTGAGCCCGAAAACCTACCCTCCGGCACCTATACCGCACGCGTGAGCGCCCCCGGGTACTCCAGTGTCGACCTCCAGGTGGTCGTCGAAGGGCGCATGCTCAATCCGGCCAAGGGCATCCCCTTCCCCAAAGGCAGCCATGCGGCCTACAACATGATCGGCGCACGCCTCGAACCGGTGGAAGCCACCAGTACCGAGCTCGCCCAGGAAGTGGTCGTCAGCTGGTAGCTTCCCGACTCAGTCGACCGGGAAGACCCGCTGCTCAAGCGCATCCAAGCGCGCCTTCAGACGGGCGTTCTCCGCTTCCAGCGCTTTGACTCGAGCCTCCAAATCCCCTTCGCCGGGGACCGGATTAAAGGCCGAACCGGGGTCCACCGGAGTCACATATTCCGCGTCCCCGACCTCGATTTCCTTTTTCACCGCTTCATCCAGGGCCTGCGTCAGACTGTCCAGGTTGGCCGGTGCGCTACGTGACGCGGCCGTCCCAGCGTCGGCGGATCCCGCATCCAGTACAAGCGTCACCTCCGGGTTGGCCCACAGGGCAAGCGGCATGAGACACAGTGCGAAGATGCGGTAAGACGGTTTCATCGGAAGCACCATCTAAGCGCGCCCGCCGCGTCGATTCAATCCGGGAATACCCAAATGACCGGCCTGCCCCCCCCCTTCCTACTCTTACTCCTACTCTTAATCTTAATCCCCAAAGCCAGCGAACAGAGTAAGATTAAGAGTAGGAGTACGAGTAAGACTGAGAGAGGCAGACGCCTCTAATAACCAATCAGTCCCCAACTCAAATAAAATAGCTCCTCCTCTGCAGGTAGCAGGGGAGGTGTCTGCGCTTGCCGCAGACGGAGGGGTCCCCACCCCCGAAAAAAAATTCAGAAAATTCGAATAAACCTCCGGGGGCGGTCGTTCAACGGACGAAAACCAACCCATAGATACCATGATACAAACCAAGAAACACATACTCCTCCCCGCCCTTTGCCTCGTCCTTGGCGCGGGTTTCGCCTCCGCCCAAAGCTACAAGGCTTTCGACTTCCAACGCGGCCACAGCCGGGGGGACCACAACGTCACGGTCAAGCACCGCGATGACCACGACCAGGGACGAGACCGCAAATATGTGGTAGTCCGTCACGACCCGCACAGCAAGCGCGACTGCTGCGCCCTGGAAGCCCACGGCAAGTACCGGCATGCGCCCGACAAGCACGCCTACAAGCAGCCGCAGCACAAGCACGGCAAGCACGCCTACGGCAAGTACAAGCCGAAGAAGCACCCCCACAAGCAGTATCCGGACTGGAAGCACTGGAATCGTTACGCGAGCTGCCGGCACTAATTCCCGCTCCCCGGAAATAAATCCAAAATAAATTGAATAAACGGCGCGTGGCCGACGTTCAACCCACTGAAATCCACCCACATCAGCCATGAAACATAGCAAGAAACTAATCCTCCTGCCCGCCCTCTGCCTCGCATTGGGCACCGGCCGCGCCTCTGCCGGAGACGACGAGGCCGTCGCCGCGATCGGCGGCTTCATCGGCGGCATCATCGCCACCAAGGTCTTCGATCATCACAAGGACCATCACCGCAGCCACGAGGTCGTCATCATCGAAACCAACAGTTGTTGCGGCGGACATGGTTACCACGAAAAGAGCTGCAACAAGGGACGCGACAAATATTTCAGGCACGGCCATAAGAAACACGACTGCGACCGCCGCTGCCCGGAATACGGCCCCAGCGGCTACTACAAGGTCGTCACGGTCAAAGTCTGGATCCCCGGATGCTGGACCTACGAGCGCGACCGCTGCGGCAACCGCATCAAGCGCTGGGAACCCGGCTACTACGAATATGAGAAAAAGCGCGTGTGGGTCTCCCACGGTTCGGATCGTCACGACAGGCATGAACAGTATGCCTACGACGGTCGCCACTAGTTGATCCACCCAGCACCGCGTTGAAAATAATCAGGGACGGGTCTCGACGACCCGTCCCTTTACCACCATACTGTACGACATGAACACGGAACAAGAGATGCGTATCGCCGCCTACCACGACGGCCAGCTGCCCGAAGACGAAGTCGCGGCGGTGGAAGCACTCCTGGAAGAGGATCCCTCCGCCCGTGCCTACCTCGAGCTGCTCAAGCAGATGCGCACGCTCCTCGAGGGCTCCGAATCGGCCGCCCCCGAGCTCGACCCTGAATGGGACGCGGTGGCCCAACGCCTGGAAGACGACGGGCATCCCCGTAAAGTGCTCATTCCCTTTCCGCTCATGGCCGCAGGCGGCCTCGCCGCCGCATTCGCCGTCGGCCTCATAACCTGGCTAGCCTTCTCCAAGCATGCCCCGATCCCCCAGACCGCTCAAGCCAACGGCTACGCGGGCGAAATCGAGATCATCGATACCAGCATGGAGCACGCCTATGCCCCCATCGTCTATGTCGACGACGAGTCCGGCTGGACCGTCGTCTGGGTCGAAGAAATCGAAGACGAGCTCCCCGCGATTTGAGAGCGGGATCCGGGATAAAAGGCAGTGGCGTTGTGAGAACAGAATGATTACGGACAGGATGATTCCTACAACACCGCAAATTTAGGCAGAATGATTCTGTTCCCGCACGACGCTGCCAGCCATTCGTGCCCATTCGTGTGAATTCGTGGTTCCACACTCGCCGTTGTCAGTCATTCACGTTCATTAATGTGAATTAACGGTTCAAAAAAAAAAACAGCGTTGTAAGCCCCTCACAAATCCACGTCGCTGCCAGCCATTCGTGCACATCCGTGTGAATTCGTGGTTCCACACTCGCCCTTGTAGGTCATTCACGTTCATTAACGTCCACTTGTCCCGGCGTAGTCGCACGAAGACGGATTAACGGTTCACCCAAAGCAGCGCTGTAAGCCCCTCACAAGTCCACGTCGCTGCCAGCCATTCGTGCCCATTCGTGTGAATTCGTGGTTCCACACACGCCCTTGTAAAGCCTCAGCCGCCGGCCCGGACAGGCTGGTAGCCCTTGGCCTCCAGTTGCGGCAGAACCCGTTGCACGACATCCCCCTGCAACTCGATCACGCGGCCCTTCAAGGTGCCCCCGCAGGCGCAGGACTTCTTCAAATCGAAACAGAGCGCGTCCAGTTGCCCCAGCGGCAGGTGTGTGGCAAAAGCGCTCAGCGTCGTGACCGTCTTGCCCCCGCGGCCCGCTTTTTCACGACGCACTTCCACCCGGCCCAGCTTGCGCGGCGCCTTCGCCGCCGGCTTCGATGGCTGCGCTTCGCTTTGCGCCGGTCCACTGGGCAAGCCGCCCAGATCGAGCCCGCCGAAGGGATTGCTTCCCAGTTCAGAACCGCCGTCCGTCGAGATCTTCTTGTCTTGCTTCCGGCTCATACTTCGTGGGGCAGTTCGGGGTTATCCAACCAGGCCAGCGCCTTCAGGTAGCTGCGCTTGCTCAAGTAGTGTTCCAAACGTTCGGGAATGCCCGGCTCCGCCGCGACCGCGTCCAGTCGCTGCAGCACGCTTATCATGCTTTCGCCCGCCGGCAGCGGTGAAACTTGCGCGATGAATTGCAAATCGGCTTTGAGTTGTTCCCTATTCATTAGCACCCTTTTGAAGCGAGCCGCGGCCATTCAGGCAAGCCCTTAGCTCCTTTGCCAGTATTAGCATTTCAAATATCATCATTATCTTTGCTTAAAGATTTGAACACCTAATAGCATCTGCATAGTAGTGTTTTACTTTATCGAGTAGACCAAAAACAACTCATGAAGCACCTCAGTATTGCGAGTCGCTGGAACGCGGACTTGATCGACCAGAACTACCAAACCTGGATCTCCCAGCCCGAGAATCTGGACCCCGAATGGCGCGCCTTCTTCGAAGGCTTTGAACTGGCCCTCAGCCCGGACACCCCGTCGTCCAACGGCGGCGCCCCGGTCGCCAGTGACGAGACCACCAAACAATCACGCTTTATCGGCCTGATCTATGCCTACCGCTCGATCGGCCACACCGTCGCCAAGTTCAACCCGCTGATCAAGGAACCGCCGGTAAACCCGCGGCTCACGATGGACCGCCTCGGCTTCAGCGAGGCAGACATGGACAAGGCTTTCGACACCGGCAACTACCTCGGCGGCACCAAGATGACCGTCCGCGAGCTGATCGACCGGATGGAAAAGACCTACTGCCACACCATCGGTTCGGAGTACCTCCACATCCAGGAGACCCCCCGCCGCCGCTGGATCCAGGCACGCATCGAGCCGGAGTGCTTCATCCCCCGCTTCAGCAAGGAGGAGAAGAAGCGCATCGTGCAAAACATCCTCGAAGCCGAACATTTCGAAAACTTCCTGCAGACCCGTTACGTCGGCCAGAAGCGCTTCTCCCTCGAGGGCGGCGAGACCCTCATCGCGGCGCTCGACAGCATCCTGCAGCGTTGCAAGAAGAACGATGTCGACGAGCTCGTCATGGGCATGGCCCACCGCGGCCGCCTCAACGTGCTGGCCAATTTCCTCGGCAAGTCCTTCGACTATATCCTGCGTGAATTCTCCGAGAACTACGTGCCCGACTCCATCTACGGCGACGGCGACGTGAAGTACCACCTCGGCTACGAGACCAAGCGCAAGACCGTCGACGGGCATGAGGTCGAGATCCGCCTCGCCGCCAACCCGAGCCACCTCGAAGCGGTCAACCCGGTCGTCGAGGGCAAGGCCCGCGCCCGCCAGCGCATCATCGAGGACAGCGAGCGCAAGCGTGTGCTGCCGATCCTGATCCACGGAGACGCCGCCATCGCCGGCCAGGGCATCGTGGCCGAAGTCTTCAATTTCTCCCAGCTCAAGGGCTACCGCACCGGCGGCACGATCCACATCGTGATCAACAACCAGATCGGGTTCACCACCAGCCCGGACGACGCCCGCTCCAGCCGCTACTGCACCGACGTCGCCAAGATCGTCGAGGCGCCCATTTTCCATGTCAACGGCAACGACCCGCAGGCCGTGATCGCGGCCATGGAGGTAGCCTTCGACTACCGCCAGACCTTCGGCAGCGACGTCGTCATCGACATGTACTGCTGGCGTAAGCACGGCCACAACGAGTCCGACGAGCCGGCCTTCACCCAACCGGTCCTGTACAAGACCATCTCCAGCATGAAGCCGGTCGGCGAATCCTTTGCCGAACGCCTCGTCGCCAGCGGCGAGTTCACCCAGGAGGAGATCCAGTCCATCAAGGACGACTACCTCGCACGGCTGGAAAAGGCCTTCGAGACCGCCAAGGCCAAGGACCAGGAAAACGAGTCACCGGACATTTTCGAGGAGTCCACCGCGATCAAGCAGCCGCCCTACAATTTCAGGGGCTTCGATACCCGCGTATCCAAGGAAACCCTACACCACATCTCGAAGACCTACACCGAATATCCGGAAGGCTTCAACGTGAACCGCAAGATCAAGCGTCAGTTCGACGCCCGGCTCAAGGCCTTCGAGGAAGACAGCGGGCTGGACTGGGGCACCGGCGAGGCCCTCGCCTTCGGCAGCCTGCTGATGGAAGGCACCCCCGTCCGGATCAGCGGCCAGGACTCCAAGCGCGGCACCTTCAGCCACCGCCACGCGGTCATCTACGACATTGAGACCCGCGAGCGTCACTCACCGCTGCTCAACCTGAGCGACGAGCAGGCCCAGTTCTGCGTGCACAACTCCCTGCTTTCCGAAGCGGCCGTCCTCGGCTTCGACTACGGCTACTCGCTCGACTACCCGCAAATGCTCTGCATCTGGGAGGCCCAGTTCGGCGACTTCGTCAACGGCGCCCAAGTCATCATCGACCAGTTCATCACCAGCAGCGAGTCCAAGTGGGGACGCCTCAGCGGCCTCGTCATGCTCCTGCCGCACGGCTACGAAGGCCAGGGCCCCGAGCATTCCTCGGCACGCCTCGAACGCTTCCTCCAGGCCTGCGCGGAAAACAATATCCAGGTCTGTAACCTGACCACCCCGGCCCAGCTCTTCCACGTGCTGCGACGCCAGATGAAGCGCGAGTTCAAGAAGCCGCTCATCATCATGTCGCCGAAGAGCCTGCTCCGCCACAAGGACTGCGTCTCCAAGATCGAGGAGTTCACCGACAATGAATTCTGGTCCATCCTCGACGACACAACGGTGACGAAAAAGTCGGTCAAGCGCATCATCTTCTGCTCCGGCAAGGTGTACTACGACCTCAAGGCCTACCGCGAAGAGAACAAGGTCAAGGACGCCGCCATCGTCCGCATCGAGCAGTTCTACCCGATGAACCACGACCTGATGAAGCGCATCGTGGACAAGTTCCCGAAGGATGCCGAGATCGTCTGGTGCCAGGAAGAACCGAAGAACATGGGCGGCTGGACCTTCATGGCCCCGCGCCTGATGGAGAATCTCGGCAAGATGCCGCGCTACGCCGGCCGCAAGGACTCCGCCAGCCCGGCCACCGGTGCCCTCGCCCGCCACAAGCACGAACAGGCCAAGCTCATCAAGCGCGCCTTCGGCGTCGAGTAAGCAATCCCGCATCCCGTATCCCGCATCCCGTATCCCGCATCCCGCATCCCGCATCCCGCATCCCGCATCCCGAACAACATTTCCAATTCTTAGAATTTATGGCTACTGAAGTAAAAGTTCCCGCGATGGGTGAATCCATCAGCAGCGGTATCCTCGCTGCCTGGCACGTCAAAGACGGCGACTACGTCGAAAAAGATCAGGCGATCTACGAGCTTGAGACGGATAAGATCACCTCCGAGGCGAACGCGGAAGTATCCGGCGTGATCCAGATCCTCGTCCAGGCGGACGAGGAAGTCGATATCGGCCAGGTTGTGGCCACGATCGACGAGTCCGCCAGCGGCGGCGCACCGGCCGCAGCGAAAACGGAAAGCGCGCCGGCTGAAGCCCCGGCCGCAGAAGCGCCCGCCGCGACGGCTCCGGAACCCGCCACAGCCAAGGTCGATCCCGCGGCCACACTTTCCCCGGCCGCCCGCAAGGCCGCCGAAGAAACCGGCGTCGACGTCAACGCGGTCGATGGTTCCGGCAAGGATGGTCGTGTGACCAAGGGTGACATTCTCGAAGCCGCCAAGGCACCGGCCCCCGCAGCAAAGCCTGCTGCACCCGCCCCGGCTCCGGCAGCACCGGCTCCGCGCGCCGCCGGTGAGCGCGAGACCCGCAAGAAGATGAGCCCGCTGCGCCGCAAGATCGCCGAGCGCCTCGTCGCCGCGACCCAGGAAGCCGCCCTGCTCACCACTTTCAACGAGGTCGACATGAGCGCGGTCATGAAACTGCGCAAGCAGCACCAGGACGCCTTCGTCGCGCGCTACGGGATCAAGCTGGGCTTCATGTCCTTCTTTACCAAGGCCGTGACCCACGCCCTGCAGGCCGTGCCGGAAGTCAATGCCCGCATCGAGGGCAACGAGATCGTCACCCAGCACTACTACGACGTCGGCGTGGCCGTCGGCACGGACAAGGGACTCATGGTCCCGGTCATCCGTGACTGCGACCAGAAGAATTTCGCCGAGATCGAACAGGACATCGCCGCCTACGCCAAGGCGGCCCGCGACGGCAAGATCCAGATGAGCGACCTCGAAGGCGGTGTCTTCACCATCTCCAACGGCGGCATCTACGGCTCCATGCTCAGCACGCCCATCATCAACTACCCGCAACCCGCCATCCTCGGCCTGCACAATATCCAGCAGCGCGCCATGGTGGTGAACGGTGAAGTGGTGGCCCGCCCGATGATGTATCTCGCCCTCAGCTACGACCACCGTCTCATCGACGGCAAGGAAGCGGTTACCTTCCTGGTCAAAGTCAAGGAAGCCATCGAAGATCCGGCCCGTTTGTTGTTCGGCATCTAAGCCGCACAACAAACGAGCAGTTCACCAGTGACCAGTTTACCAGTTATCGGTTACAACACATTTAAACTGAAAACCGGTAAACTGAAAACCGAATAACTGATTTTAAAAATGTCTCCAGAAAACACCTTCGATCTCATCGTCATCGGCTCCGGGCCCGGCGGCTATGTCGCGGCCATCCGCGGCGCGCAGCTCGGGCTCAAGACCGCTCTCATCGAAAAGAGCAAGACCCTCGGCGGCACCTGCCTGAACGTCGGCTGCATCCCGAGCAAGGCACTGCTCCACTCGACCGAGATGTATCACTTCGCCGGACACGGCGCGGCCGAGAACGGCATCGACCTGACCAATCTCTCCTTCAGCGTCGAAAAAATGATGGCCAAGAAGGACAAGACCGTGAGCCAGCTCTGTGGCGGCGTCCAGGCCCTGATGAAGGCCAACAAGGTGAAGGTCTTCGCCGGCAGCGGCCAGCTTGAAGGCGAAGGCAAGGTCCGGGTCAGCGGCGAACAGGACGAGCTCCTCGAAGCCAAGCACATCATCATCGCCACCGGTTCTTCGGTCATCGAGCTGCCCTTTCTCAAGTTTGACGGCGAAACCGTCGTCGGCAGCACCGAAGCCATCGCCTTCGACAAGGTGCCGGAAAAACTCGCCGTCGTGGGCGCCGGTGCCATCGGCCTCGAGCTCGGCTCCGTCTGGGCCCGCCTCGGCTCCAAGGTCACCGTGGTCGAGTTCCTTCCGGCCGTCGCACCGAACTACGACAAGGATGTTTCCAAGATGGCCGAGCGCCTCTTCAAGAAGCAGGGCCTCGAGTTCTACCTCGGCACCAAGGTCACCGGTGTGAAAAAGGAAAAGGGCAAGACCTTCCTCACTGCCGAAAAGGGCGAAGATCCGATCGAGATCGAAGCCGACAAGATACTCGTCGCCGTCGGACGCAAGCCTTTCACCGAAGGCCTCGGCCTCGACAAGGTCGGCATCACGCCGAACCAGAAGGGCCAGATCGAAGTCGACGCACATTTCAAGACTGCCGTCCCCGGCATCTACGCCATCGGTGACGTCATCCCCGGCCCCATGCTCGCGCACAAGGCCGAAGAGGAAGGCGTCGCCTGCGTCGAGCGCATCGTCGGCCAGGCCGGACACGTCAACTACGACGCCATTCCGAACGTGATCTACACCGAGCCGGAAATCGCCGGTGTCGGCATCACCGAGACCATCGCCAAGGACAAGGGCATCGCGGTCAAGACCGGCAAGTTCAACTTCATCGCCAACGGACGGGCCATCGCCTCCGACGCGACCGACGGCTTTGTCAAGGTCATCGCCGACAAGGAAACCGACAAGCTCCTCGGTGTGCAGATCATCGGCAAGAACGCTTCCGAGCTCATCGCCGCCGCGGTCACCCATATCGAGTACGGCGGCAGCGCCGAAGACCTAGGCCGCACCGTCCACGCCCACCCGACCCTAAGCGAAGCCATGAAAGAAGCCGCCCTCGCGGTCGACAAGAACGCGATCCACAGCGTCTAACCCAATCTCTGTAGCGAAAGCGCGACAGCGATTTCGACCAGCCGGAGAGTTCAGCAGGCATTCGTTGCCAGCACTCTATAATCGAAACCATTTCCAAAGCCGCAGCGAAAGCTGCGGCTTTTCTGTATCCAAAATCTCAACACGGCGCTAGTGCCATCAGGAGACTCACACAAAGGCACGAAGGCACAAAGGGCCATACAACGCTGGTGGTAAACAGAATGATTTTTGACAATTCCGAGGAGCGGATGCGACGACAAGACCGGATTTCGCTAAGCGAAAGACCGGACCATAATTCTGACAACACCGTTGATTTCTTGGGGATACTTACAACGTGAGGTTTTGAACCGTTAATTTACGTAAATTGACGTTAATTTTTGGGAGGGCTGCAAAGCTTTGTGCCTTTGTGCCTCCGTGTGAACCAACACAACGTTGTAAGCCTCCCCGTCCTCAGCGTTCTCTGCGGTTAAAAACACAACGCTGTAAGCCATTCACGTAAATTAACGTCCATTAACGGTTCAAAACATCAAGCGTTGTAAGCCTCCGCTGTTCTCCGCGGTAAAAAAACGCCGTTGTAAGCCATTCGTGCCCATTCGTGTTAATTCGTGGTTCCCAAAGCAGCGTTGTAAGCCCCCAAAAATCACGTCGCTGTAAGAATTATCCTGTCATTAATCATTCTGTTTACCATCAGCGTTGTAAGCCTCCACGTCCTCAGCGCTCTCGGCGGTTAAGAACCACGAAGCTGCAAGCCTCCAAACAATTCCATGCTGGCGTCCTCAAGCCTCACCACGTTAACGTTCCGGCATGTTCGACCTACTCGCCTCCGCCGCTACCGAACTCACCACCGGCGCCCAGTCGGGCATCGGCAACATCGTCGGCGTGCTCCTGCTCCTACTCGGTCTCGAGCTGGTCCTCGGGGTCGATAATATCCTCGTCATTTCCATCCTCGTTGCCCGTCTACCCAAAGATCAGCAAAACACCGCCCGTATCGTCGGTCTCGCCCTCGCGCTGGTCGCCCGCATCTTCCTGCTCCTCGGCGTCACCTGGCTGCTCCGGCTCTCCACCCCGATCGGTGAAGCCGTCCCTGCCCTCGAAGCGATTCCCCTACTCAGCACGCTCTCGCTCAAGGATCTTGTGCTTCTCGCCGGTGGACTCTTCCTCATCTACAAAGCGGTCAAGGAAATCCACCACGTGGTCGAGCTGGAAGACGAGCACGAAGGCCCGCATGGCAAGGGACACACCTTCACCGCCATCGTCACCCAGATCGTGCTGCTCGACATCGTCTTCAGCCTCGACTCCGTCATCACAGCGGTCGGCATGATCGACGTGCTCTGGGTCATCATCACCTCCGTCACCCTCGCCTTCGTCGTGGTCCTCATCTTCGCCAAACCGATCGGCGACTTCATCCTCGCCCACCCCGCGATCAAGATCCTCGCCCTCAGCTTTCTGCTCACCATCGGCATCACCATCATGATGGAAGCCTTCCACAAACATGTCCCCAAGGCCTACATCTACCTGCCCATGGGCTTCGCCCTCGCCGTCGAACTCCTGCAAATGCGATACAGCCGCAACAAGCGCCTCAAAGCCGCACCACCGGCAAGAGAAACAGAATAATTTTTGACAGCATAATTCTTACAACAACGTGATTTTTTGGGAATGCTTACAACGTGAGGTTTTTGAACCGTTAATGTACGTGAATTGACATTAATTTTTTGGAGGGCTGCAAAGCTTTGTGCCTCTGTGTGATAAAATCTCACTCACATCAATGTTCTCCTCCTTGCTTAAGGAGGAGTCCGGCAAAGCCGGGAGGTGGTTCGCTCAAGCCTGAATAAGCCACCACCATTCACGTAAATTCACGGTTCAAAAAGAGCAGCGTTGTAAGCCCCCTAAAAAAACACGTCGCTGTAAGCCATTCACGTAAATTAACGTCCATTAACGGTTCAAAAAAGCAGCGTTGTAAGCCTCCGCGTTCTCTGCGGTTAAAAACACGCCATTGTAAGCCATTCACGTAAATTCACGGTTCAAAAAAACAGCGTTGTAAGCCCCCTAAAACATCCACGTCGTTGTAGGTATTATCCTGTCAAAAATCATCCTGTTCTCAAAAGCAGCGTTGTCAGCCATTCGTGCCCATTCGTGTTAATTCGTGGTTCCCCAAAGCAGCGTTGTAAGCCCCCTAAAAAATCCACGTCGTTGTAAGAATTATCCTGTCCGTAATCATTCTGTTCCTAACACGACGCTGTAAGCCATCCGTGCCCATCCGTGTTAATTCGTGGTTCCCACATACCGCGTTGTACGCCCCCAAAGAAAACCACTCCGCAGCAAGAATCATCCTGTCAAAAATCATCCTGTTCCAAACACGCAGTTGTAAGCCATTCACGTAAATTAACGTGAATTAACGGTTCAAAAAAGCTGCGCTGTAAGAATCATCCTGTTCATAATCACCCTGCTCTCAATCCCCCCCGTAATCCCCCCAGTTTCCGCTCCCCGCTTTGCCCGATTCGAACCCCCGCCTACCACGTAGAGCTGCGTAACAGATTCACTCACAAGGACTAATTTTCCGGGCCTTTTTTATCTCCGCCGAAAGACACATTAGGCCTCCTAATAACAACAAAAACCACCCCTCAAAAGGATCCGTCCAAAAACTTTCTCCGTGCACTTTCGTGCGGATCCCTTTTACTCGACACCCTACATCTAGTCCCCCACCCCAAACATATAGCTACATGTAGTAGTTATTAACATCTTATACACAATGAAAGATAACTCCTCCAATACCGACAAAACCCCCAAGTATACGCTCTCTATCGACCGTTGCTTTTCCGATGCCGACGTCCATCCCTACGACCAAATCACCTGGGAATACCGTACCGCTGAGATCACTGACGAGAAAGGCAAAGCGATCTTCAAACAGGAAAACATCGAGGTCCCGGCCGTCATGTCCGACCTCGCCACCAAGATCCTCGCCTCGAAGTATTTCTACGGCGATATCGACAACGGCAACGACCCCTTCACCGGAGGCCGTGAATCTTCTTTCAAACAGCTCGTCGACCGCGTGGCCGACACCATCACCGACTGGGGCCTGGAGGACGGCTACTTTGTCGATGCCGCCCAGGCCAAGGTCTTCAACGAAGAGTTGAAATGGCTGCTGGTGAACCAACACGCCGCCTTCAATTCCCCCGTCTGGTTCAACCTCGGCCTCTTTCACAAATACGAGGTCGGCAAGGACTCCTGCAAGGGCAACTTCTTCTGGGACCAGCAGCATGAGGTCGTGATGCGCGCCGAGAGCCAGTATGAATACCCGCAGTGCTCCGCCTGCTTCATCCAGCATGTGGACGACAACATGGACTCCATCATGGAGCTCGCCCGCGCCGAAGCCATGCTCTTCAAGTTCGGCTCCGGTTCCGGCACCGACCTGTCCAGCATCCGCTCCACCCGCGAAAAGCTCTCCGGCGGCGGCAAGCCCTCCGGCCCGCTCTCCTTCCTCTCCGTTTACGACGCCGTGGCCGGCGTGGTCAAGAGCGGCGGCAAGACCCGTCGCGCGGCCAAGATGAACACCCTCAAGGCCTGGCACCCGGACATCGAGGAATTCATCAACGCCAAGCAGGTCGAAGAGCGCAAGGCCTGGGCCCTGATCGAGGAAGGCTACGACCCCTCCTTCAACGGCGACGCCTACGGCTCGATCAAATACCAGAACGAGAACCTTTCCGTCCGCGCGACCGACGACTTCATGCAGTCCGCCACCACCGGACAGAAGTTCTTCACCCGCCGCGTGACCGACGGCGAGCCCTGCGAGGAGAAGGACGCCTCCTACCTGCTCGACAAGATCGCCGAAGGCACCCACGTCTGCGGCGACCCCGGCATGCAGTTCGACGACACCATCCACAAATGGCACACCTGTAAGGGATCCGGCCGCCAGAACTGCACCAACCCCTGCAGCGAATACCTCTTCCTCGACAACACGGCCTGCAACCTCGCCTCCCTCAACCTGATGAAGTTCCGCACCCCGGACGGCCTCGATATCGAGCGCTTCGCCGCTGCGGCCAAGATCCTCATCATCGCCCAGGAAATCGTGGTCGACCGTTCCTCCTATCCGACCGAGGCCATCACTTACAACAGTCACTGGTTCCGCACCCTCGGCCTGGGCTACGCCAACCTCGGCGCCCTGCTCATGTCCTACGGCTATGCCTACGCCTCCGACGAAGGTCTCGGTCTGGCCAAGGCCATCACCGCCGCCATGACCGGTGTCGCCTACAAGACCTCGGCCGAGCTTTCCGCCCTAAAGGGCCCCTTCCCCGGCTACCGTGACGCTCGCCACTTCGGCGTGGAAAACCCGCCGGAAGCCGACAACGTCAATTCTATGCTGAAGGTCATCGACCTTCACAAGTCGCATGCGGATTCACTGACAACGGAAGTGAACCGGGGTGAGCCTGCCGAACCCCTGGCGCGTTTCGCTCAACAAGCATGGAAGGAAGCTGCCGATCTCGGCAAGCGCTACGGCTACCGTAACGCCCAGGTCACCGTGCTCGCCCCCACCGGCACCATCGGTTTCCTCATGGACTGCGACACCACCGGCGTCGAGCCCGCCATCGGACTCGTGGCCTACAAGACCCTCGCCGGCGGCGGCCTCATGACCCTGCCGATCAAGTCCATCCCGCTCGCACTTGAGACCCTCGGCTACGACCAGCCGACGATCGACAAGATCTGCGCCCACGTGAAGGAATACGGCACCGTCGAAAACATCAAGATGGGTGACAAGATCCGCGAGTCCGGCATCAAGGACGAGCACATCCCCGTCTTCGACTCCGCCTTCAAGTCCGGCATGGGCAAGCGCTACCTGCCCTACACCGCTCACATCGACATGATGTCGGCCGTCCAACCCTTCCTCTCCGGCGCCATCTCGAAGACGGTCAACATGCCCGAGGAAGCCACCGTCAAGGAAATCCGCGAGACCTACATCCACGCCTGGAAGAAAGGCATCAAGGGCATCGCCATCTACCGCGACGGCTCCAAGCGCTCCGCCCCGGTCAAGACCACCAAGGATGAGCCCAAGAAGAAAGGCGCACCGGAAGTCCAGATCGTGACCGAGCCTTACCGCCGCAAGCTGCCCGATACCCGTGAATCCCTCACCCACAAGTTCTCCATCGGCGGTTCCGAAGGCTACATCACCATCGGCAAGTTCGAGGACGGCACACCCGGCGAAGTCTTCATCCAGATGTCCAAGGCCGGCTCCACCATCAACGGCCTCATGGACTGCGTCGGCACCCTCGTCTCGCTCTGCCTCCAATACGGCGTGCCGCTCGAGACCCTGGTCAAGAAGTTCAGCCACGTCCGCTTCGAACCGGAAGGCATGACCAAGAACCCGCACATTCCCTTCGCCAAGTCCGTCATCGACTACGTCGCCCGCGAGCTCGGCATGGAGTTCATCCCCGGCTACAAGGAAAAGATGTCCCCCCTCGCCCAGATGGATGACAGCTTCGAGGAAAAGAACCTCAACGCCACCACCATCGAAAAGGAAGTGCCTAAGCTCGACGAGCAACAGCTTGAGCTGCTCACCCAGAGCGAAGGAAACCTAACCTGCCCGGAGTGTGGAAGCGGCAAAGTTAAAGTTACGGGAACTTGCGCGTGCTGCTTGAACTGTGGAACCTCACTTGGTTGCAGTTAAAAGGTAGCGGCGGCTGTCCTCAGCCGCCATTGCCTAATCTATTTCACAAGGGGCTCCCTCTGGAGCCCCTTTTTGATGAATGCACAGCAAAGCCTGAACCCCGAACCCATTTTAGACGCTGAGCAACGCGAAGTCCCGCACCAGCGGGAACTCCTTCGAGGAAAAGAACCTCAACGCCACCACCATCGAAAAGGAAGTCCCCAAGCTCGATGAACAGCAGTTAGAGCTGCTCACACAGAGCGAAGGCAACCTGACCTGCCCCGAGTGTGGTTCGGGTAAGGTGAAGGTGACTGGAACCTGTGCGTGCTGCTTGAACTGTGGAACCTCACTCGGTTTCAGTTAAAAGGTAGCGGCGGGAGTCCCAGCCGCCATATCCAAGCCATTTCAAAAGGGGCTCCAATTCGGAGCCCCTTTTTTTGCCTAACCGACAATCAAATCTTTATATTTTGCGTTCGCCTCCTTTTATATCCCAAGACTAATCCCCATCTAAGAAGATGTATTGTGACGCACCTTCATCAATTCAACAGAAACTTCTAGTCTCCTCAACCAGGATTCAACAAATTGGTCTTCATCAACATCTTCAGGTATTTTAGAAATAAAACCAAGATACAAGTTTTCTTTAGTATTCACATCGCTAAACCAATAACATACAGCGACGCAGTTGTACTTAGCCGAAATATACCCATCCCTCCACGGGAGTTCATCCATGCCATATTCAGAATAAACTAATTCCTCCCACGCTTCAGAAAAACTGGAACCTGATACTGATCCTGCGAGAGATGTCGTTGCAGCCAGTATGGAAGTAAACCAAGGCGGGATGTCCCGCGATGACTCACGGTGATATTGATTTCCATCAACTTTCAGAACGAGAACTTCATCTACTCGATTTGATCGAACAATTGCCTGTATGAATAATTTTTTATTCTCCCAGGCGTAGGCATAAAAGCCAGGATGCTGTGCCTTTTCATAAGGGGCACCCAAGACATCCTTATACACGCGAATAGAATCCCCTAACTTCAGCCGGTATAAAAAACCAATATCGAAGTCAATAGCTTGAGAGCATGCTGTCATTTGAATGCATGACAGAGCAAACAGGCACAAAAATATTTTTCTCAAAAAAACTTTCATGAGTTAGAAGAATCCGCTTCCGACAATTGTATTCAGAGGATTCCCCAAGGAGAACCCCAATCGTTTTACCCGTGGGCCGATGAAATCTCTAGTATAGTCAAAATCAATCGTTAAGTTTCCATTAAACTTTGGAAGGGCTCAAACGGGGTCGAACGTAGAATTTAAACATTGTCTGGAAATCCCCTTCTCCAAACGTGTTCAATGCTATGAATTGCGAAGCAGCTTAATATGCCCCCACTCTCGTATCAACAACTTGATTCGAATTCAGGACAGTCGGGCTCAATTCTACATTCTACGTTTAACCCTTTGTTATTCCCCATGTGATCTTTTTATTCCTCCGACAGCAAAATATTAATATTTTGCGTTCTACCCTTTTAGCCTCGCCCATTTTTTTTTGCTTTTATTCATATAGTTAGCTTTGATAAGTTGAGTTATGAGTATAGATCCTATGGAGCGATTAAGGGCAGCTTGTCATGAACTTGAGCAAGTGCCTAAACCAAGACATGCGCGATTAAAAGGCGTTAAGCATGCTCGAGCATATTGGGAACTCATCGATAAGGTTTTACCTGCTTACTGCCCGCTGTGGTATCGAGAGCTTACGTGCGAGTATGATATCAGTGGTTTATTATTCGAGTGCCCACTTGTATATGATGCCAACGAATGCTATTTGCTAGGTCCTGATCTGATCTATGAGTTGATAGAATATGGCATGCAGGATTTCTATAGGGATGGTGTTTTTGCCGTAGTCGACTCAAATGATGGGAATAATTTTGTTATGGATCAGGCCGCTAATTTTAACGATCCGGTTTATTTTTTTGAACACAGTGGCACGATACATTCGCCCATTCACGCATGTGTGGATAATTGCACGGTAGAGGAGACCGGTAAAACATTTGTTGAGCTCTTGGAGTATCTAGTAGCTCACCCGTCGTGTTACGAGGCGTGGCTTTAGTGCGGACTAAAAGGGATCGAACGCAAAATTTAAAGATTGGAGTCAGGCCGCTTTCACCAACACTAGTGAATCGACACCCCACCCGACATGCCTCCGCGACACCACCTAACCTCATTGGCACTTGTAAGCCTGGCTCTCTGTTCCGTCGTGCGGGTGGAGGTGATTCTCAGCGATGATTTCGAGGACGCACCGACCGGCGTGCTAGCCCCGGACTACCTCGAGACCCACTGGCAGGCCAACGTGATCAACGGGGCAGACAATAGGGGTCAAACGTAGAATTCAAACATTGCCAGCAAATCCCCTCCTCCTAGCGTGTCTCTATGCCACGCAAGCAGCGCATCGAGTATCCGGGGGCGGTTTACCACGTCATCAGCCGCGGCAATTACCGGAAGGAGCTTTTCCTCTCCGAAAATACAGGCAAGGCCTTCGAGCGCACGATCTTTGAGGCAGCAGAGCGTTGGGGGGCTAAAAGGGGTCAAACGTAGAATTTAAACATTGCCAGCAAATCCCCGCCTCACCTAACGTGCAGACATGCCACGCAAACAGCGCATCGAGTATCCGGGAGCAGTTTACCACATAATCAGCCGCGGCAATTACCGGAAGGAACTTTTCCGCTCCGAAAACACAGGCAAGGCCTTTGAGCGCACGATCTTTGAGGCAACAGAGCGTTGTGGATGGAAACTCCACGCCTATGTCATCATGAGCAATCACTACCACCTAGCGGTCGAAACGCCCGAGCCGAACCTGGTGGATGGCATGAAGTGGCTGCAGAGCACCTTTGCGACGCGATTCAACCGCCTGCGCAAGGAACGCGGCCACGTTTTCCAGGGGCGCTACAAATCGATCCTCATCGGGGAGGACCGTTCACTGCTGGGTTTAGTAGACTATATTCACCTGAATCCGGTGCGGGCCGGTTTGTGTCAGGTCCAGTCTCTCAAGGATTATACCCTCTCCAGCTATCCTAAGTATTTCAAGCAGAAGCCACGCGAAGGACTTTGCCGGACCGACTTCCTTGGCATTCTGGACCTACCTGACAGTTTATCGGGGATACGGCGCTACGCAACGCATCTGGAGCTCAGCGAAGCGCAGGACCCGGAGAAGAAGGAAGCACTCACGAAGCGATATTGTCGCGGTTGGTTTATCGGAGACAAAGAGGCCAAGAAAGCCTTGGCAAAGGACCTGAATGCCAAACATCCGGACGTCGTCTGGGAAGGCTGCGAGCTCAAAGAACTCAAACAGGCGCAATGGGGAGCGGTTCTAGTCAGCGAACTACAAAGACTGAAAAAGGGCTCTAGCGACATCTCAAAGGACGTCAAAGGTGCCGAGTGGAAAGTCCAAATCGCCAAAACGCTTCGAGCGACCACGACAGCCAGCAACCCTTGGATCGCAAAACAGCTGAATATGGGACACCCCTCTCGTATCACTAACTTGATTCGGAAAAGTTGAAGTAGAGTAGAATTCTAGATTCTACGTTTGCCCCCTGATCTCGTCCCACGGTCGTATAAGGCTTGCAGATACCCCGGAAGCCCCTAGGGATCGCAAGTGGTATTCCCAACGCACACCTCGATTTCCTATCCGATCTCAGGCGCAACCTGCGACCAATGCCAGAGAGGGTCAAATCGAATGAACGAAGCCAATAGTGACGCCGGCGCACGCATCTGCTGCAATTGCGGTAAAAACCTTAAAGTCCTGAACAAGGATTTGATCGTAGAATCCGCAGGCATGAAATTCTGCTCCTTTGATTGTGCAGAGCTACGTGGCCACAAGCTAAAGCGCCCGAAAAAGCGGAGCTATCGCTAGCGCATTCTCCCAGTCGCCGATTTATAGCGACAGGTGGCGGTTTCTTCGATAGAACCCTTCCCGCAATGCCCGCAAACGGCGGGCCTTTGCAGTAATACAAGATAAGAAATACATATATGAGCACAGGAACAGTAAAATGGTTCGACGCCGGGAAAGGCTTCGGATTCATCCAGCCGGAAGACGGCGGAAAAGATCTTTTCGTCCACCACTCGGAAATAGAATCGAACGGTTATGCCTCGCTTGAGGAAGGCCAGAAGGTCCAATTTGAAGTCGGCAGCGGCCCCAAGGGTCCATGCGCCACCAAGGTGAAGTCGGCTTAAACACGGCAGATTTTATTCAGCTAAACGATCGACGCGCTCCAATTGACTGGAGCGCGTTTTTTGTGGTTACCGAAGGGGCTCCGAAGGGGCTAAAGGGGTCAAACGCAAAAGATAAAGATCCAACGAAACGGACATCGGGACGACGTCCCTCCACCCCACTCCCGCGAATTCACTATACATTGACCGGAGCATTCCCTAGCTTCCGCGGGATGTATTCCCTCCGACCCTATCAGCAGGCAGGGAACCAAAAGGGGTCGAACGCAAAATTTAAAGATTGGAGTCAGGCCGCTTACACCAACACTAGTGAATCGACACCCCACCCGACATGCCTCCACGACACTCCTTAACCTCATTGGCACTTTTAACTTTAGCTCTCTGTTCCGTCATGCGGGCGGAGGTGATACTCAGCGATGATTTCGAGGGCGCACCGACCGGCGTGCTAGCCCCGGACTACCTCGAGACCCACTGGCAGGCCAACGTGATCAACGGCGTCGCGGAGGGGCGTGTTTCGGTCGTCGAGGAGGACGGCAACCAATTCATTCGCCTCACCTATCCCGAGGGGCAGATCAGCCCGCCCAACAGCGGCGCGCAGTGGAATCGGCTCTTCCGGCATCCGGTGGACGAGGCGGTGGCCGAGTATCGCGTTCGTTTCGACGCCGACTTCGACTGGACCCACGGGGGCAAGCTCCCCGGCCTGACCGGTGGCGTCCAGCCCACCGGCGGTCGGCCGAATCCGAATGGATTCACTTCGCGCTACATGTGGCGCAAGGACGGCAACCTCGTCGTTTACCTCTATCACTCGGAACAAAAGGGGCGTTTCGGCGACGATCTGCCGCTGGGCAAACAACTGCTCATTCCGGCCGGCGGCTGGCACAGCTTACGGCAGCGCGTGAAGCTCAACACCCCCGGCGAGCCCGACGGCGTGCTGCAGGTGTGGGTGGACGGCGAGCTCCTGCTTAACCGTCACGACCTGCGCTGGCGACAGGCCGGAGCGGACTGGGGCATCAACCACTTCTTCTTTAGCAGCTTTCACGGTGGCGGCAGCGATGCCTACCGCCCCGCCCGCACCAACCACATCGACTTCGACGACTTCAAAGTGACACTGACTCGGCTCCCATAGCAGGGGTCAGCTCCCTAGCAGGGGTTAAACGCAAAATATAAAGATCCACTCCCCGACACAACAGCGATCGCAAACCGGACCACAGCACAGAAAGCTAACGCCACATTAAATTTGATTAGACACAGCAGATCGGATTGCCAATTCTTCCGCAAACTATGGCAAAACAAGGTTTAGTGGAAGACATCATGGACGCGGTTAAGGACGTCTGTTACCATCTCCCCTTCTGGGCGGTTCCGGTTATCGCAAGTTTGGGTGCTTTCGGAGCGAACCGGCTTTGCTGGAAAGTGATCGAGCCATTCCGTCAGCAAGCAGGCGAGTCTTTGGATCATTATCCCTTCTACGCAGGCGGTATCGTCTTCCTGCTTCTCATTCTCGCCGGCACCACAGGCTGGTTCGAGCGCAGAAAACATAAGCGCACACTCGCGGAAACGAACTCCCTCGAGCGTCTGCGTGCCCTTTCCTGGCGGGAATTCGAGCATTTGGTGGCCGAAGCCTACCGTGCGGCGGGTTGGCAGGTCCGGACGGGCCCCGGAAACGCGGCAGACGGCGGAATCGACATTGAGGCCCGTTCCCCCTCAGGTGCACGCGTCTTGATCCAGTGCAAACATTGGAAACGCCAGAAGATCGACGTAAAGATCGTACGCGAGATGCTCGGCGTGCTGACACGCGAGGGCACCGACAAGGTCATCGTCATCGGCACAGGCAGCTTCACCAAAGACGCCATCCAGTGGGCCGAAGGACAGCCCATCCAGCTCGTCGACGGCCCCAGCCTGCTCAAGCACCTGCAACAATTCCAAGGGGGCACTGGTGTCCAAATAGGGACATCCACATTCAGCAATGTGTGGCTTTATTAGAAGTCAAGACAGTGCGAGGATTGATGCAAAGTAACTGCTGCACTTGCTCTTCCTCTATACCGTCACATCTAAGCATAGGCAAGACTTCGTCATGGATCAGGCATAATCCATCGTAATCAGCATCCTCAAAGGGTTCCGAACGATGGCGGGTCTTTTCATCCTGGAGATTGTCATAACATATATAGTCATGAGAGATGAGCAGACGGTGGAGCCAGTCTTCAGCAAGGCTGGCAACCATAGCGGCCTTCCGGGCGAGGACTTCCGGTTGGTTGCGGCGTAATCGGTCAATCTCGACCCAGCAGCCACGCGCTAAAATCTCACGCACATAGCTGATATTGTCGGTGTCTCCACAATGCCCGACAATTATTTTACCGAGAGTCGCCCCTGCCGACTGAAGGAGGTCGAGCACCTCGTGGGTATTTCTCCGGGTTGGCGCAGTGTGAACAAAGAGCGGGAGTCCTGTAGCACTCTGAGCCCGCCCAACCGCCTCCAGTAGATATCGGGCAGCTGAAGTCATTTCTTCGACGGCACATTTGAGAATTCCCGGTCGAATCGAACTATCTTCCGCGCCGTATTTGCATTCGTCTACCAAATACGACGCCAGGTCTTCGGCGGGGAAGCGCGAATAGGAAAAATCGTCGTAATAATAGAAACCTGTGGAGGCAACAAGATGGACACCGGAACGCCGCGAGACTTCGGCCAGCAAGCGCAGATCGCGGGTCAGGTTAAGCGGGGTGCCATCCACCACAGTCCGCACGCCATGACGCTGGGCGAGTCGACGAAGTTTGTTGGTAGCGGTCTGAATCACATCTTCCCTGCGGAACCAGCGTTCGCCGAAATAGTGGTAGAGGGAGAGCGAAGAACAGAGAATGTGCTCATGAATCAGAGTCGGGCCCAGATCTTCAGCAGCCACAGGGCCAAGCACCGTTTCGACCTTATATTCAATTTGAGACATCGGCTGTGTTTTCAAAAAGTCGGGCTTACATGACGCTACACAGAGGGAGCGCCACAATCGACTTCTGCCTCTTTTAGGCGGTTAAGGCTATTACGCCTTGTCCAGCGAAAGCACCACAAGGTGCTGATGTTCACGAAGAGTCCGACCGCACAGGTAAAGAGAATCGGCCCGCCATGACTGACTCCCATCGCGATAGCAAAGGTAGCCAGCGACACATCTTTCAGCACAAACAGCAGATGCATCCCCTGGGAGAGACCACCGGTTTTGCCGCTGCTTCGAATCATGAAGATCTGTGCCATACCGCCCTGAAGGTAGATCAGGCTAACCACGACCATCATTGCCGGCATAATGAGCGGGTTCAAATTCTCGAGCGGTCGGCATGAAACCATAATCATGACCGATAAGAGAAAGGCAGCGAAACAGGCCAGAAAGGCAAAGCCCGATACACGACATCGACGGTCCCAGTAAATCTGCAGTAAGATCAGCAGTGCCAGAGCAATCCCCAAGAGACGGGGCCAAGCCAGATAGTGATTGAAAGGGTTGAGCAGGCCACCGTAAGTGAACAAAGCGAGAAAGACGATGAAGCTGGTGACGAAACGATTAATCGACAGCCCCTCTGACACCCGCTCCTCGCCATGGCTTTGCCGGAGGCGCTGCCACAAGAGCCGCACCTGCGTCGCCAAGCCAGCAGAGGCAAGGATCGACAACAGGGCGCTAATTACCCCGGTTAAGTGGTAAGTGGACATGCGTATGCCTCCGACTCAATTGATTGCGGGATCAGGAAGCTTCCTCGCGAATCATGAGCACGACCTTACCCATGTTTTCCCGGTTTTGGAGAATTTGATGGGCTGCATCCGCATCCTGGATACCTACAACCCGGTGGACGACCGGCTTAATCGCTCCGGACTCAAATTGCGGCCATAGTTTTTCCACCAGATCCGACAGTATTTGCTGCTTCTGTTGCAGTGAACGCGAACGCAGGGTGCTGCCAATCAAACGCAGGCGGCGTGTCAGCACCGCCCTCAATGCCAGTTCCGTCGTGATGCCTCCCAGCGTGGCGATCAACACCCAGCGACCATCCAGCGCGAGCTTGGAAAGGTTGGTACCCAAGCCTTCGCCCCCGACACAATCGAGCACGACATTCACCGGCTGACCGGCTGCCAGACATTCATCAAAGGCCGCGTCGACCGATTCCTCGTGGTGGTTGACGATGCGGTCGACTCCCAGCTCACGCATCAGTTCGACTTTAGCGGAACCGCCTACCGACGTCACCGTGCGGGCGCCCAAAGATTTGGCAATCTGCAAGGCCGCGATGCCCACTCCGCTGGCTCCGGCATGAACAAAGGCAGTTTCGCCGGACTGCAAGTGCGCTTCGTGAACGAGGTTGAGCCATGCAGTGGCAAAGACTTCAGGCAGCGATGCCGCCTCGGCCATCGTGAGTCCCTTCGGCACCGGCATCAACAATTCCGCCGGCACGGCAACCTTTTCGGCATAACCGCCACCACCGAGCAAGGCACAGACTTTATCACCAACTTTCCAGCGGCCACCGTCGACCTCCTTACCGACTTCGAGAATGACACCAGCGACTTCAAGCCCCATCCAGGGGGGCGAACCTGGAGGCGGCGGATACTTGCCCGCACGCTGCAACAAGTCAGCGCGATTGACGGCAGACGCATGTATTTCGATCAAAACTTCACCAGCTGCGCAGACCGGATCCTCGACCTCGGTCCATACCAGTGATTCGTCATCGTTCACTTTGATTACATTCATGATTTTATTTCTAAGGGATGCCTGCGTTCACACAGCGGGAAAGCGATTCGTCTACCCGAGAGCTGGGAAGCATAGGCGCCATAAATCATCTCAAGCACGACCTGGGCATCCTGCGCACAGGACAAAGGTTCGCGTCCTTCCTCCAAGGCACAGATTAAATCCCAGGCGGCCCGTCGGTTATTACGGAGAAAATATAAATGAAAACCTTGATACTCGCCGCACTCCAGTGGATCAGCCCCCGGGATCTCACCATCATCCGGCATGGGAACATCCACAAACTGTGCCTCGTCCTCGGGCGGGAATGGCGAGCGGCTCAGCCGAAGCTTTCGCTCGTCATCAAAGCGAACAGCCAGAGTCCCGGTCGTCCCAACAATCGTGATGCCCATGCGAACCCCGCGCTCGGACATGCCCCTGCGGCTTTCGAACCAGCCACGCACTCCATTGGCGAATTGATAAGCACTCCAGACTTCGTCTCCCGCAACCGGACCGATCGGCTCGGCGGTTTCCAAACACTCACCCGCCTTTATGGGCTTCCCCTCGTAGGTGATGTCTGCGGAAACGTGCAAGGGCTTTCCGAAAAAGAAACAGGCCAAGTCAAGAATGTGCGTGCCCAGGACAAGCATGTCTTCACCGCCTCCCCGATGGTCTTCCTTGCCGCGTCCATAAAAGGATAGCACGCGCCCAATCTCTCCGGCCTCGATCATCCGCTTGGCCGTCTGAAACACCTGCGCATAACGGCCCAAATGCGCGACTGCGATTCGAATGCCTTGCTGCGCAGCTTCATCGACAATGTGGTCCGCCTCTTGCAAACCTGCCGTGAGCGGCTTCTCGCAGTAGACATGAATGCCACGTGCAATCGCGGCGGCAAGCGGCTCTGCGTGCTCGCCGGGCAAACGAGAGCAAACCACTAAAATATCAATGGACTCGGAATCCAACATATCCGGCAGGCTGGCATAGTGCTTGGCCGCCCCGACCAACTGCCGTCGCTCGTCGATCCCCTCATGGTTGGAGTCCACCAGAGCAACGATCTCGGTGCGCGGAAGCCCCTTGAACGCAAGATGCGTCAGGTGCCCTCCCAGGCCGGACTGACTCGTGTCGTAGTAAACGCCTACCCGCCAAATTTTATCTTTTTGCTTCATAGAAGGAAACGGTCTTAGGCGAACCCTCCGCAGGCACGTGCTCCGTCGATCAGGTGGTTACTCCCGCTGATCATCGCCGCATCTTCGGAACTTAGATAAAGGATAAGCTTCGTCACCTCTTCGGGCTCAGCGGCACGGCCCAGGGGTGTCTTGATGTTGGCCATCGCCTCACGCGTCAACACCGGTCCGGGTGAAACGCAGCATGCACGAATACCATGCGGAGCACCGGCCAAAGCCAGCGACTTGGTCAGACCAATCATGCCACTCTTGGCTGCGCCGTAAACGACCGCTCCCGCCCCACCAACGACACCGCCAACAGAACCCAGATTGATAATCACTCCGCCTTTCTGAGCGATCATCGTCGGCAAAACCGCCCGGCAAAAATAAATCGGCCCAGTGAAGTTCACTTCAATCCCCCAGTCCATCGCTTCCAGTGTCATCTGGTCGAAGCCTCCGGGGCATTTACAGACGCGGTGTGGATTGCCTCCAGCCACGTTGGCGAGAATATCGATGCGACCATATCGTTCCACCGCACGTGCGGCAGCTCGCTCGACTGCCTCGTATGAGCGTATATCCGTCACTTCGGCGCAGGCATCACCTCCACTCTGTCTGATCTTTTCGGCCGCAGCTTCAACGGCTTCGGCATTGACGTCGGTCAACACAACCTTTGCGCCCTCGGCGGCATATTGCTGCGAGCTCAGCAATCCCAGTCCCGAGGCTGCTCCGGTGACAATGGCTACTTTATCTTTAAATCTCATGCTATGATTGTGGGGTTATTCAGGACTGATCGGACAGAGCGAATGCCAGACCGTCATCACGAGATGAACGACCTGCACCGACAACATCGTCTCTTTGATGCCTCATCTCTGGCAACATTAATATTGTAAGCAGACTGGAAATTAACATGTAAATATAATCTGTTTTCAATTTATTTTCAGGAAGAAAGAAGTGATACAAATGCCTACGATACGCGACATCGCCCGCGAAGCCGGGGTCTCAATCGCCACAGTCTCACGCGTCTTCAGCAATCATCCGAACGTGAAGGCTGAAATCCGGGAACGCATCCTGCGTATCGCCCGCAAGCACAACTATGTGCCCCGCCTATCCATCGGCCGACGCACGGTCATCCTCATAACCCCCTCACGTTACGAACACCCCGTTCAGAGTTATGTCGAAATGGTCATTGCGTGCTTGGCGGAAGCAGTCGGCAAGCGCGGCTACCGTATAGAAATCATCCCGGAAGATAATCTGGAGCGCTTGGAAAACACACAGTTCTGCGCCGCCATCCAGATCAGTGCGGCGGAGCTTCCCTGGAAAAATTGGGGACGGCGCTTCCAAGCGCCACTCATCCTAATCGACCGTGAGCCACCCCAAAAATCAAGTCATGTATACGCCGTGCGGTCCAATGAAAAGCAGGGCATGGAACTGGCGATCGACCATCTGATCCAAAAGGGCCATGAGCGAATCGGTTGCCTGATTAGCAATACGAAATGGGGAAACCCGTCACTCCGGGCACAACACCTGAAAAAAGCCCTGTCAGATCGCAAACTACCGGCAAGTGACGCATTTATCCGTGTGGTTGATGAAGCCAACTATATCGAAGAGACCGGTAAGCTCCTACAACGGAAGATAAGCGCCATCTTTGCCCCGGGCGGCATGGGGGGCATCATCACAGCCTACGCCCTATCGCTCTTTGGAAAGAAAGTTCCCGAAGAGGTTTCACTGGTCGCGTCCGAACGGGCCACGACCTCGCGCTACTGCCTCCCTCCACAAACCTGCATCACCCAAAACTACCATGAGCTCGCGTCGATTGCGACCGACATTGTGGACGCAAGCCTACGACGGATGGAAATACCACGGGACACCATACTCGATTATCAACTCATTGAGCGGGACAGTGTTTCAGGCAAGTGAAGCTTATTTTTCATCTTCCGCATCGTCATCGATTGAAATACCTTTGGCCTGAAAGGCTGCCTTATCGGACAGCGATACATGGTCTTCAACCATTCCGTTGTCCAAAGGATCATCAATGCGCTGGGAAAGGTCACGGAAAAGTCTCCGAATATCGACAACGCCACCGATGAAAAACCAGACGGTGAAGATAATTCCAATCAAGGGCGAGACGACCAGACTGGTAAAAAAGAAATACTTACTCCACCACTCCACCGGCCACGGTGAGAATGCGTTCCAGATCAAAACGCCGATAAAGCAAAATCCAAATTTATATATGATCGCATAACCGAAGGCAGACCACGCAATCACCTTGTCGCCCAATGTATACTCGGGCGTCACACCAATCATTTTAGTAAACATATGGCGAAGGCTCCATTTGTAGACTGCCTTTTCTTCCTTATCCACGGCGTAGACGCCACGGTGAAGCAAGCGGTCCAGATTATAGGGTTCCTTCTGCGTCAACCATGAACCGAGAATATAGGCAACCGTTCCGGAAACCATTGCCATAAAATAGAGTTCATACGAATTGATTGGAAATTTCACGGCGTCCATCTCCCACACAATATAGGGATTAAATGGCTTGGAAAGCGCCTCCAAGAAATGGCCAACCGGGATATGCCAATCATTTGAGACAAGCCAGGGATATACGGTTTCCGCCCAGTTCCGTTGCAGGAAAAGTCCGACCGCCGACAAACCGGAACCGAATAATAGAGCGCCACAGGCACCGACTGAATTCCCGAAACGGCTATACAAACCGAAGATCATGATGGGCCCTGCTCCACCTAACCATAAACCGGTCATGATGACAGTGAACATCTGGATGTAGTCGATCTGGATAAAAAAGATCGAGACAACGAAAAAGAAGCAGCACACACCGACTGAAGTCAGGCGTAGAATCATGACATGCTGCTTCGGCGTAAAAGGCTTCTTACGAAAGGGAAGGATCATGTCCTGAACGATCGTCGATGATGCATTAAAAATGCGGGAATCATCGGTTGATAGCAGCAGCATAATCATGAGCAGGCAAAACAGCCCCGTTAAACCAACCGGCAAAACATTCTTCAACGCGACCGGAATCATCATTTGGTGGTATAAGGTCCTGAATTTCTGGTATTCCAGATTTCCTTCAGGCGTGCCAGCCAGCACACTCCTAGCCGTCTCCATATAGGGCGCATCAATATTGTTTTCCTGTGAGAGTGGAGCGTCTTCCCCAATGATATGACGCTGTATCGGTATGGTGGCGAATTGTGCGTTGAGCTGACCTCTTACCTCCTGGTCCGCTACCGCTTCCTGGGCAACTTTCCCCGTCAACTCAGTTCGAATTTCGTGCGCCTTTTCCGCAAAATTCCGGTGCGTCATCAAGGTAATCAACATGACCGCAATGAGAAGCATCATGAGATAAGCAAACAAACTTCTTAAGGTGCCAAGAATGCCCGACATTTTTTGCTCATGCGGCGTGCGACCACTACCTGACGTGTCATTTCCAATCCAGCTCGCCCGGTTCAGAATACTTCCCACAAGCGTCACAATAATAGCAAATATGTTAAAGTCGCGCAGGTTCTCGATATCGAGTGGATTGATAAAGCTTTCACCATTCACCCGGTCCATCATCACGGGAGCAATCGTATCGTGCCACCCGTAATTCAGGTAGATATATCCGGCAATGATGACAAAGATCGGATAGCTCATCAGCCCTTGAAAAGCGTCCG
Organism: Coraliomargarita parva; assembly: GCF_027257905.1. NCBI lineage: Bacteria > Pseudomonadati > Verrucomicrobiota > Opitutia > Puniceicoccales > Coraliomargaritaceae > Coraliomargarita > Coraliomargarita parva. The sequence goes on from NZ_JAPZEI010000004.1 coordinate 124,045, forward strand.
AGATCAACAGTGAAATGCGCCCTCCCGGCCAAACCACAACCATACAGAGACATAACGAGGCGGCGACTAGAATGGCAAAGGTGGGCATAGCGACACCAAACACCGTAAAGCTATGCGGCAGGCCGATGTAGTAGATGAAGAAGTTCACGGCAACCGCCGGACCAATCGCATTCGTAATCATCTCCGCCAAAGTTCGCAAGGTCGCGGCGATGATGCGAACCGGCTTATTGTAGCGCATCTCAAGAAATTGCCCGATCGAAAGCGCCTTGGTTTCACGGAACCGATAGACACAGTAACCAGTCAGCCCCATGATCACACTAACCGGAACGATCAAATACTGCCAGAATGCCAGACCGTAGCCAACCTGATATTTCACTTCGATCAAGGCGACCAAAGTAATAACACTCAAGGCCGAGGTTAAGTCCCCGGCAGAAATAACATAGCGCCCCGCGACTCGCCCTGCCGCCAGAAAGTCCACGACGCCTCGCACGTATTTACGACTGTATACTGAGATATACAGAACTAGGCATACCGGCAAAACAGTAATAATCCAATCGATCCAATGCATAGATATCTATAGTAAAAATACTCAAAAAAACGAGGCCCCTGCAACAGCCCTCAAGCGATCGCAGGGAACCTCCAACAAAATCAAATTTGCTCCTAGCGGCGAATGCCCATCCGGGCACAGAGCTTATTCAGGCAACGCCTCTCCCCAAACCGCCAACTCACCAATGACCAACTGGTTGTATACCCGATCCGCCGTCGCCTCATCCCATGTGCTAAGGAACACTTTCACATAACGCGCCTTACTCGGATTCTCACTGCTAACTACGATTTCAACATTTCGCTTCGGATCGGATTCAGAAGCATCCAGAACCGATTGAGTTCCATCCCATACTCCCAGAGGAGTGAAATTCTCACCATCCTCGCTGACCATGGCTTTAAATGTCGCAGCACCGCGGTTACCGTTGGCACGTATCGAACATCCGACATGCTCAACCGCATAAAGAGATTTTAAATCGATCAGAATTGTCGCTCCATATCGGGAATGCCAACCTCCATAAACGGCGGTGGTGCCGATCCGCTCACTGTAACCGTCCTGAAGTTTTTTGGTCGGAAATTTAACCAGCTCCGGGTCTGTATTACCCATCTCCCCACCAAGCGACTTATCGACAAGAAATGACATCGTAGCTCCGGTTGAAATTTCACCACTACTTGAAACCTTGCTCATTGCTCCGGGATAAGATGCAGGACCATGCTTGCTAACATTATCCGTCAACAGTTGCGACGCCTCAAGGTTCACAGCCATCGCAGACACCAAAGCGGCAACGGCGACACTCAAAATTCTCATCGATTTATTTCTCATATGTATGATTCGTTAATAGTTGTGACTTACTACGACTAGGAAACGATACTAGCTCCGAGGCAGGGCGCATGACTTCCGGACCATTAGTTCGCCGGAGATAACTTGATGCGGGAGATCAGAAATCTTGTTATTCAATTTTTCGTCCACCCATTTGGCAGCGGCGGCCCCCATATCCTCCAAAGGTTGGCGCATTGTCGTCAGAGGAGGATTAAAATACCGGCTTGCTGAATTGTCGTCATAGCCGACAACCGAAATATCCGAAGGAACATTACGTCCCATTTCGACACAGGCCGTAATCGCCCCCCACGCCATTGAGTCGTTATTAGCAAAAATCGCCGTCACATCAGGGCAGCGACTCAACAATACCTTTGCTTGATTATAGCCAGCCTCCTCGGAAGTCTGAGTGGGTTTATGTTCTACCAGCCATTCAGGCTCAATCGAGGCTCCATTCGATTGCATCGTTTGCATAAAAGCATCGACCCGGTCACAGTTATCCCCTTTCGAAGCATCGCCACACAAATAACCAATTTTTCGGTGGCCCAAGCCGAGCAGATACTCAGTCTGCGTCTGGGCTCCCGCGATGTTATCGCAATCGATAAAACCAATTCCCTCAAGCTCAAGTCGATGGGAAACCAATACCGCAGGCACCCTTGCCTGAACTAACTTCTCGGCATCCCGATTCGACAAAGGACCGACAAGGACCATGCCATTGCAGCGTTTCTTCCTAAGCAACTCGGTAAGATCCGGGCGATCCCCGTCTTCCTCCAAGCTAGGCGAATAAAACAACAAGGTGGTTTCAACTCCCCGATCGAATGCGTATCTGGAAACCCCCGAAAATATCTGCGAATAGAAGCTATTAAATGAGGGCGCGTCTGCCTCGACCACTATCCCGATGCGGGTCACCGTCTTTCTTGCTTTACGACGCGGCTTGTAGCCATGCCGCTCAATTGCCTCGAAGGCTTTTTTTCGAAGCTCTTCACTAACTCCACTCTCATTATTGATTACCCTGGAAACGGTAGCCACCGACAATCCGGAATCTTTTGCTATAGCTCTAATATTCATATTAGCAGAATCAAAATACAGTTAGAATACTATCAAGTCCAACGGACAATCGCCCCCTCCCCCGTCCAACTTGCGAAAGCCCGTCGCGAAAAAATAAGAGCGAGGAGCATGCATAGACATAGGGGAATAATTTAACATTCGGGATATTTTCAACTTGATGTTACGTAATTATCCATATTTTGTTTCGTAACACAAGCAAAACTTCTTCATTCGCCTAATTAAAGTTAACCCCCGAGACAACATAGGTAAATTTGCCCCTCGCATCCGGTCATTCACGCCCCGACTGCTACTCCAAGTCCACAATGGACGGGTCCATCAATGAATATACACGCTTCAACGCTTGAGGACAAGACCGCTACCCGCGATCATCGACCGCCCCCTACTGGCAGCCAGTGCCCCACCCCCACGCTTTCCTCAAAAAGGAAAGAAGCGAATTTCCGGGGCCAGACTGAGAGTGGGTTCGCCCTACTTGTGGCGTTATTGCTCATGGCCTTTGTTGTTTTTCTGATGCTTAGCCTCAGCCTAATCATTAAAGTTGACACGCAAGCAGCCGAAACGAACGCACAAGCAGAGAAAGCAAAGGCCAATGCCCTGCTCGGCCTACAAGTCGCAATCGGGCAGCTACAACGGTTAGCTGGCCCGGACACTCGCGTCACAGCACGTGCAGACATCTACGGCGTCACAGAGAACAGCCCTTACCGATTCTGGACAGGTGTTTGGGATAGCCAGGACGACAACCCAGGCACTGCCGGATCCAACCACGCCTTACGCAAGGCCTACTTAGCGCATAATGCCGACGCCAAACCAGTTCCACTTGCATGGTTAACATCGGGCTTAGACAACACCGCTCCCGAGGACCTCAACCCGCTAAGCATCAACATTCCATCCAATCAGCAGGTCCTACTCGTATCCGCTGACAGCACGACAAATGTTCCAGCCGTCTTCGCAGGTAAACAGACGATAAACACCCGCGCCTCCGAACCAAACGGCTCCTACGCTTGGTGGGTCGGGGATGAAGGAGTCAAAGCACGCATCAACACCGATGCCCCGCTGCGCAACGGCAATGCGACAATTGACGATCTATTGGGACCGACATTCGACACGGGAACGGACCAAGAAAAAGAGACACTTCTGTCTTCAGCACTTGGTTCTACAGTAGGCGTTCATCATACGGGGAGTTTCTGGGACAATTTACCCGATACCTCGCTAAAGGACCTGAGCAAAGCTGCCAGTTATGAAGACACACAAATCCCGTTAAACCTAAGTTCCGATGCCGAATATAGTGAATTCAACGTCATACGTCATGACTTTACCACCTATTCACGCAGCTTGTTAACTGACATCCGGAAAGGCGGCTTCAAAAAGGACCTCACCCTTGCGTTCCAAGAACCGGAAGTCTTCGAACAATTCTTTGGAGTCCAGCCAAGCACTCCGACCTATGCCTATCCCAGTCAGGAAAAGGACGCCCTCACAGAAGGACTCAAGAATTTCTCAAACCCACCTCAAGAGCTGTTCCTCACTCCAGAAATACAATCAGTAAACAGTGAAAGCAATGTAGGCCCCAACTGGGGAACGCTCTACCACTATTATCATCTATACGAGATCCCCGGGGTGGCAGATGGAGCGATCAAGCCCATCTTCCCTTGGCCTCAAGAGGAAGGAAAGGCGGTGAGAAACCCGCCGATGATCAACTCCGACACCTACCCCTACACAAACTACTGGGACCCCGATTTATCAACCATCAACAGTACCAGGCAAGACCGACAGCACCTGAATAATCCAATCACACCTATCATTGAACGCTTCCAAATGACATTCCGGATAGGTGCAATCACAGAGACAGTAGACGGCGAGACCAAATACAAGCTCCGATTCTACATGCAACCGATGTTGGGGCTCTGGAACCCGTATAATATCAAGATCAAGAGAGCCTATGATGATAACGACTACCCCGATTATAAGTTGGAATATGAAGCAGCCCCCGAATTAGAAATCTCAGGCGTTTACGATGGGGGCCCACATGACGGAGAACCATTCACCAAAACGATCAACCTCGCAGCCGGAGGCACAAAAGCGAAAGATAAAATGAGCTACACAGATGGCTTTTGGACCTTATATTTGCCAACCGACTTCGACCTGCTTCCCGGAGAGATCAGACTCTTATCCTCGCCGAATGAAACAGCCGCCCGAGAGAAAGAACTGGCCTACGGCTGGCAAGAAAACAATTTATTCTACTTCAGCTGGCCCTCAACCTTCTTGGATGATCCGGAATCAGATGGCACCTATGATTCCAAGGATCTGGATGACCCCAACCACCCCAATAACATATATGTCGATGGGGATGCCACGATCACAATCCGCAACCTGACATTTAAAGACCGAATTGAACCACGCTCGGGCAAGCTGCATCCTGAACATCACCACGGGGCATTTTTCGAACTCAAACACAGAACTCCGAGCAACAATTCCGGTTTGAGCGCACAAAGCTTCTCCGGTCTATGGAAAGATACGGAATACGCTGCGAACAACCCAAGCTGGTCACTGTATCCCGGAACAGCTGAGGACGGGGTAATTCCGGCATTTACCCCCAGCAGCATTGCGAACTCCTCAATTGACTTGGGAACATGGACCTTTTACCTGCGCACCACGCTCGAATCAAATAAGGCTTTACGCAACCTAATCGACGCAAATCCGCGCGCAATTAATGGCACACCTCGCTACGATGGGCCGGACCTTTTCGCAACAGCCGCCTTTCAGGCCGGTGGCGATAACGGATACCTCCCCCCCGGATCGGTGATCGAGCCATCCTTCGGCGATTACGATCGCTACACCGGCCTCAACGGCTCCTCCATTTCAGATCCAAGCTTAGGCGTTTCCCGTTTGGTTCTGTTTGATGTGCCACGATACCCACCCGTATCGATCGGCCAGTTCCAGCATGCGAATCTGGCACGCTATGGTTTCGAACCAACTTATCTGCTGGGCAACTCCTACGCAAATCCACGCATTCCTCTGGACAGCACCCAAGCCTTGGATTTCGACGCCATCATCGGTATGAACCTCTTTGATACGGCATACATGGTCAACGACCAGATCTTCGACGAGTATTTCCTCTCAACCGTGGATTCAGGGATAAATGAGGCGAATTTCCAATCTTTAATCAGTCAAAGCAAAAGGCCTTACAACACCCGCTTGAGCATGGTCGTCCCTGAAGGAGCCACCCTTGACCAGATCCGCGCATTCGATGACCCGACAACGATTCAAGCTTGGGGAGGACGCTTCATGGTCGACGGAGCCTTCAACATCAACTCAACTTCCGTCTACGCGTGGAAGGCCATGTTAAGCAGTATGGACCAACCTTTCCTGCGAGTCGACATCGACGAGACAGCAGTCGACGCCGGCAGTTTAACCGAAACGGATCCGGACGGCGTCTACATCTCACATTTAAGCCTCCCCATCTTCGATCAAGGCTATGAAGAAAATTCGACGAACAATGAAGCCTTCTTCCAAGGTTACAGGAAACTGTCAGACGCCGAGCTAACCGATCTCGCCAACGCAATCGTCCAAGAGGTCAAAGACAGAGGCCCCTTCCTATCAATGGCCGATTTCATCAACCGCCGCCCAAACTCCGACACGACCGAATACCAACGGCGAGGAGCACTTCAGGCAGCATTGGACCAAACCATCAACCAAAATATTTCCGACGAACTCGCAGCTCCGGCGGTGAATTTGGACGCTTCCATTTATTCGCAAGCGGTTGATAACAGCGGCAGCGACAGCCAAGCCACCGGCTATCCTGGCTATGTGCTACAAGGCGATATCTTGCAGGCATTGGCACCACTCATGACAGCGAGGTCCGACACATTTGTAATTCGGGCCTACGGCAGTTCAGACAACATCACAGGGAGCTCAAACGAGGCCTGGTGTGAAGCGGTGGTGCAACGTGTCCCGGACATGGTGGGCACCGGCAACGATCTCTCAAACTACTCCATGGTAGAATTAGCGGCGGAGACCGCAAGCCTGTCAAATACGGTCAACCAGAAGTTCGGACGCTCATTCCGAATCGTCGCCTTTCGTTGGCTTAGCAAGGATGAACTATGAGCTATCTTTTCAAGCTCCCTATTACACGCCGATGGTGCATTGCCATATTCTGTTTCCTCCTCACACTTAACGCAGGCGTGGGGCAGGAAAACGATGCTCGCATGCAAGCCAAACTCACGACCCTCGCATGGGGGAAGCCGGTTTCAGGCCTGTTCTATATGAACGACGGTGTAGTCGAAGAGCTCAAAGCGTATACCGGTGGCTTTAGCATGCCATCCGATTATGCCGGCAGCAGTTTGATTAATTTCTATTCGGAAAAGAGCGTGCTCATGCTCCCCGAGGAAGAACGTCCGCAACCCGTAGCCACTGTCCAGATCGACCCATCACTGAAGCATGCACTCCTACTATGCATCCCCGGATCGTCTGAAAAATACAAAATCATTGTCCTGGACTTCTCCTTGGACGCATTTCCTCCCAAAAGCTTTCGTGTATTCAATTTTTCACAACATCGGGTAGTCTTCGCCCTCGGCGATAAGCCGGATATTCATACGGTAGAACCAAACCAGACATCGATAATCCGGCAGGATGACCTCAAAGAGACCAATCAAATGGTCAAGGTTCAGCTAGCACATGAAAGCGACGGCGAGATGCGTCTGGTATACAGGTCTTCGTGGGCAGTCGGTTCGGAAATACGGAATACCGTGTTCATACTGCCCAAGACAAACGGAAAAGGCGGCATCCAATTACGTAAATTTGTCGAGCGGGGATTACGTCCGTCGGGTGGCGTGAATTAACAACTCAAGAATACAAGGGCATCAACGGCCAGGAAGAGGACAGTCCCCTTCGGCAAAGGCCATAGTCCAGACACATGTAAGGCTTATATTACCAGAATGAAAAACGCATCAAAAGACTGGTCGCTCATCGAGAACGGAATCGACCTAGAGAATATAGAGAAAAACGGAAACAGGTTCCTGATCGGAAACGGTTATATCGGATTACGCGGGGTATTGGAGGAATACGGGAAAGATCAGTTGGTCGCCTGCACCTTGAACGGCCTTTACGATAAAAGCGGTGACCAATGGCGTGAACCGGTGAATGCCCCAAACGCCTTCAACCTGGAAATCCGTGTTAACGGAAAACAACTCGAGACAACTCCAGGCGAGATCCTTGAACATACCCAATCGCTCGACCTCTCCAGAGCGATTCACTCCCGTCGCACGACCTACCGTCTGGCATCCAGCGAAACTCTCACCCTTGAAATCGATCGCTTCCTCAGTGCAGACAACATCCACCTCGGGGTCATGTCATGTCGGATACAGACCACAACCGAATGCGAATTGGAAGTCCGAACCAAGATTGCCAGCGATATTTGGGATATCAACGGGCCGCATCTCAGGGACTTTACGCCCAACGGACAAGGCACTTGCCAGTGCCTCCAAAGTTTAACCATCGAAAAAGGCATACCCGTTTCCGTTGCCTCGGACATCGCAGCATCCAGTGACTGGGAAATCGAGACGGAATCCTCCCAATCCGCCCACGTGCTGCGCCTTACGTCCGAAGCGGATAAAAGCTATTCCATCTACAAGTATATCTCAATTTATAGCGGGGAGGATACTCCAGACCCGACTTCCCGAGCGATGAATACGGCATCCCAGGCTAGAGACTTGGGATACGAACAGATTCGCTCTGCACATGAAGCAGTATGGTCCGAACGCTGGTCACGCAGCGATGTAGTGATCAAAGGCGACGAGGAATCTCAGTTTGCTTTACGCTATTCCATCTACCACTTGCTCATAGCCGCACCGACAAAAAATGGCTTGTCCATTCCAGCCCGTGGCCTGTCAGGTCAAGTATACAAGGGAGCCATCTTTTGGGACACCGAAATCTTCATGCTCCCCTTTTTCAACCACACCCAACCGGAACTCGCTCGTCGCCTGGTCGATTACCGCTTCCACACACTGGATGGAGCCCGGCGCAAGGCAGCCGACTACGGCTATCGCGGAGCCTTTTATGCTTGGGAAAGCCAGGAAACCGGCGACGATGCCTGCACCTATTTCAACGTAACAGATGTCATCACAGGCCGTCCGATGAGGACGTATTTTCGTGACAAACAAATTCATATAAGCGCAGACGTCGCCATCGCAATTTGGCGTCATTACGAGCAATCCGGCGAAATCGAGATCCTGACTGAAGGCGGTGCTGAAGTCATCCTGGAGTGCGCCCGATTCTTCTATTCCTATTCAAATTACAAGCCGGACCGCGAGCGCTACGAGTTGCATGATGTGGTCGGCCCGGACGAATACCACGAACGTGTTAACAACAATGCGTTTACCAATGCGATGGCGCGCTATACCGCTCAAATTGCCATCAAAGTCAGCGAACTCCTGCAAAGACAACAACCTGCGGAATGGTCCCGGCTGGCCCAAAAGCTTTCTCTAGGCAACGAGCTGCAATCATTCAAGGAACTCGCGGAGAAACTCTACCAACCCGAGCCAGAGCCGGAGACGCTCATCATCGAGCAATTTGACGGCTACCATCGACTCGAAGACAACCGTCCGGAGTCTTTAAAGGAACGCCTCATCAAGCCCAATGAATACTGGGGCGGCGGCAACGGCATTGCGACAACCACGAAAGTGCTCAAGCAAGCAGATGTGGTCCTGATGTTGCACCTTTTTTCGTCCGAGTATCCGGACGAGGTTAAATTGGCCAACTGGGAATACTATGAACCACGCACCGAGCACGGTTCCAGCCTAAGCCCCTGCGTCTATGCCCTACTCGCGGCCGAATTAGGCAAAACAGAATGGGCCTATCGCTACTTCAAGCGCACTGCCACAATCGATTTGACAGGTAAGTCCAAACAATACGTAGGCGATCTCTATATCGGCGGCACCCATCCCGCAGCAAATGGTGGCGCTTGGATGGCAGCGATCCTCGGATTTGCAGGACTGCGCGTCGGTGCTCAGTTCGTAGAGCTTCGACCGAACCTACCCGCACAATGGGAAAGCTTGCAATTCCGCTTCTGCCGCAAGGGTCAATGGTTTCATGTGCAGATAAGCCCGGATCAAATCGAAGTGATTTCAGAGGCCGGGAACGATGACGAGGTCCCATTTATTCTCGACGGGGAGCACATGAGCTGTGCCCCGGGAAAAACAATTCGCAGACAAAAAGAGGAAACCATTTCCGCATGAACCTGGAACCCGACTTCATAAAAGACGCTGAGGGCGCCATCTTTGATCTGGATGGCGTCATTGTAGACACAGCTAAATATCACTATGTCGCCTGGAAGCGACTGGCCGACGAGCTTCGCTTTGAGTTTACGGAAGCCCACAACGAACGACTCAAAGGCGTGAGTCGTGTGCGCTCTCTCGAAATCCTTTTGGAAATCGGAGGCTTTGATTTTGGCGAAACGCTCAAACAGCAAATGCTGACTCTAAAGAATGGATGGTATTTGGAATATATACACCAGATGACCGGCGAAGAGATTCTGCCCGGAACTCGCCAATATATCGAAATGCTGAAATCCAGAGGAGTCCGGATCGCGCTGGGCTCGGCCAGTAAAAATGCACAGACTATCCTTAACCGTCTCGGTATCGAGGACCTCTTTGACGTCGTGATTGACGGCACCTCGGTCAGCGAAGCCAAACCGTCACCCGAAGTATTCATCCGCGGAGCAGAAGGACTCAAGCTCTCGCCGGAACGCTGCGTGGTCTTTGAAGACGCCTCATCCGGGGTTGAAGCTGCCCATCGTGCGCAAATGAGAGCGATCGGCATCGGCAGCAAAGAAAACCTGCCTGATGCAGACTGCAATGTTTCCGGCCTATACGAACTACTAAGTGGCAGCCCGACAATTAACTAAACGGGCGGGCGAAGTATTAGAATTTTAAAATCAATCCTCACCTCACACCTATCGATATGATCAGAAAATTAATAAGCTTTATTCTCGTTTGGCTGGCGCTATGCGGAACGTCATGGTCCAGCGAAATCTACCTGCTCAGTAATAATTTCCCAGGCAAGAAGAGTATACCAGCAGGCTACAGCGAGTGGTCTCAAAGCCTGGCCACCGACATGAAGGTCGAATGGGTCACACAAGGCGAATGTGCCTCCGACAAGGAAGCTCAAAAGACTGGATCGGGTCGAGTCCTTTTCGATGGCAATACCGGGAGCAATTGGAAGAGTATCGCATACAGCAAGTGGAGCGGCGGTAGCTGGGTGACACTCAATCTCAGCTTTGAGAAGGAGTATTTAATTCAGGCACTCGACGTCTGGGCCCTGCATGAGAAATCACGTGATACGGACTACGTGGAAATCCTCTTCAGTCAGGATGGGATCAACTACATCCCCCACCAACGCACTCAAATGCCGGATCTGCCGCTGGGCGGAAAACAGAACTTCGTCAAAATCCCTCTCCGCCTGGAAAAGCCTGTTCTCGCGCAATACCTCCAAGTTCGGATTTGCCGCAAAAAAAGCGCTCGCCAACAACAGATATCGGATATCGCCGTCTGGGGAAGCGAACCCGAAAACGGCAAGAAATATCTGACCGCAACTGACAGGCCTGAAGTCGAATTCACCGTTAACAAAGTGCAATCCGGTGTGGCCGTCATCGATTGGAGTGCTTTCAAAAAACTAAACCCGAACGTAAAATCATGGACGATCTACAGTAGTTCCCATCCCTATACATCGATTCAGGATGAGAGCGTCGAACTGCTGAAGAAAGTCGGCGGCAAGGAGGAACGTACCCTCCTCTATCCATTGACTCCTGGTAAGACTTACCACTTCGCAGTCAGTGCCGTTTTCAACGAAGGCGAGAATCCGAAGGTCAGATCAATCGAATGCGCGATGCCGGAACCACTGGCATGTGACACCTTCTCGGACATGGTCGCCATCAATCACTTCTGGGGTGGTGGCGGCAATCGTCAAAAGGACTCCGACCGCAATGACGAAGCCTACGAAACGGTCGCATTGGATCTCCTCGCCCAAACTGGGATCTCACACATCCGTTGGTGGCTCACAGACCGCAGGATTGTGGAAAAATACTACAATAAGGGTATCGGTCTCTACACCTATCCCTACGGCAATAATATGGATAAGGGTCTTGAGCTTGGGGTCCATGCATTCTCAGGCCCCGGCAACGAACCGGACCTGAAAACCAAGCCGATCGAACGCTATGTGAACAGCCTGAGAATCGTCTACGAGAAGAAGGAGAAGCTCAGTCCGGAATCGGTCATTTGCGCTCCCTCCAGCGGATTGGAAGACAGTTCAATCGAATGGCTGGATAAAATGTATGAGCTCGGCGCCAAACCCTATTTTGACGTTCTCGACCTGCACAGTTACTGCAAAATCGCCGGTGGACACATCGAGCCCGAAGGATATCCGAAAGGTGCCCCTGAAGCCATGTTCGACAACATGCGTAAGATACGCCAAGTCCTGGAAAAACACGGCGACTGGGGAAAACCAATGATCTCAACCGAGTTCGGCTACAGCGACTCTCCAGTTAACAATCCATCCGGACCGATGACACCCCAGATGAAAGCGGATTACCTCGTGAGAGGCTTGATCATCCATCACGTCCTGGGTTTCAAGCGCGTGTTCCTCTATTCGTTTTTCGACGAGGGTGAAGACATCAATTTCACCGAACATACCTTCGGCATCATCGACTACTATCTGCAGAAAAAGCCTGCGTTCTATGCCATTCAGACCCTGATGCGCACATTGGAGGACGGCGTCTATGAAAAGCCGGTCTCTGGTATCACCCTGCCTTCCTACGGCTATGAGTTTCGCCACCGCGATTCGAGTAACCGGACTGTTGTCCTCTGGGACGGCACTCAGAACCGTATTGCCACATTCAAAACCAGTGCCGCCGAAGTCACACTGACTAAGCTGCTGGGCGAAACACTGACCCTGATCCCCGATCAAGAAGGGTATGTGACAGCGCCCTTCGGCTCCTCCCCGGTTTACTTAACCGCCCCTTCAGGGCTGCAGTTCGTGAGTTCCGAGGTTGCTCAAGCTTCAGACAATCAAAGCGACTGGTCTGTGCGACCGACGGTGAAGAAAGTAATAGCAGGGCCGAACCAGAAGACAATTTCGCTGCCTTTCACATTGGAGGGACAAATTGAAGGCGAGCAAACGGTCCGCGTCATCGTCACCGAATCCAAGGCCGGCGTCATTATCGACCGCATCTTGACGGTAAAGGGAAAGGAGCAGGACTTGAAGCTGGATATCGATCTTGCGAAGCTCACGGCATCCCTGCAAAAGCTGAAGGTTCAAGTCGTTCAAAAGACCAATGGCTTGGCCGTCTCCAAGGAATATTCCTTTTTCCTGCGCCGACTTCAGGAAATCACGAACAGCCAGCAAGCCCAGCTCGTCAGCTTTCCCGGTCTGGAAAGCCCGGTCCATGTCCTCGGCAACGATCAAATCACCGCGACGATTGATTCTGCCCGCGGGGGACGTGTGCTTGAAATCATTGATCACAAAACACTCACCAACCAGTTACGTCTGGATTACAACGTTCTACCGAACCTCCCCAGCCTTCCGTTCGCTTATGGGATCTGGACCAAATTGAATGGTCAGTTGAAAGACGCCCCGATGAAAGTGCTGCAGGCAAGCACCCAAATGCTCATCCTACAAGGACAGGTCGGCGATCTGGAAATCACCCAATCCTGGCGTGTCAACAACTCGGCCCTGGAGCATCACGTCCGGGTTGCCAACAAGGGGACTTCGGCCAAGAACTTCAGCCTGGAAGTGCATCCAGAGTATCAAGTCGGAGGCAACGGCGAGTCCGTTACGGATGTATTCTATTTTCCCTTAGGGCAAAGAGTCGAACGTCTGCCTTTCTGGAGTGGCTTGGGTGAAAAGCAATGCGGAGAATTGACCCAAAACTGGTGGGCGGTCCTCGACACAGTTGCCGACCTGAGCATGACCCAGACGCTTGAACCTAAGGATTGGGCCAATCCACGGATATGGTTCGGGCAAGGCAATTATAATGTTGAACTGAAAACACGCCCGGGGCTGCAACTCGAAGCCCAAGCGTCCTGGGAAACCAGATTGTCCTGGATATTGGAACACGGAAAAACCGAAACAGACTTTATCAATACTAATTCAGCACATTGATGCGTTCAACGAGATAGAAATTAAAACTCACGCAGCCAGCATCGTAAGCCTATCCGGTGCTGGCTGTTTTTTTCTGAAATCATCCCAAAACTCTAATACGGATGACAGGAAGTCATACCGCTTCAGACGAGCACTTCCAACGAATTTTAAATTGACAGACACAGTCCCTTTTCTTTTGTTTCGTAACAAAGAATTATTTTTTCGTAACTACGCTCCAAACACTTATCCCCACATCTTAAGCCCGCGAAACAGCCGCCAGAAATAGACATTCGAGCGTAGCTTGATTGAAGAAGAAAAGGGCCTGGCGCCTCGATTCGAACCAGCATTCATCCCCCCAAAATGCCCGCTCTCCAAACATCAGCCGACCCCGAAAAACACTGAAAGCATTGGAATCCAGCATTTTAACCTACCTGAACTCCCCATACCCCAAATGAATCACGCCCTAACATCAACCTTGCTGCTCTTGATGGGAAGCGCTACCGCCTACCCTCAGATCAGCATCGAAACCGACGGCTCCTACGCCGCCAACCTGACTAAGATCACTGTAGACGGCACGGAATACACATCATTCATCGACGCCACCGTTACCCAATTCAGCATGTATGGTGACAATGGTAGAACGACTCAATTCTACCCGGATGGAAGCAGCCCGTTCGTGGGAAGCGCCGCCCCCACCGCATTGGAAGACAGCAGCTTAGGCACAGGCTACACGGCCTTGAGAAGCCTCAGCTTTGACTTCGAAAGCGCAATCGTGAACGAAGCCGGTGCCGACATCTTTCTTTTCGAACTATCTCCCACCGAGAGCAGCTACCTGACACTGAATATTACGATCAACGGAACTACGATCAATTACGGAAGCTCCGGTAACCCGTTTATCGACTCAGGCATCAATACAACCTATCGGCTGAGCGAAGGCCCTTATTTACAGACTGCGACCACGCTCTCCGAACTGGTAGCCATACCAACTTTCACCACATACGGCAGTGTCGGCACAAAACCCATCGGATATCTGGCAATCGATTTATCCGATTTCGGGATCGCAAATGGGGCAAGCGTTTCGAGTGTAACAATTGTGGGCACAACTGTCGGTGATGGACAATACGACATCTCAGGTATTGTCGGCTTAGGCTCAAGCAATGCAGAGCCTTCGATCAGTATCGAGACAGATGGTGGCAGAGCCGCAAACCTGACGAAGATCACGATTGATGGCACCGAATACACATCGTTCATCGGAGCCACGCTGACACAATTCAGCATGTATGGGGATAATGGCAAAACGACTCAATTCTACCCGGACGGGGGCAGTCCCTTACTCGCCGGCGCAGCTCCGACTGTGTTGGAAGACAGCAGCCTGACCACAGGCTACGGCGCATTGAGAAGCCTCGGGTTCGACTTCGAAAGCGCGGTCGTGAACAAGGCAGGACCCGACATCTTCCTTTTTGAAATCTCCCCAAGCGAGAGTAGCTACCTCACGCTCAATATTACGATCAATGGAACCACGATCAATTACGGCAGCTCCGGCAACCCGTTTATCGACTCGGGAACAACCGCGACCTACAGACTCTCCCAGAGCCCATATCTCCAAACAGCCACCACCCTCGCGGAACTCATGGCGATTCAGGAATTTACCACATTCGGCAGCGTCGCAACGATGCCGATTGGCTATCTGGCAATCGACCTGTCCGATTTCGGGATCGCGAACGGAGCGAGTATAACAAGCATCTCAATTGCCGGCACAACCTCGGGAGATGGACAATACGACATCTCGGGCATTATCGCCGTTCCCGAAGATCCACTCACTCCCCCGCTCGGCGCGTTGTCCGTGTTAAGCGGCAACAGCTTTTCATCCACCGAAGACTTCGAATTTTACGGAGACTTGGGGCATTACGCTTCGCCAAGAACCGGCGTGACTTACAGTTTCCTTGATCCGGTCAATACAGGTGGAAGTGAAGTCACCAATGACCCGAACCATACTCTATTAACTTCCGGCGACGTTGCCAGCACTGCCTCAGAGGACATGCTCTATCTCGGCAATACTTCCGGGATTACGCTGATCAGCACAGTCTTTGACTTAGGCGACGAATGTGAAGTCGAATCGGTCGACACCTGGGTGCTCTGTGGCGCAGGCACTCAGACCAAGAAGGTAACTTCCTACGTTAGCGTGGACGGCACAACCTACACCTATATGGGAAGCTCCACTGTCGATTATCCAACAGAGGACTCGATCATCCTAGTGAATCAAACCGTTAGCACTCCCCTCACCGGACGTTACGTCAAAACAATCATCGAAGAGAAAAGCTTGGATTACCTAGGCAACTGGTCCTACACCTCTTCCATCGGTGAAATCGTGATTGTCGGACAAGCACCGGATCCCGCAGGGCCCATCCAGCTTTTAAGCAATAACTATCTGCGTGAATCCGGCACCTACAACACATCAATGTATAAAATCAGCACCGGAGCCACTTACAGTTGGTTGACTGCTCAACCCTTTGTCACGGGTGACGAATTGATCGCTTCGGATGAGGATGACAGCAACGACGGTGTTGGCGGATACCCGGACCTGACCGATGGTTCCGACACGCAGACGGACGCGTCGATGGTCGCCAGCAGTTCCACAACTTACCAAGACCAATATGCAAGTGTGCTCTTCGACCTGAAAGACATCTATGATATTGGCGAAATCGATGTCTGGACGATGGCCGACAGCACCCGCTACATGGATGGCTACGAAGTCCTCATCAGCACCAACAATTCCAGCTACACCTCACTGGGATATACCGCGAACGAAAACAGTCGCAGCACCGGCGGTATGGTGAACGCGTGGACAGGAGGCATTACCGGCAAGAATGCGCGCTTCGTTAAGATCATCATGCACAACGCTTCCGACTCGGAACAATTGGTCATTGGTGAAATCGCGATCTGGGGAACCCGCCCTTACGACACGACGCTCCCAATAAACACCACGCCGGAACAGGTCGTCGTCAATACGAGGCTCAACAACTACAGTAAACTCTATCTCGACTGGACTGACTATAATCACGTGGTGAACGACGTTGATTCCTATAATCTATACATAGAAACGGAACCGTTCACCAGTGTCGCCGACAAGACTGCAGTTCAGAATATCCTGACCGGTTCCACCGCGCAAAAGGCCAAGTTCACTTCCTACTTCGCTCTCGAGCCGGAAACCACCTACTACGTCGCCATCACTCCGGTTACCAGCGGGGATGTGGAACGCCAGGATGTCACGCCTCAGGTGCTGACGACACCCGCGGTTATCGATACAAGCGGCACACTCCGCAATCTGTTCTGCATCAATGACCCGGCCTACGGTGCGGGCGACTATGAAGATCATGATGACGAGTGGACGAACATGCTAATGAAGGCCGACCTATTGAAAGAGATTGGAGTGAATAAGAACCGTTGGTCCAACCATGATGGTCCCGTGATGGACCAGTATTCATACCGGGGCATCAACTTCCATCTGTTTTACAACGATCCAAGCAAATTGAGCTTCGATATGGGCTATGGAGTGTGGTCCTTCTCCACCTATAATGAGCCTGATTTAGCAAGTGCGAACGTCGTGACGGCCACGAACACGATCAAAGCCAATCACGATGCACTCAAAGCAACCGACAGCCGGTTGATGCTCTTCGAGCCCGCACTCGGCGACACCAATACCTCCGGCCTGACCTGGCTCGAGAATTTCTACAATGCGGATGGGCAGAACGGAGACCTGGTCCGGACCTACTTCGATGTCATGGATGTGCATGCCTATTGCAAATACGCGGACCCGTATCCATCCGGTCTACTTCCAGGTGTGCCTGAAGCGCTCATCGACAAAATTGACGACCTGCGTAGTCTGATGACCAGTCATGGCGACGGCGACAAGCCCATCGTCTTCACTGAGCTTGGCTGGAGCACGTATACTGGTGGAGGCTCCTATTTACGCGGTATTGATGACACCACACAGAGAAACTACCTGGCCCGTGCTTTCATGATCTCGGCCGCCAAGGACATCAAAGCCATATTCTGGCACAACTTCCAAGACAACGGAACCGATGGGACCAGCATCGAACACAATTTCGGCATTATCGATTGGGATGGGATTCCAAAGCCCGCCTACTATGGCTACTACATTCTCTCGAGGGTATTGTCAGATGCCGTCTTTGATGTTGAGCTGAGCAACGTGACCCACCCCAATTACGGATACCGCTTCCGGGATGAGAAGCATGATGTTTACATCACGGCCATTTGGGCCGCCGATGAAGCCAGCAGAACCGCAAATCTAACCACTTCGGATTCAACAGTCAAGGTAGTGGGGATTGACGGCAGCTTAAACTCTGTTGAAGCGAGCAATGGCTCTGTTGCAATCTCCATCACCGGCGCACCGGTCTTCATCTATTCAACGACTCCACTCAGCGTCACGACCATCAACTGAACTCTAACACTCAATCAATCCAATACCAATATAACCGGACGACAAAGAACCACATCTTTGCAACTGTTCTAACTAAACACATATCATGAAAAAATACATCCCCACAGTCCTAAAACACCTCACGTTCCTTGGAATTTGCACAGGGATCGCCTCCGCACAGATCTCCATCGAAACCGATGGCACCAACGCCGCCAACCTGACGAAGATCACCGTAGATGGCACCGAGTATACTTCCTTCATTGGTGCCACCGTGACACAATTCAGCATGTATGGTGACAATGGTAGAACGACACAAATCTACGCATCCGGCAGCAGCCCCCTTGTCGGAACTGATGCCCCAACTGTCTTGGAAGACAGCAGCCTAACTTCTGCCTACACTGCGTTGAGAAGTCTGGCATTCGACTTTGACAGCGCGGTTGTAAACCAGGCAGGGGCCGATATCTTTCTCTTCGAATTCAACCCTGCCGAGACCAGTTATCTGACACTGAACATAACTATCAACGGAACCACCATCAATTACGGAAGTTCCGGCAACCCCTTCGTGGACACCGGCTCGACGGGCACTTACCGACTCAGCCAAAGCCCATACTTGGATACTGCGAGCACGCTTCAGGAGCTGATCGACATCCCTTCCTTCACAACATATGGCAGTGAAAGCTCAGGCGCGATTGCCTATCTCGCGATCGACTTGACTGATTTCGGGATCGCCGACAACGCCACCATTTCGAGCATTTCGATTGCAGGCACAACAGTCGGAGATGGCCAATACGATATCTCCGGTCTTGTTGCCGTTCCAGAGCCTCGCTCACTTGCACTCATGCTTGGACTCTTCGGCTTGAGCATGATCGCACTTCGCCACCGCAATCGTTCGTAAACATTTCGACAGGGAAAAGCTGGAGGTGCAAATCCACGCCTCCAGCTTTTTTTTTGAAATGAAAAGCCCCCAAATCAATTTGGCATCTGCGGCTTTGATCGCATCGGCATTCAATCATGACGCACTCGAAGTCCTTCGCACTACCGACGTGGTCAAACGACAGAACCCGTAATGCTACTGGACGCGATGAAACAAAAAATTAAAATAGGTCAAATCGGAACCGGGCACCTGCATGCATATAAGATCGGGGCTTTGAAACTACACCCGGATGTCTTTGAAATCGTCGGAGTCGCCGAAGATGATCCCGCACGACGTCAAGCCGCCCAGCAGCACCCGGCCTATCAGGGCTTGGACTGGACTCGGAGCGATGAGTTGCTAGCCATGCCGCACTTGGACGCCATTCTTGTCGAAGTCGAAGAGCATGATACCGTCCAAGTCGCCATGCGTTGTGTCCAGGCAGGGAAGCATCTACATGTAGACAAGCCCGGCGGGGAGTCACTCGCCTCCTTTAAAGCGCTGCTGCAGGAAGCGCAAAAACGACAGCGGATCATTCAAATGGGCTACATGTATCGTAACAGCCCGGTGATTGAATTCTGCCTGAAAGCCGTGCGGGAGGGGCTGGTCGGCAAGGTATTTTCAATCGACTCGACCATGAGCCGCTACGACGGGGAAGACTTCCGCCAAACCATGAAAAGCTTCCAAGGTGGCGCAGCTTACATTTTCCTATGCCACCTGATCGACATCACTGTCAATCTGATGGGTAAACCGGATGAAGTCATTCCTTTGTCGACCTGCACGAAGGACGACGGCGTCGTAGATAACGGCTTTGCCGTGCTGACATTTCCAGGAGGCTGCACGGCTTCTTTGCGAACGACAATTGTCGAAGTTGATGGTTTCTCACGACGGAACCTGGTAATCTGTGGTGATCGTGGCACGATCATCGTCCAGCCACTAGAGTTGGAGGGTAACCGAGCAGGTGGGCGCATCTTTCTCAATCTACGCGAAGCAAGCGGTGACTTTCATGCAGGACTTCAGGAAATCCCCCAGCCTCCCCTACGAGACCGCTATGAGGACCAATTGCTTGAATTTGCAAGTATCGTGCGAGGCGAGATCGAAAACCCGTATCCCTACTCACACGAATTACTCGTGCAGCAATGCCACCTCCAAGCCTGCGGGTATTCTATTTAGAAACTTCCGTCCTCATGCCGATGAGATTTGAAAGCAGGATCGCTATTTCAACAGCCGACTCATCCGACATCAGTTTACTACGCGGCAATACATCATCTTATCAACGAAGCTCACAAGCGGAGCGATTACTAATAAAGTGAAACAGAATTCTCACCTATGACACGAAAAACCATAACCTTTACAGCAGAGCGCCAAGTTGAGCTATTGGAATCTCAACTACGTCCCTTGCACGAAGATGAGGTTCTTGTTTCCAACGAGGTATCCGCTATCAGTGCCGGAACAGAACGAGCCTGCCTGCTCGACCTACCGAATCTCGGCGACTCGCCTCCGTGCGATTTCCCGAAAGTAACTGGCTACAGCGGGGTCGGCCGTGTCGTTGATACCGGCAAACAAATCAATAGTGTCCAACCGGGAGACCGGGTGCTCACCCATTGGGGCAGCGGACATTCCAATTATAATTATATTACCGAGGCAAACCTGCTTAAAATCGAGGATGACTCGCTGCCTTCCAAACATGCCGTTTTTGCCGTTATCGCGGGCTTTTCCCTTAACGGTCTGCGCAAGACTCGCCTTGAGATCGGTGAGAGTGCCGCAGTCATCGGCTTGGGTATCCTAGGCTTATTTTCCGTAGCACTGTGCCGGATCGCTGGCGCCACTCCGGTCATCGCTTCCGACTTGAGCCACGCCCGCCGAGAGACGGCACTCGCACTCGGCGCAGACCATGCCCTCGATCCGACGGCTCGCGACTACATTGATCGAGTGAAAAGCATTTCCCGCGGCGGAGTAAACGCCACAATCGAAGTCTCCGGACAATCCATCGCCTTGCAACAAGCCCTGAATTTTGCCGCCCTCTTTGGGCGCATTTCCTTACTGGGCTGCACACGTGTCTCCGACAGTTCCATCGACTATTACCAGCAGGTGCACCGCCCTGGTATTGAAATTATTGGAGCGCATACCAATGCCCGCCCGAAAAAGGAGTCACGCCCTCATTCGTGGACTTGGAAAGACGATGCCGCCGCCCTCCTGCGCTTCATGTCAGACGGCCGACTGGACATGACAAAAATATTTACCACAGCCTACTCGCCTGAGGCCGCAGTGTCCATCTACCAGAAACTAGCCGATGCACCCAATGACTTTCCTGTGGGTGCCGTATTCGATTGGAAACAAATATCCGTATAACCAAGCACAGGGCAGCTACTGACTGAAAGACATCTTTAATATGAAAGCCGTTATAATTGATAATAACAAAAACCTGGTCTGGTCGGAGGTCCCCGATCCCGTAGCCAAGGAATATGAGATTCTCGTGGAAGTGCATGCCGCGGCACTCAACCGCGCCGATTTAATGCAGCGCGAAGGGAATTATCCGCCGCCTCCCGGTTGGCCTGAATGGCCAGGTCTGGAAGTCGCCGGAGTTGTGCTGGAGGCGCCTGCAAATTGTCGTTGGAAGGTCGGCGATACAGTCTGTGCGTTGCTGGGTGGAGGCGGATATGCCGAGAAAGTCGCCGTGCCTGTCGATATGGCCTTACCGGTTCCAAGAGGTCTATCCATGGCGGAGGCTGCCGCGATACCGGAAGCCTTTGCGACATCTTACTTAAACCTGTGCATCGAAGGTGGTATGAAAAAGGGAGATACGGTCTTCATTCAAGCCGGAGCGAGTGGCCTGGGCATGGCGGCAATTCAATTAGCCAAGGCACTGGGTGCCGAGGTCGTGACCACCGTCGGATCAGAGGAAAAGGAGAAATTTGTTCGCGAACTCGGTGCTGACGTGGTGATCAATCGTAGAAAAGAAAACATCGCCGCCGTTCTCGCCAAGCATCCGGTCAATGTCGCGATGGACTGCGTCGCCGGACCGAACCTCGGCCCCTGTCTAGAGACAATGGCACATGGGGGCCGTTGGATCGTCATCGCCACGCTCGGCTCTCCTCTAAGTGAATTGAACATGCTCGATTTCTTTAAACGAGGCGTAAAACTAATCGGGAGCACACTACGCAGCCGCTCCAGCGAGACCAAGGGACGTATTTTGGGTGAGCTCGAACAGAAGCTCTGGGATTCCTTTTCAACCGGCAAGATTAAGGCCCTGATCCACGAAACTCTCCCTATGTCCGAAGCAGAAGCCGCCCATGCGATACTGGAACGGCAGGAAAACCTCGGTAAAGTCGTGCTGACATGCAAGCCCTAAACCAAATCTAGAGACTGAACAGATTGAACATGTCAGAGACTTACAAAGATCCTAATCAAACTATTGAAGCACGCATCGCGGACTTGATGAGCCGCATGACATTAGAGGAAAAGGTCGGCCAGCTCTTACAGTTGGATGGCGGACGCGGCGACCTCGATGAGCTGATCTTTGAAAAGCAAGTTGGCTCGCTCCTTCATATTCAAGGAGAACGCGCCAGCCAAGCAATTGATAAGGCAGCTAACACTCGCCTAGGAATACCGCTGTTGATAGGCGACGACTGTATTCACGGACACTCGTTCTGTGAGGGGGCGACGATCTTTCCGACCCAGCTGGCCATGGCCTGTAGTTGGAACAGGGAATTAATTGAAGAAGCCGCCAGGATCACGGCAAAGGAAGTCGCAGTCACCGGCATCAAATGGACCTTCTCTCCCGTGCTTTGCCTGACGCGCGATCTGCGCTGGGGACGTGTCGGCGAAACCTTCGGCGAAGATCCGTATCTGATCGGCGAATTTGCCTGTGCCATGATTCGGGGCTACCAGGGCGATGGTCTCGGTGCGCCTGACGCCATTCTTGCCTGTGCCAAGCATTACGCAGGCTACTCGGAGACCCAAGGCGGCCGGGATGCCTCGGAGGCCGATCATAGCCAGCGTAAACTTCGTTCCTACTTCCTGCCCCCCTTTGAAAAAGCCGCCCGCAATGGATGCCTGACCTTTATGACGGGCTACCAATCAATCGATGGCGTGCCTTCCACCGCCAGCCGCTGGCTGCTGCACGATGTGCTCAAAGAAGAATGGGGATTCCAGGGCATTCTCGTCACCGACTGGGACAATGTCGGCCGGATGCATTGGGAGCAGAAAATCGTGCCGGACATGACCGAAGCATCTGCGGTCGCCATCCAAAGCGGCAACGACCTCATCATGTCCACCCCCGGATTCCTCGAAGGCGCACTGGAGGCATGTCGCACCGGTCGAATCAAAGAAGCTGAGATCGATGCCGTTGTGTATCGAATTCTCTCGCTGAAATTCAAGATGGGCTTGTTTGAAAACCCGGGCAAACCGGACCCACTCAAGCAAATCGAAGTGGTGGGCTGCGAAGCGCACCGTGAACTCAATTTAAAACTGGCCCGGCGATCGATCGTGCTGCTGCAGAACGACGGGACTCTGCCCCTACAGGCCGAATCACTCAACAAGATCGCCGTCATCGGCCCGAATGCGGATGACCAGCACGCTCAACTCGGCGATTGGGCAGGCGCAAGCGGGCAAGTCGAATGGCTCCCCAACGGCCATCCCCGCGAGTGCACCAAGACTGTCTTGGATGGCATTCGCGAACTCGCGCCTGAAGGCTGTGAAATTCTTTACGAAAAAGGCGCTGAAATTTCCGAGTATAAGGATGTGACGGTCGATGATTACGACGACGGTCAGGTAAAGCGTCGCATGCGTTGCTCCGTCCCACCCGATGCCGCACAGATACAAGCGGCATCCGAAGCTGCAGCACAAGCCGACATTACAGTTGTCGTGATCGGCGACGACCGCTCGCTGACAGGCGAGCAGCGCTCGACCGCGACACTCGAGCTTCAAGGTGGCCAGCTCGCACTGCTTGATGCATTGGCAAAAGTAGATACCAAGCTGATCGTCGTCTTGATTAACTCGAAACCACTCACCCTGCCACCGGCGGTCCAGAATGCATGTGCGATTATCGAAGCATTCAACCCCGGCATGATGGGTGGTCAGGCGATCGCAGAGGCGATCTATGGTAAGATCAATCCATCCGGCAAACTCACGGTTTCCATCCCCTACCATGTCGGGCAGCAGCCGGTTTATTACAGTCAAGTTCGTGGTCAACACGGCGACCGCTACGCTGACTCGACCCAGCAAGCTCATTTCCCCTTCGGCTTCGGACTCAGCTATACAAAATTTGAATACAGCGGCTTAAAAATCCTGGATGAATCTCCGCTGCCCCGGACCGGGTCTTTACGATTCAGTGTCCATGTAAAAAACACAGGCAACTGTGCCGGTCGGGAAACCGTGCAGGCATACATCTCCGATCTGGTTACCTCGGTGACTTGGGTGAATAAAGAACTGAAAGCATTCACTCAGGTAGACCTGGAAGCGGGCGAGGGAAAGGAAGTCGAGTGGGAGATCCCCATCACTGATTGCAGCATCGTCAACGTAAACTGTGAGCGTGTCGTCGAACCGGGTGAGTTCGAACTCAAAGTCGGTGGCAGCAGCTTGGAGCGGGATCTACTCAAAACGAAATTCTCCGTGGCCTAACGGACTACAAACGAAACGCACCACACATTATTTGATATCATGAAGCGATACACCCCCTTTCTTTTCTTATTACTGTTCACCAGCTATGCGGTGGCTCAAAGCGCAGCTACAGTCACTCCGGAATCCGATGCTGCCGGCACCATCGACTGGGTCGCCGAAGTCTTCAAGGGCGGGGTGACTTCAGTCGTCCTGCTCTTGGTTGGTTTTGCCGGCATTGTCTTCTTCATCGAGCGTTTAATCGTGATCCGTGCGGCTAATTTCCTTCCAGCTAAGCTTGAGCAGGACATTAAACTCTATGCAGTTCAATCGGACTTCGAATCGATTCAACAGGTTAGCAACAAGTCGAACAGCGTCCTCGGGAATATCGGCGAATACATCGCCAAGCACACACACATTCCTTTTGAAATTTTATCGTTTGGGGTCACCGACACGATTGGTCGCACAGTGTCACGGCAACATCAGCGCACCTATCCGCTGGCGGTCGTCGCAACCATTTCCCCCCTGCTCGGTCTGCTCGGCACAATTATCGGCATGATTGAATCCTTCCAAAAAGTGGCACTCATGGGTGATACCGGTGATGCCTCCGTGCTCGCCGATTCGATCGGTAAAGCACTGATAACAACAGCTCTGGGCCTCATCATTGCGATTCCCTCACTCGCAAGCTACCACTTCTTCAAGTCCCGGGTAAACAGTTATGGGATTCGTCTGGAGGAAATGGTCGACGTGCTCATGTCTCCCTGGCTCCATCCGGAAGAGAAGGTGGATGAAACGTCAGAATAGATGACAAGGTCCCCCACATTGTTACGGCCCAGTGCCCGGAATCCACAATCGAAGGTCGCCACAATCCGACGTTTGCGGCGAAGGCGTCGCAGCGACTCCGATGTCGAGGTCGACCTTTCTCCACTCATCGACTGTGTCTTCCTGCTTCTGATCTTCTTTCTGGTCACGAGCATGCTCAAGAAATTGGAAAAACAAATTCCGGTCGTATTGCCGGACTACACGGTCGCGCTGGCTCCCGTAGCGGAAAGCGAAGTCATTATTTACGCGATTACGCAGGACAAAGGTATCCTGCGGGCAAACAACGGCAAACGTTCGATCGAAGGACTGAGTTATCATCGAGTCGATTCATTTGAAGCCGACCTGAAGCAGCTGAGCGAAATGAGAGGAACCGACGTGGAGATCCGGATTGACGCCGAACGTGAAGTCCCCGTGCAAACCGTAGTGGATACGCTGGACACACTCGCCATGGAAGGTTTTGAAAAAGTCGGAGTGCGCCTGCGACACCGGGAGAAAGAATATTTTGATCTCAGGAAGGGGGAATCCAAGTAATGCCGCGCAACACCTACAAGGATGATGAGGATGTCGCGCTCAGCATGTCCCCCCTGATCGACTGTGTCTTTCTACTCTTAATATTCTTTCTCGTCACGACCATGCTCAAAAAGGACGTGCACGAAGTCGAGCACCTCAATCTACCCATTTCCCGATCTTCCCTCGAAGTGCCTCCAGACGAGTCAATGCTCCCCATCGCAATCGACGCAGAAGGAGAGCTCTACCTGGAAGGTGAGCCAACCACCATCGGACAGCTTCTCGAAGAGTTGAAGATCATCGAACAAAATGATCCCGCACGGCGCATTCGTCTGGATACCGACGAGAATACCCCGTTCTACCGCTTGGTCGAAGTTCTCGACGCTCTCAGCTTCCGTAACCTGCGTAATGTCGGCGTGCGCACCTACCATGAGAAATACGATTCATGAGCAGCCCCCTTACCAGCCGGACTCCACTTAAAGTCGCCCTAGCGATCGCCAGCCTGCTTATCGGAGGTTTCTCCATCGCGCTGCTCTTGAACGAAGATCTTCGACACTACACAGCCGGTCAGATTGAGGAGATCACCACTCCTGACGGCGAAAAAGTCAAACGGGTCAAAATTGAGAAGCCGGAACCGAATAAAGATCAAGTCCTAGAGATATCGCGGAATCAGGAACGCAAGAAGCGGGAAGAATTGAAAGAGACAGCCAAGGCGCTGCGCGAAACAGTGCTCCAAATAGAAGAAGTGGTTGAGGCAAAGAAGCAGCTCAAGGACACACCGGAAACGGAATGGGAGAAAATGGTCAAACAGGCCGAATCACTCCAAAGCGAGGCTGTAGGATTTTTTGAAGAGCTGAGTCGCGAGGAGATGCCGGACAACCTGCATTCCGCTCAGCCGGAAGCGGAGCACATTGCTCAGCTCGCCACACAATACGGCGACCTCATGCATCATCTAAGCCAGAAATCGGTAAGCCAGGAAGAAGTCGACAATGCCGTGCAATCCGCACGCAATTTAATGCGGGAAGCTAAGGGCTTTGGGAGCCAATTCGCCAAAGTTGCCAACCAGGCCGTTCCAGAAGACCAGAAAGCCGCAGAAGCCCTTAAAGATGAGCTCAAAGGATTTATTGTGCAGGCAGAAACGCACTTCAAAGAAATGGCCAGATTTGCGCGGACACCCTATGCGACAGAAGAACAAGCGAACAATCCAGAGCAGGATGATTTAGCCGAAAAGAATTCTCAAAAAAACGATCAGCTCGATCAAGATTCGGTCCCTCCAAGCAACACGCAACTCCCCAGCGACCAAGAACTCGAAGAAGCCAATACTGCTGAGCTCTACAAACAAATTCAGGAGATGGCAAAACGGGTCGATGAAAGCTTTACAGAAGGCCAGGCAACCGACCTGGCAAACCGCAAAGATCTCTCCATGCAACAAGCCCGGGACGAAGTCTTTCAGCCTGTAACGGAGATGGGCCCCAACCTGGAAGACGCGCTCAAAAAGAACCTGCCCTCCACGCGTAAAGAGTTTCAGTCCTTCAATAAAGCACTGAATGAAGCCGCAAGTGCCGCGCAACAGATGGCCCGCACGGCCAAGAACCGGGAAGAAGCTCTAACAGGTGAAAGCATACAGCTATCCGGCGAGGAAACGGACAAAAATAAAGACCAGCTAAAGTCCCAACTCAGGCAGCAAAACAAGATCCAAGCCAAAATGACTCTCCTCGCCCAGAACAGTGGACGCGAAAGCGGCAACGTGCAGGACATGCGGATGCTGATGGCTGAAAATTACTCGATCGCAGAAGTCAGTAATCAGAACAGCAGTGAAGATCTCGGATTTGGAATCCCCATCAGCCCTACCTATAAATCAGCCATGAAGCAGAGCACATTACCGTCTCAAGCCACTCTGGACACGAGACGCACAATGGCTCAAGCAATCCCCGGTCGCCGCCTCGACATGAAGTCCCCCCGGCAGGGTTGGATTTTTCTCGACACTTGGTATGTCATAGGCCCCTGGGAACGACCCCAAGAAGGAAAACCGTTTGAGGTCGAGTTTCCTCCTGAAGCATTCCTGGACTTGGATGCGACCTACTCAGGGAAGATCCCCCCCGGAAGAAATGAACCGATGAAACTCGAATGGCGATTTGTTCAAACAGAAAACATCCGCATAAACCCGCCAGACGAGATCCACGAAGCGGTTTATTACGGCTTCACCGAGGTGTTTTGCGAAACTGCGATGGAAGTCACCATCGCGATTGCCAGCGACGATATGGCCAAGTTATGGATCAATGGACTTGTCGTCTTTGAAGACGAGGGCCTGTCGCGTTGGAGTCTGGACGAAGGTTTTCGGACAATCCTCTTAAAACCCGGCTACAATAAAGTGTTGGTTCGTGTCGAGAATGGTCCGAGAGATTGCTACTTTTCAGTCCTCATGTGCCCCACTGACGCCTTGCAGGATTAGACGTTGGCTCACAGTATTGGCGAATCATATGGATACTACCCCATCTCAAGCTGCTAATTTTCATGACTACAGCTCACCGGTCGATCACTTTCGCTGGCAGGATCTACCAGTTGAGAGCTTTGCCGGGACACATGACTTGATAGGACTGGGACCATGGGGACCATATGGGAAACGTTATTTTGGGCTGAGTTACCTGCCCGGACCGTCCGGCGTCCGCATTGATATTATAGTCGCTTTGGAACTACATCGAAGAAGCATTTCCATTCCACATGCGATCAAAGAGTCCGGTTATTTACCATGGAGTGCAAATGAAGACCTATCGAACTACAGTTACCGGCAGCAGATACTCGCGAAAGACCAGCTCTACGCGGATGTGAAATTCAAGCGCTGCGAAGAAGACGCCTATCAAATCGAAGTTAACTGGACCAACAATACCCCGCTGAATCGCGATGTCCGCCTACACCTTTGTGTCGGCCTACAAGCCTTAGCTGAAGGTGCATGGCAGCCCCAAACAATCGATGCCGTCGATGTTGCATTACCTTCAGGGGCCGACTGGGTGGATGCTCTGGACTACATTTCGTCAAACTTCGGATGCAGTCCGGCACCGGGACTGAATGCGGATGGCCGAAAACAAGGAGAGTGCGTGCAGGACGGCTTTGTTGGGGGCCTCGGTATAGAATGGCCGGCAGGCAATCGGCAGCACAAAGTTGACTATGCCTTCCCCGGAAACTGCGGGCGCAAACTGCAAGTGCGCTATAAAGCGTCTCAAAAAAGAACTATACAAATTCACACAGGCACGACAGTGCACAGCCTGGAATTACCCGAAAGCAGATGTGCATCCCTGTCGCCAGTTATTGAGCTGCCAGGTAATTGTGAGAGCATCTCGATTCAATCTGAAATGGCAGAAGGTCTTCGTCTTGACGGCCTCCATATTTACAATGCCGACCCTCCTATTTACTCAAAGCGCTCAAATGGGTTTGGGGCTCTAAAACAGCAGCATAAAGGTAAGGCCTCTCTGCACTGGGAGAATCTTCCCGGAGAACTGGAACTCGAACTGGGTGAGGAGACATTTAATCGCAGCTATTCAGGAGATCTGGAACAGGCTCTACTATTAGGCATGCACAATCATGTCAGCCCGCAGCTCTCAGCACCGGGCGTAGGCTATTATCACGATTTCATCTTCCCGAAATGCCGACTCTCAGCCCATAGCTCCGTCCGTCACGAATATATCGTCCGGTGGAAGAACGGCCAGGCTCAGCTTCATTCGCGATCGACTCATTCCGAGATCCACGCCAACCATCAGCCCGACCTCGAAGGTGCCGAAAAACTTCGTTTTGGCGTGGATCGCCTGGCTGCCACCTTGCTAACGAACCTCGTCTATCCGGTCCGTATCAAAGGGAGTGTCATCCGCCACTTCCCACCCGGACGCTGGTGGGATATGCTTTACACATGGGACTGCGGCTTCATCGGGCTCGGGCTCGGAGAGATCGCACCACGAAGAGCCGTTGAAATACTGAATACTTATGTAACCGAACCGGGAGACCCCGATTGCGCTTACATACAACACGGCTCGCCTGTTCCGGTTCAGCATTATCTCTACTTTGACCTATGGCAGAAAACCCAAGACCGTAACCTGCTTGCGTTTTTCTACCCTCGGCTAGCGCAGTTTCTACGTTACATTGCTGGCTTGGATGAGCGCTCGCCGATGCGTCCGTTCAAGAATTCGTTGATATCGAGCTGGCCTCTTTTCTACAACTCGGGCGGTTGGGACGACTATCCGCCTCAGTACTATCTGCATAATTTAGGCGATGAATATGAACTGCGTAACCGAACGGCGCCAATGGTTATGTCGAGTCATGTGGCTGCCGCTGCGGATATAATGGCGATGGCTGCTCGTGAACTGAATGAAGATCCGAGCGAGTGGGAGAACCTAGCGGAGAGCTTATCCGCCGACATGGACGCCTATGCCTGGGACCCGGAAAGCGGACTTTATGGATATCTCGAACACACCCATGATGGGACGCCTTTAAAGATTTTGAGCCACGATCCCAGCGGGCAAAGCTACAACCTCGGACTCGACGGTGCAATGCCTCTGCTAACAGGTCGAATCAACTCCGAAAGAGCAATCAGGATTCTCAAGATATTAGCTGATACAGAACGCTTCCTGACCCCCTTAGGATTATCGACAGTGGATCAAACGGCCCCCTATTACCAGAGCGACGGCTATTGGAACGGCGCAACTTGGATTCCATATCAATATATTTTTTGGAAAGTGTCACTCGATGCAGGTGATAGCGAATTTGCCCGCAAGTTAGCTTTACGTGTCCTTCGCAGCTATAACCGTGAAACAGAAGACAGCTATTGTTGCTTCGAGCACTTCATGAACGACAGCGGCCGTGGTGCCGGCTGGCACCACTTTGGAGGACTCTCCTCTCCAATCATCAACTTTTTTGCAGCGTATTTCCGGCCTGGTCGAATCAATACCGGGTTTCGTGCTTGGTTGCATTCCCAGAAGTGGGAACCCGAGTTCAACGGGGTGCGATTTGAAGTAAGCACTCTCATGACCACGCATACCAATACGCCTGTAGTGCTGGTTACGATCAACCCAAAATCCAAGGTCAGTATTACAATTAATGATCAACCGGTCGAGTGTGCACAAACCATTCCAGGCCTGTTGGAGCTTCCACTGCGCAGTGACACAAAACGGCAAAAAGTTGAAATTCTAGGCAGATAGGCAAAATCATATATAAAGGACGAAGCCTTCACGCTACATCCAGATCGAAACCTTCATTTGCCCTAGAAATAATTGACGATGCAGAATGTGCACAACTCACACCAGAGTCACACCACCCAATTCCACAGAGCAGGATTGACTTAAACGGAGGTCCGTCGATGAACGGCCAATGTGCACGATAAACTCCCCCGGTTCTGCGAACCAGTCCATCAGCTGCTCATCAAAGAAGGACAAGTCCCGAAGCGTAAGTTCGAACTCAACTTCACATTTCTCACCTGGATCAATCTGGACTTTTTTGAAGCCTTTAAGTTCCATTTTGGGTCGACTGACCGAGGCTTCGACATCTTCGAGATATAACTGAACAACCTCTTTCGCAGAGACGGCCCCGTTGTTTTTCACCTCAACACTGGCCTTAAGTACAACATCTCCATCGAAGGGCATCACAGTTAGATTATCATATTCAAAGCATGCATACGAAAGACCGAATCCGAAAGCAAAGAGCGGCTTGATCGATTCGCTCACGTAGTAGCGATACCCCACATTCAAACCCTCCGCATAAACACTTTTATCAAAACCGTAGCTTCCTATCGAATGCGCAGGACATTCTCCCAGACTGTTCGGAAAAGTCACAGGAAGCCGGCCACTCGGCACAACGTCACCAAATAGGATTTCTGCAGCCGCATGACCGCCTTCCATCCCGGCATACCACGTCCATAAAATGGCTTTAGCCCGATCCACCCACGGCATCAAAACCGGAGCGCCCGCAGTTAGCACAACTACGGTATTAGGATTCACGCCCAATAGCGCTTCGATCAATTCATCTTGCCGATCCGGCAAGTTCAAGTGCTGGCGGTCTTTACCTTCAAGGTCCTCCCGGTGCGTCAGTCCTCCACAATAGATCACCGCATCCGATTTCTTCGCGAGGGCAACTGCTTCTTCAAGTCCGGATGCCTGTTCGTTCTGATTCGCCCAGACAGGAACCCAACCAAAGTGCAGACACTCCATATCTCCACTCATCTTGTATGTGAGCTCAATCGTATATGTTCTCCCAGTTTCAAAATAGCGATCGGCGGTGCGCTTGGCACGCTGATTCAAACCATAGGTGTTGATCAATTCCACACCATCTACGGAGAGGATCACATAGCCGTCGGTCACACAACCGAGCACAAAGTCGCCACTCTCCGGGACCGTCAACTCTGCCCGGAATATAGCTGAATGGTTGTCGATCTCGATCCCAGCCGGAGGCAAAAAACTATCCACGTCAAAAGACGGTGCCTCACTGTATTCTTGCACAACTGCCGGACCAACCAACTCACAGTTCTCATAATAGCTCAGGCTCCACCCCTTCACTCCGGTGCCGGCATCGACCGTCGACAAATACTCCGTGCTGATCGGCGACAACCCTTCCCCCGCACCACTGTATCCGGGTGCGTATTGAACGACCACGGAGTCCCCGAGTAATTCACGGATACCTTCAAGCATGGTGACTTCATATGGACACTTCACCGCCGAACTGTTACCTCCATTGGAATGCCGCGTCACCGCATTCTGACCAATCACAGCGAGTGTTTTGATCGATTCTCTCTCCAAAGGCAGAACATTACCCTCGTTCTTCAACAAAACCATGGCTTCGCGTGCCGTCTCCCTCGCAATGCTTTGATGCAGCTCCGTATTACGTGCCCCCCGCTTACGCTCGGGGTCAAATGCACCCACTAGAAAAAGCACCCGTAAAATGCGACGAACTTTGTCATCCAATTGCTCGATCGAAAATGCGCCGGACCTCAAGCCATCCAAAAAAGGATTAGCCAAGTAGTAATCATCATAGGACTTATTAGTTCCCATTTCCAGATCCATGCCAAACTCAACAGCCTCCGCCGTGTCATGCACGCCGGCCCAATCACTCAAGAATACACCTTCAAATCCCCACTCACCCTTCAGTATTGAGTTCACTAAATATTTGTGGTGACAGCAATATTGCCCACGGAATTTATTATAGGCACCCATCACGGTGAGCACGTTCCCCTCTTTCACTGCGGCTTCAAATGCGGGCAAGTAGATTTCCCTCAAGGTTCGCTCGTCCATCTCCACATCAGTTGCATCCCGATTCAGTTCCTGACTGTTCGCAGCAAAGTGTTTTGCGCAGGCAGCGGTATCTTCTGCTTGAATCCCCCGCACCGCGGCAACCGCCAAGCATGCATTCAGGAAAGGGTCCTCACTGTAGTATTCAAAATTCCGGCCACAAAGCGGCGTCCGTATGATATTGAAGCCCGGCCCCAGAATAGCGTCCTTACCACGATCCCGAGCTTCGGCCCCCAAAACTTGCCCACATTGCATGATTAGATCCACATTCCAAGTGGCTGCCTGAGCCGTTCCTGTCGGTAAATAGGTGCTGTGGTCATCATCCCAGCCCGCCGGTTCCCAACTGTCCTTACTGATTTCCTGACGAACGCCATGTGGCCCGTCGGACAATTCCATTGCCGGTATACCGAGTCGCTCGATCCCTGAATTACCAAACTTTGTCGTTGCGTGACATAGCGATACTTTTTCTTCGCAGGTTAATTGACTGAGCAGGTCTTCGACGAATGCGTCAACAAGCTCTTCTCTTCTTTCAAACTGAGTCATAGCGGAAAATCGGAACGAATCGTTCTTCACAAGGAACGAGATCGGCACGATAAAAACGAAAATAGGGAACTTAAGCTAGCTTAAGTTCCCTATTTTCAAAACTCCGTACGTTTTTACAAAACAAACGATGAACCGGGATACGACCAATAAGTCGGCTATGCGCCCTGCAGCTACACCCTATTAGACTGACAAACTCGGCGTTAGTGCTTTACGCCAAGGTTCATGCTCCAAGAGTTCAGCAGCTCCATTCTTCTCGATGTAGTCACTTTCCGAAGCCGGTGAGGTAGATCGGCTCTCCGTTCAACAACAGCTGGTCGCCCTCCACACGAACCGTTCGAATGCCACAACGTTGCGTGTAGCGATCCACGACTTCGCCATTGTTGCTCGATTCGAACTCAAGATGATACAATTCCGGTTTATATATTCCCCAAAGACGTGCATCGGGAATACGCAGAAGGCCTTCAAACGCACCATCTTCGCTCACAGTAAATTGCTCGCATTCACCACTCTCGATTGAGCGCACGGAAACGCTTTCCACCCCGGCAGTGACTGTCCCCCTGATTTGAAGCAGGCCATCGGCTCCCTCGATCTCAGGGTCGATATAGACTGATAAAAGCCGCTCCGTCGGCGTTGCGCAGAGATAGACCGATCGATGGATCCCGCTATAGGGGAAAAAGTCGAAATTGACACTCGGCCGAAAGGGCGAGGTCAAACCCGGTATCGCGGCCTTGTCAAAACCACCCTGCGGCACGGTCTCTGGTGTTAATTCACAATCCACACAAACCACCAAGGTATTAGTCCCCGCCTGAAGCACGGAACCCAGACCGAAGGAAAACGGTGTATAGCCCGTTTCATGACGTCCGAGGTGCTCCCCGTTCAAATAAACGTCCGCGATGTAATTGACGGCGGAGAAATACAGCTCCAAGTGCTGACCGGCCAACGACTGCGGTACTTCAAACTCACGGGCATACCAAACCTTCCCCATGTGGTTGAAGGTTTCATAATCGGTAAACTGCTCATTGAAACTCGCCGGAACCGCGACCAACCGGTTCGAATCAAATCCCCCGCCCCATTCCCGGGGGTCATCTTCGGCTTTTTCGACACGAAACTGCCATATCCCGTCGAGTGAGAGCTTCGTTCTAAATGTATTCGTTTGAGGTTCTTTCATGGTCAGGATTAATGAGCTGCTACAGCTCCAAAAATCCGAGATACAATGACGAATAAATTGAAACTTAATCCATTAAACTGGATTAAATTTCGACGGAGCCATGACCACAGTTAGGAAAGTCAATGATCAGTTCACGCCGGCACGCTAATCTCAGCAAAATGCTAGATCCAGCGCCCCCTATAATGGGACAGACCCGAAACAGGCAACTAGAGCACATTGGACATAAAATCCGCTAAAGCCGGATCCGGTTTATGCTCCAACACATCGTTGCCTACACGGTAGACACCAAAAGCCCAAACTTGTTTGCAGGAAACAAGAAGCAAACATAAAGGTATCCAAAGACGCCGCATCACTTAGTCCCCTGCGGGCTCGTTTCGCCCCATCCATAACGGGGTCAGCAGAAACCAGGCAACCGTCGCGATCAGCATGACACGATGCACCGCCGGCAATTCGATACTTCCGGCCAGAAACAACACGGGCGGTGCAATGACACCAATCAGGGCGATCAGAGACAGGGCTTGTAGTAGCTTACGCATGGAGGACCTCACTTTCCGTTTTCTTCTGAAGAGCTTTACTCAGGCCGACATACAGGCCCGCCGCGATAAACCAGCCCGGTAGGCTGACAAAGAAAATCTGGATACCGGCGAACTTCACCAGCAAAATGCAGATGACGAGGGTCAGCACCCAGGCTAGAAACGGCGGCCAATTAAAAGACAATCCACTCTTTTCCGCATAGAACGACTCGAAGCCCATACGCTTGGCCAACCAGAAATCGACGAAGATCACCGCCCCCATGGGCATAAGGATCAATCCGTAAAGGGCGACAAAGCCCAGCAGCTTCATCGCAATCGCGGGGAACATCGCAGCCACTGTGGCCAGTAGTCCGGTTCCAATCGTCACCGCAAAACGCGACTTGCTTGGCATGATCGCTTGGAAGGCCAGACCCGCACGGTAGATAGTCGGGTTCGCAGTCGTCCAGCCCGCGATAATCACGCAGAGCAGGCCCGCGATACCGCAAGCCTTGTTCGCCATCGGCCCGGGCAACACACTGGTATTGGAAGGATCCAGATGGATTTGAAGCGCAAACAGCAGCGAAGCCGCCAGCCAAGCCAGGAAGTGCCCCAGATACATGCCACCCGATGACGCAATCGCATACCAGGACTTCTTGGCGTAACGTAAAACAGTCAGGTCCGACATGCCCACGTGCATCGCCATATTGGCAAACCAGGCAAAGAAGGTAACATGCCAGAAAGTGAACTTCACTTGGCCGGGCAAGGGATCGCCCCCCTTCCATAAGTGGGTTTGCGCCAAAGCCCATAGGTCGGATGCCGATTGAATTTCGGTTCCGGTCACATCAATAAACTCTTTCAGCGAGACCAAACCGAAGGCGATAAAGACCAGCACCATCCAAGGTGCCGCGATATTCGCCATCCGCGCTACCATCCGATAGCCGAAGGCCGCCACAAAGGCGATGGCCACGCCAATCGCGCCCACAGCCAGCACCCAGCCGACACTGTTAGGATACAAGTCGTTCAACCCCGGCATAGGAAAATTAAACCAGACCCCCACCGCCGTCGCCGACACCGTGATCATCGAGCCAGCGAGGAAGCAGAACATCACCCCGTTGGCCAAATTGTAGAGCACCACAGGCTGGCGACCACAGATTTTCTCCAACTGGTAGTAGAGCGTGAGCCGCATCCGCGTCGCGATCGGCGCGGTCAGGAACACCCAGCTCAATACCGCGAGCAAGTTGCCAATGAATAATCCTCCGATCACATCGGAGGCGCTCACGCCGGCCGCCACAAAAAGCGGACCGATCATGAGCTCAGTGCCTGCAGTGTGCTCACCGGCATACATGCCGATGAAGCTCTTAAAACGTAGTAGCGCATTCCCAGGGACCGGGCGGCGCTCGTATTCTTCGGCACCGGCATGACTGGTGGTCGTTTCTTCCGGAGGGGTATTACTCATCTGTAAAGGGATTTAATTGTTAGGGGTTAAAAATTAGTATAACGTTTTAATGCATATTTTCTATTAAATAATGCCGTTTGACGGCCCCGAATAAGAGACTCAAAGCCCTCAACATTACGGTTCCTCTATGCCTCGCCTTTCACTTTCTAATCATGGACATCATCGAGAGCACCTTCTTCTGAACGAAGCTCTATTCTCGTATAGGGGGAAGAGATGTAAGTGATATATGCTTTCCCCCGAATGTCGACGACCTTTCGGTGATTGCTAAAGATATCAATCGTTGTATGGCCCTTTTCGAGTTGGATATCAACTACCCAACTATTACCACTCTGATTCATGTCCCGGAAGTTATCATTGGGTATCAATTCATTGATGTATGCCAACGAACCGTCAGGCCCCCGATCGTATATCCAGAAAATACGTCCACTATCCGCCTTATCGTTCTGGGCAAAGGTCACTGTCACTTTGAGTGAATCGCCTGCGACTTCAGTCGTGATGGAAGGCGGAGCAAGAAGAGGATTTTTCTCCAGAAAAAAGTGCTGCAACAGAAATGCTTCCTCGTTCTGTTCGTCGTGTTCAGCGGCAGGATGCGCCTTCCGGTAGCTATGACCCGTGTTCGCCTTCAAGTAAATGGGGATCTGAGGATATCTGCTGCCACCATAGATGAGGTCATACATGACAAAGTCGTGTGTCCCCGGTTGGAAGAGAATCTCGACATTTCGTTCCATCAACTCATCCCAACAACTGGCGACGAAAACCTCTTTTTCCATCGACTGCGCAAAGTGTTTCAGTTCATCCCAAGAATGTCCCTTGGCCAAGGCCTTATCGTTATAGTTAGGACCGGAGTACCCGCCGAGAAAGGAATAGCTGGGTTTCATATCATGCCCCAAGGTTTTTTCCCGTTCGAAATACTGCTGGTCATAAGCTTTGAGTTCTTCCCATGCCGCTTTGTCACACATGCGCAGGGGGGATGACCAGATCGGAGAGACACACGCAAACTGAGCGGTGATGCGCTTATCAGCAATAAGGCTTATCGAAGGGGATGCGCCGTTTTTGGACGCCCCGGTCACGGCGACCTTTCCCGGTGCAAAGAACTCGTTTTCAGCATAGGCCGCCGTGATCGCGCGGCTGATCGTTGCCGGCCAGGCCCAGAATTGCTTTTTGGCATGAGGATCCAGCGTTGCCAGAAACTTCTCTTCACTCTCTTTCTCCAGCTCCCCTTGACCAAAACTGTTAAGGTCCTGAACGATGGTTTTGACCAGGCCGACCCCGCCTTTCAGAAGCTCAATATCCAAACCATGCAGCTCGACTGTCTTTTCAACATTATCAAGGTGGTTTCCGCCGGTCACCAGCATCCCTTTAGCCTTGCCCTCTTTGGGGACAATGAACCTTACAGGCACACGATAGTCTCGGCCCGGCCAGATTTCACCCACCTTGATGCTAAGGGCTTTTTGCCTCGTGGGAACCGTTCCGGGCACATCATGCCAGTCCTCGATGACGACAGGATCAAGAGTTGCGGCATTCCGCATTTCCTCCTCATTCAGGAGCCCTTGAGATTGCAGGGGAAATAGTGGATAGATGACCATTGCTATATAAATGATAACACTAATTCGTCGCCTAATTATAGTTTGAATACTTCTCATGGCTTAAAGGCCGCATCTCTATCAAAACGGGCCAGCAGATCCCGCTTGGTATGGCCGCTGATGCCGGTATTCAATAATTCTAAATCCATCACGAGGGCCCCCTCATCCGGAAAAAATGATTTCAACATCCTGATAGTTGTCCGGCTGTTGCAATATGGCTTTCCGCGTATGGACGAGCCCGTCATTGGATGTCATCTCCCGGATTCGGGAGATGGCCTTGTCATGATAGATTACCCTAAAGAAATCATCCGGCAACAGGAAGACAGATTGTGGTTTACTCATAATATCAATGCGTTAGCGGCAGGAACATTGACTGACATTCTGCGACTCACAGACATGTCTTACGTATGGCTTTCGCGACGACTTCCCCCTGCACTTTTTGCCCGTCTTCATTAAAGTGCGTACCATCGTTACTGTAGAATTCCGGGTGATCTTTCATTACGCTATAAAGGTCTGTCATCGGGACTGAAAGCTCATGGGCCAGTTCAGCCATACTCTGATTACGAACCTTAACGTGCTCGTTCCGTGTGTGATATTGATCCAACTGATCCGCCACGCGTACCGGGGTGCTGTTGCACAACATCCATTTGGCTCCCGGAGTATGCCCTATCAGTTCGCGGACAATACGCCCCAAGTGCGCGGCATAGGATTCCTCCGAATAACCGAAGCCGTGCAGGCCGTTATTGAAATGAATCGCATCAAAGCGCGTATATTCCAGAACCAGCTTAATCTCGTTAAGATAGGCAGGATCCGCAGGAAAACGTGAGGTGCCCACCCAGGCCACTGAAACCTCATCCATCAGCACATCGGCAACTTTCTGCCCATAGGCCGCGACAATCGAGTCTCCCACGAGCAGAACGCGCGGAACACGAATCTCGGTTTGATTGGAATCCGGGACCCAAACACGCAGCCACTCTATAGGCTCACGCATTAATTTATTTTTTGGTATTTGTTCTGTTTCCATAATTACTCAGGGAACATCGGTTCGAAAAGGGACCATGGGCAGGCCCACTCTATTGTAGAGAGGTGCTTCGGGGTTGTAGGCCCGGCGATGGGCTTTGCGACGCCCTCGGCGCTGATCGGCCCAGCCCACACCGGCAATGCCTCGTCCTGCTGCAAGACCTTCTGCGTCCCGAAGATCGCAGGCAGCTTCAAATCACCACCACAAAGGAGACTGCCAGTTAACAGCATCAAGGCGCTTGCGAAGAAACGCGCTAACAACGGGACGGAAAAGTGTTTTCGCATAATCATAACAGTCATATTTTCAAATCCTAACGCTCGTCCAAAATGGAGGTGAAGTGATAGCATCCTGAAGCAACTTCGTAGGCGACGCCGCCCGGGACCTCTTCCAGATAGCGCACGCCCTCGGCACTTTTCGCTGCGACATCCCCCTCGCGAATGCTACCGGGAAGCCCGGGAACCAGCACGCGGGCCGTGGTATTGGCCGGGATAGTCACATCCAGGCTCAGGTGCTTGCCGTCGCGCTTCCAGGAACTCTCAATCCAACCATAAACCGAATGGACGCGGGCCTTGGCCCAGGTCAGATCCCCCACGACGGCCGGCTTGATGAGAATTTTGCGGTAACCGGGCTCCTCGGGGCGAATGCCCGCGATTCCCTGATAAAACCACCGGTCGAGGGAAACGAAGCAGGCGTGGATCTGCGTCCCGTAGCCATTCCACTGCTCCCACATGGTGGTCGCTCCCTGCGCCAGCATATAACCCCAACCCGGATACGTTTCCTGAGTGGCGATGTCGAACAGGATATCGTCCCGGCCGTTTTCCTGCAGATATTCAATAAGGAACCACGTTCCGAGAATGCCGGTTTCGACATGGTTCTGGGCATGGATGCGGATACGCTCGATCAAGCGGTCCTCAACCTGTGCGCGTGCTGACTCGGGGGGAACCCCGGTCATCAGAGGCATCACTAAGTATGGCTGCTCGTCGAGCGCGTAGTAGGACCCTTCTTCGTTGAAATAGGCTTCATGTGCGCTGGAACGGATGGCTGCGATCCGCTCCCGGCAATGCACGGCTTCCTCCTCGTCGCCCAGAAGCGTCGCTGTCTTTTCCTGAATTTGCCAGAGGTAGATACGGTAGCAGTCGTTGAAAAAGCAGATTGCTTCAATCGATGGCCAATTGGCACCATTGTTTTCCATCCCCCGTTCGGGGGCCACCCAGTCGCCCAGAAAGTCCCATTTCTGTTTGCCGTAAGGCTGCATGAGGTTGTCCGGACTGTGAGACTCCAGAAACTCGAGATATTTCCGCATAGCCTCTTGGCTGCGCTCCAGAACCTGCAGGTCGCCGTAATACTGATAAAGCCGCCACGTCATTATGTTGAGCATTGCACCCCAAGCTGGCCCACCGCCGCCCCATTTCGAAGGCACCGTATTGGGAACCGCTCCGGTTTCCGGGTTTTGCGACAGAATCCAGTCGTCCAGCCATTTGCGGTAAAAGGCTGGCACCCAGAAGTTATGAACGCCCGTTTCGATGATTGCCTGCCCATCCGCCCCGTATCCCAGACGCTCACGATGGGGACAATCAACCGTATAGCCCCCCAAGTCCAGACAGCGGTAGGTCCATGCGTGAAGGTCGTGGATACGGTTGAGCAGTTCGTTGGAACACGCGAAGCTACCGGCCTCCTCCAGGTCACTCTCAACCAGGAAGGCCTGGGCCTCATTCAAGCGCGGCTCCCGCGGCAAGCCCTTGACGGTCACATAACGGAAGCCGTGGTAGCTGAACTTGTTTTGAAAGACCCCAGGCTGCCCCGAGGAAATGTAAGTGTCCTTCTGATTGTATTTGCCCTTACCATCGGAACATACGAACTCAACTTGGTTACCTTCCGGCAGCGCCGGAATCTCGAGCCGCAACCACCCGGACAAGTTGGTCCCGAAATCGATCTTGTAGGCACCCTCTTCGCCCGGTTCGCAACTCACTGCCTCAATGGTTTTGCCGATCCGGTTCAGCGGGCACGGCTGCACTTCCAAGGCCCCCGAAGGGGCAGCAACTTTCTGCGGCGTTCCCCATGAGCTGTCGTCGAAATCTGGCAGAGCCCAGTCCGGCTGCTCCAAGCGAGCATCGTAGCGTTCCCCGCCAAAGCGCCCAAATCCGTATGTCCCAACCGAGGTATAAGGGCTCGCGGTGGTTTTCCAGCCCTCGTCACTAGTCAGTTCCATGACCTCTCCTTGAGCGGATTCGATCCGGGCAAAGAAACGGACCCTCGGGCTCAGCGGACTGATAAACCAGCCCCGGCCCGCCCAAATACCCACCGCATTCTGTCCCTCCTGCAAGAATGAGGTGATGTCGTAAACCACATAGAACACGCGTTTGCGGTCATCGGATACCGCAGGGCTCAGGACATCGCTTCCGACCTTCCGTCCATTGACATAGAGTTCCTCGTAGCCAGCCACGGCGACATAGGCCATCGCCCGGGTAGCCGTGAAGGGCAGTTCGAAAGTTTTGCGAAACCAGGGTGAAGGCGCCTCCTCACGATCCCATCTGCCTTCGCCTGAAATCCATTGGGCATTCCGCCAAGCCGATTCCGGCATGCCCCCACCCCAGGACGCCATTTCGCTCCAACCGGAGGCCTCGCCTAGTTTGTTCCAGACACGGACTTTCCAATAAGCCACCTTCGGCGCAATCACCGGATGCCCTCCATAGCGCACACGGCTTGCATCCCCAGAGACCTTGCCGCTGTCCCAGCAGTCACCCTCATCACGATCCAGCAACTCCCGACTCGACGCAACCAGCACCTGATAGGCACTCTCCCGAGCCCCACGGACCGGAGACAACAACTCCCAACTCAACTGCGGCTTCGCCTCGTCGACACAAAGCGGATTGCGTTCGTATTGTGTCCGTAAATTGATCACTTGCATCTTTTCTGCGATGTTCGGGGCTTCATCTCGAACGGCTACTTTCGCTGCGGGCTCAAGTTTGACTTCCGCAGCGTTTGCCTGCCATCCAAGGCTTGCGACTGTCATCGCAAAAAATAAACTAGAAAGCCGGATTTGTGTAACGTAACTTTGCATAGTATAATCGTGTTTTTCTCAGAAAGAAGCGGCAGCAGATATCCAGCGGAAGGGAGAGGCAGGATAACCGGCTTCATTATATAGGTTACAGATAGGATTGTCGGCCCAGGCATAGAAGAGGGCTCTTGGCTCGGGGACTTCGGGGCAGTTGACCAGAACGCTGTTGCCCTCGATTTTTCCTTCGGCTGGATGAAAGACGCCGTCGGGGCCCGCGAGGACAAAGCCTTTAGCGGTGGCCGCACCGTCATTGGTTTTCAAGGAAGAGCCTTTGTTGTCAAAAACAACGCGAAGGCTCGAAGACACGCGATATATGGCCTTCATGGCGGGGCCTTCCGGGTTTTCCGGTAAGCCGTTGACAAGCGACATCGCTCCTATGGCCAGACGTTTGCCGACTGGCTCTTTGATACTGGGATGGTATGCGTCAGAGTATTCGACGATGTCCATCGCCGAGATCAGTTGAACGCTACTCATGTTTTCCGCGACTGACTGTTGAACCTCGCGAATCGCAGCGAAGCCACTGTTGGGCTCATACAAACTGGGAGGGGTTCCATGCACGAGCTGAACGATGAGAACGGGGAGTGCGCCGCACCCCCAGCGCTCACGCAAATCTGCAATGAAAGCCTTGAGCAGAACCTCGTATTCAAGAGGGTCGCTCTTGTTGCTTTCGCCCTGATACCAGGCAACACCGCGGATGGTATAGTCGAGGTAGGGCGCGATCATGCCGTTGAAGAGTTCCGTGGGAGCATACGGACTGCGATAGCCGTAATCGTTTTCCACCTGGAAGCGCCACAATCCGGCTAGGGGCAAGGGAGAAGCGTCGGCGATACCTGGACATGAGACTGTTATTGCCTCAGCAGGACCGGTCATGCCGCCGTCAAAGAACTCACTGCGCACACGGACTGCGATAGTGTTACGTCCGGCACGCACCTGCGAGGCGGGAATGGTGTAGAACCGTGGTTCCCGATAGGAGGTCATACTTATCGGAGTAGAGCCCACCGGTGTCCCGTTCCAGTGGGTCACATCAGATTTGTCGATCGCTCCCAAAGAAAGTTGCAGGTCGTGCCCCACCCAGTCGGCGGGGATTTCCACGTCCCGGCGGAACCAGAACACGCCGCTTTGCTGGTAACCTTTGTTCTGCCACTGCGTGGGCAGTTCCATCTGCGGCCAGTCTTCGACGGAAAACTCGGGGGCACCCCAGCCCAATTGGCGGCCAGGGCTGTTGAGCGGATCGCCTTCAAGCTGAGGTGGCCGCTGGCACACACCCATAATGCGGTTGGCGTGCGAGTCTGCCAGGAGCTTGTCGTAGGCCACCATTTGTTCTTTGACGCAGGAATTGGCTTCAAGACTCTCCCGGCTCATCCAAGACTCAATACGCGTGCCCCCCCAAGAGGCGTGAATTACACCCACGGGCACATCAAGGCGCTCCTGCAACTCTCGGCCGAAATAGTAGGCAACCGCCGAAAAGTCACTCGCCGTTTCCGGCGTGCAAAGAACCCACGCTTGCCCATGGAGTTCGTCCAACATTTGTTCGGAAGCGTTTTTCGTCACATTGAGCAAACGCAGCTGCGGATTATCGGCCAAGGGCAGAACGTTTTCCGCTCCATGCACACGCCGCAGCTCGAATTCCATGTTCGACTGTCCGGAGCAGAACCAAACTTCGCCCACGAGCACATCGTGAAGGGCAACCCTCTGCCCGGCGCTTTCCAGAGTCAGTTCACAGTGTTCGGCGGAGGCAGCCAGCGGGGGCAGCATGAGCTGCCAGTGGCCGGTTTCATCGGACTCGCCCTGCACTCGGATCTCGCCCAGCGTAACGCTGACTGCAGAATGCGGCATGCTTTGACCGCTGACGCGAACGGGCACATCACGCTGAAGTACCATGTGATCCGTGAAGGCAGGATGGAAACGAACAGTCGTATCGACGAGTGACTCAAGGTTAAGGGATTCTGCGGTATCACCAGTTCGTACAAAAATGCTGCCCATAACTATGATTATTAGTATTTTTAGAATGGAATCTTTAAACACAGTGTTTAGTGCATTCAGAGAATTGGAAATCGATGCAAGCGGACGGTGCGCCTGCGCTGACTGCATCCCACTTACGGCCATCACATAGCGCCCGGCCACCCGTCCATCCGACTGACGACCGGCAACCCAGCGAACATACTTGAGCGAGTAACACACGACAGCCGACAAAGGCACAATCACAAGAGTCCATTCAATCCAGCACATAATAGAATACGATTAGCCTTTCACATTTTCAAAACGAAAAACATTATTCACTGCTAAGTAAAAAGATTCCACATATGCACATAAGCAGACTCGAAAGAGAAAAGACATTATAAGGCTCTTTCAGCTTCAAATGGCTGTATAATGAAAAGCTTGAAAGATATGCGCAGACCATAAGAGGAAAGACAATTGCCGCAGAACCGAGAGACGCCATCCTGTCGACGCT
Organism: Coraliomargarita parva; assembly: GCF_027257905.1. NCBI lineage: Bacteria > Pseudomonadati > Verrucomicrobiota > Opitutia > Puniceicoccales > Coraliomargaritaceae > Coraliomargarita > Coraliomargarita parva. The sequence continues at coordinate 168,933 of NZ_JAPZEI010000004.1, forward strand.
CAGGAACTGGAAATAATAGGATCCAACAGCCAGAGACACCCATATCAAACTCACCTTAATCACTTTTCCTATATTTATTTCTCCATTTCCAGGGATAAACTTGAATTGAGAAAAGAACCCATTGCCGAGTGCGCAAGCAGTCATCACCAGAGGAATTCTCAAATTTTTCATCGCTTCCACATCTTGATATTTCGACGATATAATAATCAAAGTGAGAAACGTACCGGTGAACAAAATTCTGCCCATGAGTAAACTCACCCAGATTACTTTATCACGTGCAGAAATACCCGATTGCCCATGATTTGATCTGTATTCCTGAACCACCATCATACCAAGCGACAACAGCAGCAGTAGAAACCCCAACCAGCGCTGCCAGATAACATGTTCGTTCATGAAAACGATTGAATAGAGAAACGGAATCGCAATGGAACTGTTTGATGCAGCAACCGAAATCCCGTTATGACCATATTTGAAGCAATTCACATTGAATGCCTCAGAAACAGAATTAATAAATCCCGCAGCAACAAGCAGTACAACTAAAGGCAGCACTTGCTCCCAATCAAATGAAACATTGGGATTGTATAGAAGATAGACAAGCCAGCATACGATGGAGGCCATGCCATTACTGATGCAGTAGAATTTAAAGAGGGGAACACCATTTTTGGCCACATACCTTCTTACGCATGCGATCATCGACCACATCAGGCCAGTGACAATACAAAGCACCGTTCCAGTAAACATACTATATTAGTTTTAATATAAAAACAATTAGCCCACTACAACAAATCCTTTTGGCGCAACGACTATGCCTTCATCACTCACATAGGATTCCATTGAGTGATTAACCAAAACCCTGAAGCCGTTGGAATAAGTCGTTTCGGTAACCTCCGAATTCAGACGTTTAAAGTCATCGATAAATTCCGTTTGAAGCGCTGAAATTCGGCCAGCATCTTCCGAGACCTGTTTGATCACCCGAACATCCTTTTTCAGCTTCTCTTTTCCGCCAAAAACAAGATCTCCATCATTGGTCCAACCATCAGCCCCGGTATAATAATCCGGATTAAAAATATGGTGATAATAAAAGGTCGGCATTGATCCATAAGCAATGGCAGTCAGGTAAGTATCGTCACCCGAATCTATATTTACGGCCGACCGGAAAGCGTTATAAATCAGGAAACCGTGGTAAACGATCGGGTAGAGCGGGATATCTTCATCAATATACGGCAGAGCCGTTGAGACATTTCCCGCGATCGAGTAAGCCCGGTCGAGCTCCGGCAACGCCCAGTCTCTTGCCCCCTCTGAACTTGCAGCCCCAAAAAACTCCCTCTGCTTTTTGAATATTTTTTTAAACCATTCCGCATTCTCGCGTCGAGTCATCGGATGCACGGAATCGTAGCACTTTGTCAACTGGGCAACGGAAATGACATCGGAATAATAGACCCCATTCACTCCTAGCTCCCGTATTTTCTCCAATCTGGGCGTAACATATTTTTCGCAACATTGCTTTGCGCAAAACTGATAGTATTGCCCCCCACCCGCGCGTCCAGACAAGGTAATACTGCCATCGTGATCCTTTGCCATGTCAGCGGCATCATATTGATTTGAAAGCGTGCAAGCACTCCAATAATTATCATGTCCCGACATCGGGTAGCCCAACTCTCGCGCCCGGCTTATCAGCTTTCGGTAGCCTTCCTCACCACCGAATTTCTCCTCAACCGGGAAAACCGTGGGCCAAGCACCGTCATGGCCTCCGTAATTCCATCCGACCATGCAGAACTCAGTGTTACCAACCCCCTGCGCAGCACATTCCTCAACCAGTGCCAAGGCGTCATCAAATGTCATATAAACCTTGACCTCCGGTTCCGTTTCCGGCGTCTGCTCGAGAATGGTCGGCGGCACAGGTTTATGCCCAAGGCGGCAACGGATATAAATGGCTTTTGAAGAATACTGTAAAACAGGGTTATCCTTCATTTTTTCATTCAAGGTCGGCAATTTCCGCTCGCTGATATTGTAATTGCGGTAGGCCTTTCCAATCCCGGCATAAGAAGCGTCTTCGCCTTCCAGAACTTTAAAATGCACCAGGATATCTTCCGGCAGTATTCTTTCATCCCGGAAGTCGCGTAGCTCAAAAACAGGATCGACTGAATACTGCTTACGATCTCCCCAGCAGGTGCGTATCGACAGGTAAAAATCAAACTGCCCTCCGTCCACAATCGCCGCAATCGCTGCTCCGTTTCCATTCAATGCGCCGAACAACGGCATGCTACAATGCGGAGCAGAGTAAGGGTAAGAGACTGGCAGTTTATATTCCGCAGAAGTCTTCTTTTCATTCTTACAGATACCCCCGGTTCCACACGGCAACACTAACTGACTGCCGTCTCCTTCGTATCCAGAGACGAATCCGGGCAACAATCTGATTGATTTAAATTTGTATTCCCCTTCTTCAGCAAATACATCCTTTTCGACAATCGCATCAATGGAGTCCCCATCATAGCAGGTCAGCTTGAGCTGAAATTTCAACCCCATCACCGGATGAGCGGCATTGCAGGTTGCTCCATCTTCTGTCGAAGCAAAGTCGAGCACCCAACCGTTCTCCCTCGTTACTTCGCTGACTATCTCTATTCCCTCTGAGTTCCAACAAGCGACAACAGCGGGCAATGGAGCTTGATAAAGCGCTTGCCCGTCGAGTTCACAGAGCATGGTATCTTTAATATTTTTTACGACTAACATAATAATTTCCTAGTTCAGTCCTTTAAAAAAACTTCGATGACCGGAATAGAAGTGTCTTCCGGTTGATTCATTAGACGCAAAGCAGCGGCGTCTTTGTGAAAGCGCGGATTCAGATTTTCGTTGGTGAAATTACCGGTTTTTACGATCTGAAAAGCACTGCCATCTGAGAGTAACTGCGCGTATTTGACGCGCCCGGCCAGGCCGCGCAGAGACAATGCTCCCCTCGGCCAATGCAGGATGTGCACGTAGAGACGATTCAGTTTCTTGTTGTAGGTATAGCGACAATCCTTCGGTGGTGGCGGTAAGTCCTTGGGAGCGGCGCCGCAGCCATAGATAGAGCGCGCGTTGTATTTCATCCAGTGCGCGACATAATCCAGACTCTTCATCTCCAGCGGAGAAATATAGCCGCGAGCAGTCGGTCCGATATTGATCAAGCTATTACCATTGAGGCTGGTCTGCGTGATGATCGTTTCGAGGATACGCAACGGCGTTTTAGCATAAGATTTTTCGTCGCGATTGTAGCACCAAGAGGCGCTCAACGTGTGACAGCCTTCCCAAGGCACACTGTTACCCTCTGCGTCGAAACAGTCTTCCTCCCGCAAATAGCTTTCCGGGGTGAGGATATTTTCGCAACCGGGTAGCGCCAGACGGTTGTTGAGAATAACATGCGGCTGTAGCTCGCGGATCATGTCATACATGGCCTGTGACTCACAGGCGACCGGATCGATCTTGCCACTGACATCAAACCAGAACTCAACTATCTCACCAAACTCGGTTAACAGCTCACGCACCTGATCGCGCATATATTGAGCGTAGCGGCTCATGTCGCGTCCCTCGTTCAGGCGATCAATTTCTTCCTGAGGCAGATGATGCAGGCTGTGCGAGCCATCGATAATGAAGTCCGGATGATACCAGTCCGAGATTGAGTAATACAGCCCAACCGCGATTCCTTCTTCACGGAAGGCGTCCACTATTTCGCGTAGGACATCGCGTTTCGCAGGCGTGTTCGTGATTTTGTAATCGGTAAACTGCGTGTCCCACATGCAGAAACCGTCGTGATGCTTTGTCGTGAAGATCACATACTTCATACCGACGCGCTTGGCAGTCTGAGCCCAGTGTTTCGGCTCGAACAGGTCCGGGTCAAAGTGATCGACCATGAACTGATAATCCTCTTGAGGAATCTTTGAGTAATACTGGCACCACTCATGGGTGCCATGCATGGCATAGACGCCCCAGTGGATAAACATCCCAAAGCGATCACGCTGAAAACGCGCTAAGTTTTCATCGAATTTCATGGCAATACAAAATTTAGATTTAAAGGTCCGGTTGAAAACAATCATTCAGCAGACAGCCAAGGCCTACTACAGATCAGTCCTTTAAGAAGACTTCTATCACCGGGATGGGCGTGTCTTCTGGTTGATTCATTAGACGCAAAGCAGCGGCATCTTTGTGAAAGCGCGGATTCAGATTTTCGTTGGTGAAATTACCGACTTTTTCGATCTGAAAAGCACTGCCATCTGAGAGTAACTGCGCGTATTTTACGCGCCCAGTCAGACCGCGCAGAGATAAAGCTCCCCTCGGCCAATGCAAGATGTGCACGTAGAGACGATTCAGCTTCTTGTTGTAGGTGTAGCGACAATCCTTCGGTGGTGGCGGAAAGTCTTTTGGTGCCGAACCGCAACCATAAATAGAGCGCGCGTTGTATTTCATCCAGTGCGCGACAAAGTCCAGACTCTTCATCTCTAGTGGAGAAATGTAGCCGCGAGCAGTCGGCCCGATATTGATCAGGCTGTTGCCATTGAGGCTGGTCTGCGTGATGATCGTTTCGAGGATGCGCAACGGCGTTTTAGCATAAGATTTTTCGTCGCGGTTGTAGCACCAAGAGGCGCTCAACGTGTGACAGCCTTCCCAAGGCACACTATTGCCGTCTGCATCGACGCAGTCCTCGTCACGCAAATAGTTTTCGGGCGTGAGAATATCTTCACAGCCAGGTAGCGCCAGGCGGTTATTGAGAATAATGTGCGGCTGCAACTCGCGGATCATGTCATACATGGCCTGTGACTCGCAAGCGACCGGATCGATCTTGCCACTGACATCAAACCAGAACTCAACTATCTCACCAAACTCGGTTAACAGCTCACGCACTTGGTCGCGCATGTATTGAGCGTAGCGGCTCATGTCGCGTCCCTCGTTCAGGCGATCAATTTCTTCCTGAGGAAGATGATGCAGGCTGTGCGAGCCATCGATAATGAAGTCCGGATGATACCAGTCCGAGATTGAGTAATACAGCCCGACCGCGATGCCTTCTTCACGGAAGGCGTCGACGATTTCGCGTAGGACATCGCGTTTTGCAGGCGAGTTCGTAATTTTGTAATCGGTAAACTGAGTGTCCCACATACAGAAGCCGTCGTGATGCTTTGTCGTGAAGATCACATACTTCATACCGACGCGCTTGGCGGTCTGAGCCCAATGCTTCGGGTCGAACATATCGGGCTCGAAATGATCGATCATAAACTGATAATCCTCTTGGGAAATCTTTGAGCGGTACTGGCACCATTCATTGGTGCCATGCATCGCATAGACGCCCCAGTGGATAAACATCCCAAAGCGATCGTGCTGGAAACGCGCTAAATTTTCATCGAATTTCATTACAATATGGAGTTTAGATTAAAAGGTTGGTTCAATAGGTTTGGTTATGTTATGCGGCATTAATCGTCCTGAGGCTTGTGGGTCTTTTCCTCGAACTGCTGCCTATCCATAAGAGAGACATGACCTACAACGCGACCATCGTCCAATGGGTTATCAATACGGGCCTTAAGGTCACGGAAGAGGCGGAATGTATCGATGATCCCCCCGATAAGAAACCAAACCGTAGAAACAATTCCATAGATCATGGCCACGAAAATGTAGACAACGAAGAAGTAGATACTCCACCACTTATCCGGCCAAGGGCTGATCGCGTTCCAAACAATGACACAGACAAAACAGAGGAAAAACTTGAAGACTATCCCGTATCCGAACACCGACCAGGCAATGACCTTGTCTCCGGTCGTGTAGTCGGGGGTGATGCCGACTAGCTTTTTGATGATATTTTTAGGAGCCCAAGAAACCTGGATGTGTTTTTCACCATCAATGCTGTATTCGCCACGGTGCAGCAGACGGTCCAGATTGTAGGGCTTGCGACAGGTCAATCGAGAAACAATCACGTAAGCCCCCACGCCCATCAGCATCGCAATGAAAGAGAACTCATAGGAATTGATTGGGCACTTCACCGAATTCATCTCCCAAATAATGTAGGGATTGAAGGGTTTTGAAATAAAAGTAAGAGTATTCGCCAAAGGCGTAACCAAGTCATGATGCTCTAAGAAAGGATAAACCACTGCAGCCCAATTTCGTTGAAGCAAAAGCGCGAATAACGAGAACCCGCTGCCAAAGACCAAGGCTGCGTAAGCACCCGCCGTCGTCCCAAAACGGCTGTAAAGACCAAAGACCATAATCGGTCCAGCCCCCCCCAACCACAAGGCTGAAACGATCGTTAGAAACATGCTCAGAAAATCCAGGTTCACAAACAGCATTGAAAACACCCAGAAAATGATTGCTACGCAAACCGCAGAGACTCGCAGCAGCAGCAAATGCTTTTTCGGAGTCAACGGATTCTTTAGATTGGGAAGAACAATGTCCTGCACAAAAGTCGCAGAGGAATTAAAAATACGCGAATCGTCTGTCGAAAGCATCAGCATGAGCATCAGAAGGCAAAACACGCCCGTCAGCCCAATCGGAAACACCTCTCGCAGGGTTACCGGCATCATCATTTGATAATAAAGCGTTCGGTATTCCTGAAGCTCTCGATTACCTTCTGGAGTATCGCCCAGAACCTCATGTGCAGTCTCGAAATAAATCGTGTCGAGATTTTCCTTTTGTGAAAGAGGCGCATCGACACCAATCTCATGATACTGAGGTGGAATTGCCGCGATACGCCGATTAAACTCTTCTCGCGTTGCCTCGTCACCCACAACCTTCCCGGCAACTTGCTCGGAAAGTTGAGTGCGGATGTCTTGGGCCTGCTCCGCATAATTACGGTGGGTCATGACCGTAATGACTAACACTGCAATAGCCAACATCATGAAACTGGACAAACCCGCTCTCCAAGCTCCCAGAAGTCCAGCCATCTTCTGTTCGTGAGGTGTGCGCCCCGAGCCCGACGTGTCATTGCCGATCCAACTGGCACGGTTCAAAATTGAACTGCAAAGATGCACTACTAAGGCAAAAAGATTAAAGTCGCGTAAGCCAGATATATCCATAGGATTCATGAAGCTTTGCCCATCAACGCGATCCATTAGCGTGGGAGAAACCTCCCCACCCCAGGACAAGTTCATAATCAAGTATCCGACGATAACGACGAAAACCGGATAACAGATAAGCCCCTGGAAGCAATCAGTTAGCAATAATGAGACACGTCCTCCCGGCCAGATAACGATTATGGCCAGCATCAATACGAGAGTAACGACCAATCCATAACAAGGGAACGGTATTCCAAAAATCATTATCTCATGCGGGATCCCGAGGTAATAGATGAAGAAATTCGCCGCAATCGCCGGCCCCACCGCATTGCTAAGCATCTCTGCAGTTGTGCGAATTATCGCTGCGATCACGCGGAAACGCCGGCTGTAGCGCAGTTCCAGAAACTGACCAAGCGAAAGTGCCTTGGTTTCACGATAACGATACGTACAATAACCGGTCAGCCCCATAAATATCCCAAGCGGCATCATCAACATATTCCAGAAGCCAACCCCATACCCTGTCTGATACTGCATTTCCGCCGTCGCAACTAATGTCACAACACCTAGAGCAGAGGTCAGATCGCCAACTGAAATCACGTAACGTCCGGCGACACGTCCCGCAGCCAGATAATCGACGACCCCATGTACGTATTTACGTGAGTGTCGCGATAGCAATAAAATGAATACCGTTGGTATTATAACAATTAACCAGTCTATCCAATGCATGAAACAGATCCTCTATAATGATTCGGTTCCGGCCTTTAATTTCCGACCTTACCAGATTTAAAATCAATATTAACAACAGAACTTAGGTTACCCGAGCAAAGCTTTACACTTAACACTTCACCTTCGGGTTTAGCCTCTACGACCAAGGGGGCAGATCCCCACGAGAGAACCCAGAGGGCCTGTGCAGATGCACTCTCACAACGCCCCCTCAGGTAGTAATCTTCTTCATTTTGGCCAGTAGTATCGTTCGGATGAGTGCAATGGCCAAAATCAAAGCGCATGGGCGCATTGAGTGACAGGCCTTGGAACTGGGCACCTTTTGCCTGCTCATCCGCAAAATGCAATGTCGCCCATTGATTGGATGACTGTTCGATTGATTCTCCGCGAAAAGCCATCTCGACGGGTTTCGCCGGTAAAACCCGAAGACGCCGCCAAGGCTGGTAGGAAGTGCGATGCCCTGTCGCCGATGCGTCAAAGTCCGCCCACGGCACATCGGAATGAAAAAACCAATCGATACAACGCGCGTGCGCGCTTGTCACTTTGTCCACCAAAACCAGTCCATGACCATGCCAATGAATCACCGCCCGCTGAAAGGCAAAGTCGGGCTCCACTGGCTCGTTATTGAACCAGTAATGAGTTTCCTCGGCGGGGTCACCCAGAAATAGTCGATCCGGTTCCTGCCCGCCCTGATTGGCGAGCATGAAGGCATCAATGTTTTCCGAGTGAAACTCGTCTTGAAGCACGCCTACCACTGGCATGGGCTCTTTTTCGTCGAGCATCACGGTATTGTGGAACATTGCGGTATCCAGCCCCTCGGGACCATAGCGCGGGAACGGATCCTTAAGCAGCCTGACGCCTCCGACATCCACCGTCACATGGCCGTGGTCTCGATGTCCCTTCCCCGTGCCTTCATAGCCGTAGCGCGCGGTCATGCAACTCGCGTCTGATTCCCAGCTGCTGCGGCTGAAAACCGTGCCGTAACCCGACATATTGTGGTAGGTGGCCTGCGGCGCATGCACCTTGTCCACGGGTCGATAGAGCCAGAAGTTGAGCAGGGGCTGGTAATGCCCCAGCCCCAGCAAAGCAGCGTTGGTCACCTTGAGTGGCGTGGCATCCGGGTTGCTGAGCACCTCGCCCATTCGTGTCCGCAAAAGCCAGCCCAATTCGGGATCACCTGACAGGTGCCATGCCTGGACCAATGCGGGACGAACGGTGACCGGTGCAGAAATCGAACACCCGCGCGGGTGGTTCATCAGCACCGGCCCCGGTATCACCGTGTGCAAGTAAGCACGTATAATATCGACATAAGACGGATAGGTTTCAAAAGCTCCCTCTCCTTTATGCCCGGCGAACAGATCCTGCTTGGGAGTTAAATGGGAAGCCGTCAGCAAATATGCCAGCAAGCCGTCTGCCGCCATCAGGTGATAGTCGGGCGCCCCCTCGACATGAAAACCATCATCGAGGAAGGTCGAGCGGAATTCCGCATTACGACGTTCCGCCTGAAAACGCAACAAGCGGCCAGAACGCTCATCCTCGCGCGCAATCGACGCAAGGAGGATCGCCGCATTCGCCCACATGCCTCGATTGTTGTATTTGAGACGCTCTTCGTGGAAGGCATAACGATTCGCGTAGTCACCAAGCGCTTCGAGCAAACCACGCTTTTCCTCCACCAGGAGTTCCTCTGGGGCATAGGCCTCCAGCTGATCAAGCAGATGCATCAGCACCGAGGACAGTCCCGCTTCAACCCAGTAAGCCACGCCCCGGGTGAACCCCTCGAAGAACTGGCGTGGATTGTCCGAGTATCCCTCGGGCTGTTCGCCCCTCATGATGCGATAGCGGTTTTCCTGCCATTGCGGAAGCATCTTGCGATAATAAGTCAGCGCACCACGCAACCAGTCACCGATCCAGTGCCAAAGCTTTGGATCATTACGCACCGTCGCCAATACGCAAACGGCCATCACTTCATCCAGATCACCATCATGACAAAAAACTGGAAACTGTGCCTGGGACAGCTCTCCCTGGGCGACAAAGTGTGCTTCTGCTTCTTCCAGAAAGCGATGCCAAATCGGCTCGTTCACGTTCGCCAGAACATCCTTCCGATCTGACGCAGTCGTCCAGACAAAGGGATGGGGTATGTATTCAAATTGCATGATTGATAAACGCTTCTCTAAATTTTCCTAAGCGCCGAAGCGGGAGGTCCCACGTCCGGAGCCTTCAAGACCATGATCCGGCTCGGCGAGGTCAGCGGGGGGGATGCCAGCGACGACTTCGTTCCAGTTTTGGCCGGGAGGTGGCGTTTGGCTCAGCGGCATAGGCCGTGCACGAGCCTCTATACTGAAGACGCGTAGCTCAGCGGCCCCCCAAGTGGATTCCCCCGTCCAACGCAAGGCACGGACTTCCCGGTTTATTGGGAGAACGACCAGACGACGGCGGTTATCGACTTCCTCGTGAATGACTTCCCATATACCGTCAGCGCATTGAGCTTCGACCTTAAAGTTGCGGATGAGTTGCTTGGGCATCACCAAGCACTGGGACTGAATCGAATAGGTGCAGGGCATCCTCTTGGGGGCATTGAGATCGCTGTCTAAAACCAAGCGTAAGCAATCGAGGTATTGGGGTGCGCTCCACTCAAGGGTAATGTCGCTGCCCAGCGGAGCGCTCCAGGCGTGCTCCGCACCATCAGCGTTGCGCTCATGGCCATCTGTCAGACATGCGGCATTCACAGTGTTTAACGTTGCCTCATTCATCGGAGCCGCGACAGGGCGGATTCGCCCCGGCAGCCAGCAATCATCCTCCATAAGCTGCTCCTGAAGCCGGTCAAGGCATGGGCCTGCAATTTCGTTCGGTTCGATGGAATGCGCGACACAAAGGGCGGCAGCCGTTCCAACTGCCTGACCGAGCAGTGAACAGGTGGCCATCACACGAGTTGACGAAAGCGCACAATGCGTGGCCGAGATATTGCGCCCGGCACAGAATAGATTCGGCACATTGCGCGAATAGAGGCAGCGCAGCGGAATGCCATACGGAGACGGCGCGGGATGAAAAATGGTGGCAGCTCCGGGATAGTAGAGGCCTGCCGGATGGTGATCGTCCATACTCCAGCCGCCGTAAGCAACGATATCGTCGAAATTACCGCCCGCTTCGATATCATGCTGCGTCAGGGTATGCTGTCCGATGTAGCGACGACTTTCTCGCTTCCCCGGAAGTGCCCCCATCCAGCGCAGACGCCAATTGGTGAGTTTTTCTGCCTGAGGACCCCGATTCTTCATGTAGTCCCAAGTGCCCCATGCTGTTTTTATGAGTTCATCGTGAATGAACTCCGCATCAGCGATGGTGTTTTTCAACCCACCGAGTTCGAGCCACCAAAAATTATGTCCGAAAGTATTTCCAATACGACTGGGAAGGTTGGAGTCATCGTCGAAGCGGTATGCCCAGGATGGAGGAGAAAACGGTTTCGGACTAGGCGTCTCCTCAAGCTGAAGCAATACAGTATTGCCCATGGTCTTAAGGTCAGCTGCTATTGGAGCGATTTCTTCGCCGAATTCTTCTCGGCTTTCGCGTCCACAACGAGTTTCCGCTCCACTAAGCGGAGCCAGGATCGAGTCACCCGAGCAATCGATAAAGAACCGTGCCTCAATACGATGCCAGCTTTGCGTACTAAGCTGCCATGCGTCGATTGATGCCAAGCGACCTTTTTCAACCCGTCCGTCGTTGCAGGAGCAGTTCAGCAAGGTAGTCAGGCCGGGGGTAAAATACGCGAATTCAAACAGCACCGAATCCCAAACCGAATAGAGTCCGTCCGGATTGCGTTGGGCATTGACCAGTTGAATTTCCTCCAAAATACCCGTTTCCTTTTTGTTGGCACCGAAAGCACCGCATATCCACATGCGGATTTCAGAGGAAGCGTTACCGCCGAGAACAGGACGATCATGGACGAGAAGCACGGAACTACCGCGTCGGGCAGCGGCTACGGCAGCAATAAGTCCTGTCATGCCGCCACCAACGACGCAGACGTCTACATGGTGGTTAATGCGTTTGAGCTGAGAATTCATTTCGGATGTAAGCCTTGTGTGATGCATCTTCTCAAACTCAGGCTTTGAAACAAGCTCGACTCCGCGTTACGGTAACTCAACCATTACCCAAGAAGGAGTAACATGGAGAACGGGATACCTTTGATCGACAAAGACAGTCCCGCTCATGCATACGCGAGCGAGGCAAGGCGACCTCGGGGAGGACTATCCCCAGAGGTCACACCAAAGGAATTTATATATCAATCATTCCCCACAATGACTCAACCTCACCGGATGAGAGAGCCATCGGATAGATACGAACCTCGTCGATGACACCATCGAAATACTGAGATCCATCAGCATACCGTCCAATCTCAATGTCACTGGTGTTACTTTGGATTGATAGCGAGGAACGCGTGTCGATATAGGTAACCGATTTCTCTGCACCATTAACGTAAATGCGAATCGAATCACCTTCGCGAACCGCGCCAAGGTGATAAAGCTGCCCCGTCGTTACCTCGATGCCTACTGTTTGTGCACGGAAATAACTGCCATCACTCAAGGTCAGAACCATACGCACCTTTCCATCATATATTTCAAGGGCGCAATTTTCGCCTTTGGAAATAATGGTGTGGTGACCGGTAACGTCATCGGCATATATCCATGCAGATAAAGTTACGTCATCCGAGAGTAACAATGCTTCATCATCCGGTATATTCACATAACTGCTGGAACCGTCGAAGTCTAAAGCATAACCTCTCGTCCCTGAAACCCAGCTCGGATCATTTTGAATCGTTCCGTTGTTTTCATTAAAACTGTAATCGTAATCACGAACCGATTCCCCGCCGACATCATCAAACGGCCAATAACCACACATTAATGTGTCCTTCAATCCAAGGCAATTCATCAGGCTCTTGACTTCAACTGCGCTTAGCGCTTCAGAGTATATCTGAAGATCATCCAGCATACCATTGTAAGATTGATCCGTTTCATCTTCAGGAACTCCCAACCTCAGTGAAGTGCTTGAGTTCTGGATCGCTTGCGTGATACCACTGGTTTCAGCTATCAATTCACCGTTAATGTAAAGCCGCGCAGTTCCATCACTGAAAGTTCCTGCGACATGCATCCAGTTTGTTCCATACATACCGGCTGACGCGGAAACATTGGTGCAGTTACTCGCACTCCCCACCCGGAAAACAACGTCACCATCATCAAGTAACTGGAACGCCCAACCGGCTCCTGATGTATCATCAGGAGATTTGCTTACAGGAATCATGTCAGATATTGTTCCGTCTGGCTTCATCCAAAATGACACGGTCATCTCGCTGGTATTGCCGAGAGAAGTTCCCAAATCCGCATAATCAGAGCTACCATCAGTTTGATCAAACGAAAGGGCACCCGCTTTCATTCCACTATCGGATTTGAAAATAGGCCAACCGTAAAGTGCACCATCAGCACCATCCACAGCACTATTGTCAATGACGCTGCTAGACGATTCATCCATACGAAAATGTGCAGTTCGAGTGCCAGGAAGAACGCCGTAGTAAGATTCCTCGAATGGAATCGCCCAGTCTGGCAGCTCTGGAGTTTCCGAAGAACTCCAACTGCCATTTGCGTCCATCCCGTAGCTTTGCCACAAAGTAAACGTTCCATCGTTTCCTAGAACACGGAAGGCATTATCGCCATAGTAGCTATTATAATCGATATATTTTATTTTATCCCAAACTGCAGCCCCAAAATCGGAGGAAATCGAAGCTTGCAAAGGGGCACTACCAGAGGCTTGGCAGTAGTTCCCAAAGACGACAAGGTTCGACAGTCCGGGCTCGCGATCATGGTCAGAGACACGAAAAACAGCCTTTCCTCCAAACGATATATTTTCTACAACCATTACATTTTCAGAGCTATTAATGAATACAGCCGTCTCTTGCGCATTATATATTGTATTCCATGCGATCAAGCCCGGCACCTCATCGTCACTACCACATACTTCGTAGTAAATTGCGCGCGTAACACCCAGTTCGGAATCTTGGCTAACCTCAACAAGATTAGATCTTATGACATCAGCAACAGTCCCCTCATCGTTCCATATCCCATTGTTATAATAATAATTTTGCTCTATCAAGCTTCCGTTGGTCGCACATATTTTCTGACCACCTTCTTCTCCGATGGAGTATCCGATGCAATTATTTGATGCAATTTTATTGTGGGAGACAAATATTGGCCCCTCATCTTGATCCGAACCCAAAAGCCCTGAAAGGCCGTTTGACGAGAACAGACAATTAACAGCGAACCCATACCCCCCAAGAGTTGCGCCACCCGAATGATTATTATATACAGTACAATTCCTCAAAGTCAGCCTTGTGCTATACGTTCCACGAATAGAACCAGAAAGACGCATACAACTAGCATACTGAGTAATTATTAAGTTTTCAATGGTCACATTCCTGGCATAACCCGGTTCAAAAGCTGGATTTTCTACAGATACTTCAACAAGGTGTCCGCTTGGGTCTCCATAGATATAAATATATCCATTATCCTCATCATAATACCATTCGCCAGATTCGTCTAATTCATCAATATCATCCACATGCGTATACCGAACATCATCGACAAACAGTTCTGAATTATAATAAACGGCATCAGCTGATCCTTCGACATATCCACCATATGCCGATTCATGTGACAAGTCGTTTTGCCCAGTCCAGTAATAGAGATCACCATTCGCGATTGCGCTGCTTGAATCGATTACCCGGGACCCTTTCATGATGGCACCATTTTCGCCAATAAAAGTATCCCCATCTTTAGGAGTAACAGACTGCAAACGATGCGTGCCAGCGGCAATTAGATATGTCGTTCCAGCCGGATATGTATTTACGATTTTCTGAAAGTCATCCCCCACTTCCATCCGCACGGCACCCTCGTTAGACTCCAACTGATAGCAAGCAATGGTTAGATTATCGACGACAACAGTCCCAATGCCTTGAGATGCCCGAATAAACACAGCACGGCTGTCAGAGGGATTCACACCCAATGCAGAGTTCTCGTAGGAAGCAACCATGCTATTACTATCAGCACTATTCAAGTCGAGCTGGATCCCATCAACATAGGCCTCGACAGTCCAATATTCTGTCGTCGTATCCAAAACAAGCTTCAAGGAGTGCATACTACCTCCAGCATAAGAGCCAGATGCGGCAGTGTAAACATAATCAGTGCCCGCCATGGCAACATTAAGCGCACCGTTTTGACGCAAAAAAACCCATGGAGCATAGTCATCCAAACTACTGGTGGTGAAGGCGCTAGACGAAAAGCCAAACCCTAACCACGAACTGGACGATCCCTGGGGAACAGTGACATCAAGCGTGATCTCGTAGCGTGCAGGAAAACAACCGAAGTAAGCAGATGAAAGATACATCGGCATAACAGCCGTGATAGAGCCACTGGCACTATCAGTATCAAGCAACAAGGACGAACCGTCTGTTGTCGCATTTACTGTGTCGCTACAATTCCAGACATTACGAGACGTATCAGTTGCGTAGGTTGGACTTTCCCCATCGAGACTACCTATTTGATCAAAACCATCAGCTACCAACAAAGGACTTCCAGGGGATTCAACTTGCTTAATGCAAAAATTATCAATCTCAATATCTCCAATACCAGCATTTGCATAAATAAAAACTGATCGGTCACTTGTAGGATTTTCACCGAGAGGAGTGCTACTATAGCTGGCAACAAAACTACTAACATCCTCTTCATTCAAATCAAGTTGACTCCCATTAACATACGCACAGACGGTCCAGTCACTTTGCGTCGTGTCCAGTATAATCTTGATACTATATGTATTATCTCCCGGATAAGATCCTGATGATGACGTATAGGCATAATCAGTGGCTAACATCCCAAGATTAAGAGCGCCGTTTTGACGTATCAAAACCCAAGGGGAAAATTGAGAGAGTGACTGACCACTTGACTGTGAGTTCGTTGAATAACCGAACCCGAACCACCCCGTGGATGATCCCGAAGTCATTTTAACATCAAGCGAGATTTCATAAACGGCAGGAAAAATTGAGAAATAGTCACTCGATAAATACATAGGCATGGTAGCGGAAATAGCACCAGAAGCATTGTCGGTGTCCAAGGTTAGACAGGCTCCGTCAGTGGTCGCGTAATCAGCCCGGTTCACACCCCATATATTTCGCGAAGGATCGGATGTATAGCTTGGAGACGCATCATCCAAGGTTCCGGTTCGACTAAAATCATCGTAGACAAGAAGCGTGTCTGCTACTGATGTTTTAACAATTAATGTGGCGCTGCACAGGGTAAGCCACATACATAGGAGTATGTTTTGGGGCATAACAATCTTGAGTTTGGGGTTAGTTTAGCAATTAGGTCTTTTTTGACCTGTTAAATTAACTGCGATAATCTCAGCGTATCACATCCGCCCATTCGGATTATTTATAAGAATCCCGACACAATATCATGGGAGTTCCCCAGCATTAACGACAGCGGGATCGATACTAATAGGCTTTAAATCCAGCTGAGTGCTGTGCGCCCGGTTGTGAATTACAAACAAACGGCATTTCCCCGAATAGATGGGATATTTCCTAAGGATGACGCGCTTCCATCGTCCGTCGTCAGCTTTGGTTTTAACCGCGATGGCCATCACCTGATAATGTTCATCGATAACATTTGGAGAAAGACTGATAGATTCCCCTGGCTTTAACTCGTAACTCCCCTTGCCCATCGTAAACATGATGTCGGTCGAAGAGGCATTAAAAATCATGTCCTTGGATTGCTTGCCCTCGTCATATGCATAGGGCAGGGGATAAGCTCGATAAATATCACCACCCACTGGGAAAAACAGAAGCAACCATTGCTTCCCGTTAAGGGGAAGCGTAACCGCAGCACTCGATTTCGGACTGGACAAAGGAGTTTGGCCAGTCGCGTCAACGGCGGATGTAAAGGTAATTTTGGGCGGGCCGAGATAGCGACACCACGATGAAAGTTTGTTTTCGTAAAGGGTAACCGATTGAGAAACCGCACCCGCCGCCTCCGTTTCGGCAGTGCTGTTGTAATTCAGGACTGGTGGAACGAAAGAGTCCTCCAACCATGTCTCTCCCGTCTCTGCATCAATATGCTTAATTAGCTTACGACGCAGCGCGTCTTTTTGGTAAGGTGAAGATGATTCCGGCCACAAATAAATGCGAAAATCCGCAGATATATTCTCCTCAGGGCCTTGAGCAAACACAACGCAGGGCAGAACAGACACCACGGTGAGTATGAGCAATCGGGCAAACATAGACAGCATCAGTTATCCCCCTCCAACCAACGAAAACCAACAACAACAAAACGGCGGCCCATTTGTTGATTCACCGCACCGAGTTCGTCAAAACTCAATTCAGGCGCATCCATGCTTTCAACAAATTCCGGGAGGCGCTGGACAATGGCTTCACCACGCGCAATGGCTTTTTGCCCCGTCAAAGGGTTCGTCGCCTCACCATAAGCTTGAATGCGAAACGTATCCGATCGGGCACTCAGCACGCTCCCCAGACGCGACAGAATATCGACTTGACTGAGCCAACCAGGTAAATCTTCGGAACGCCACCCTGCTTCGGCATCGACTTCCAACTGGCTTGTGCCGCTGGGATCGACTTCGAAGTCCGTCGTCTTCAGAACCTCGTTAATATCGGTTTTGTTAATCGCTGCGGCGAGTGCTCCCTTTAAGCGGAAGGCATCCGGATCTTCGTTCAGTCGACCATCCCGGTTCGGCATACGATTAACAAACTGAGCAAGACTGCCAAACGGCCCCCTCAGTTTGACCTCTTCAACAATATAACGGGCAAGCTCAGCAATTTGATCACGATCAAGACGACGGTAGCCCGTATAATTTTCCTCGTCAATTTCACTCGCGCCGTCCTCGACCGGACCGCCATAGGGCTCATCCAGCCTCAACAGAGGAGACCGGGGCGTGGCGGCACTCGACGAATCCACCGTTCCGTCCTCACGGGTCACATCCGTTCCATAAAAGGAGGCAAGCAGGGCTTTCCAAGCCTCAACAGAGGTGCTGTTGATGTTAAACGCGCCATCAAGCATGAGATTTGCCGACGCGGCATCCACACTAGGCGCATCCGCAGAGTCAGAATCCAGCACAGCCAGACGCAGATTCTCAGGAGCGGTCCAAGACGTGCTATCCGGCAAGGTTGAGAAAAACCATTGGTCCCACAAGGCTTCGTTTAATTTGTAGGCGTAATCATGATGCACTCCAACGAATAGATCAAATGTTGCATCAAGCGGATTACAAACCTCGCCCCAATTGCGCGAAAGCTCTTCCAGATCGATCAGAGGATCCGCCCTGCCATTACCAACCGCATAGGCAGGAATCAGATTCCCGAAACGTGAATTCACTACACGCTCCTCAAAATCACCGGAATCATTGTAAAGCGGAGCCTGACTGAGCTGACCGATGGAACGTAAATCGTCACGATCAGGCGCGACTTGGAACAAAATACATCGGCTATTTCCTACCGCACCAACATCCACGTTCCCCCCGGAAATATCTGCAAAGCCCGTAGAAGCATTGGTTTCGCCATCAATTAAGCGACTGCAACTATAAGTCGGGACACATGAGACCATGCCTTGCTGCTGATCGTCAAACACCAAGGGAGTCGGGCCATGTAATCGCGCCCGCGGGTTATACAGGCTCAGCCATTTCTTCGATTCAGGAAACACAACATTAGAATAAGCATTCCAAAACCGATCATTATCCGTATAATTCATGATAAGCTGAATTCCAAGCGCTTGACTTAAATCAAGAGCGCTTCCATTGCTCGGAGACTCCTCAATGTAATTTGCATTGTTAATACTAATGATTCCATTGGGATTATTAGTATCTTGATATACACTGCTCTGAAGAACAGAGCCATCTGCCAAAGCAAGTCGAGTCGCCAGCACACGCGTAGCATGCCCACTGACCGACCCCTTTATCTCTACTACCCCGTCATCTGAGGTAAACTGAGTCGAAGTCGCATCCAGACTCAGACCAGTATTAAAGCGGAACCCATCGGCGCCTATCCGGAAGCCCCTTTCCAAGACGGGGGAGTTTGTGCCATTCAGTGGGTCTGAAACATCATAATTGACGATTCCGCCCCCCGACACCGGACTGTATACAATCGCTTCTCCCGGATTTATCACACCGCTATTCAAAACAAACTGAATCGCATGGTTGAACGTCGAACCCGGCAATGAATAAATAATTCGGGTATTCGGGGCTGTCCTATCGGCATAGGCAAAATACACCCAATCATAATTCCAAATGTTTACAAAATCCTGATCGACAGCTCCCTTGTTGAGTCGAACGTGCCCCAGGCTAACAACGTAGTCCTGACTTTTCAAAGGAACGTTGTAGGGATTCCAGAGAATAACCGCAGGGAAAAAGTTATAGTAAATGCTGTAAAAAGAGCCATCGCGCTGGTAAGTCGGCACCACATAGAGTTCGCACCCAGCCAGGATCGGGTAGGCCCCCGCCTTTGTGGCAGTAGCTTCCTGAACCGGCAACTCGCCATCGCCATTCGGTTGCAAATTCACCCAGGAGCGCAGTTGATCCCAATAAGGGCCACCGGGATCCAAGACAGATGGACCCGTGCTCGAAGCGGCTCCAAACATCTGGCCATTAGGGTTCATCGTAGCGTCGTAGAGCCCCAGGGTCAAATCCTTGCGTAAGGCAGATTCATCAGAATCCGCGATGGTATTGCTCAGCACGCCATAACTGGAAAACGTCAGGGCGTCATGAACCTCACTGATGGCATCCTCGGTGCCGCCCTGCTCCTTGGCGACAATCTCAAGCGATGGAAAATCCACCATATTGGAGGCGAGAGGAAGGCTGCCAGCATACCATTCGAGATTATTTACCTGTTCAATGCCATATCGCAGCGGGGAAAGACCGTCATCGTCCGCAGTCGGATTCGTAAGATTCGCTTTAGCCTTAACACCTTCATCGCCCACCCACCAGGCATAAGCTCCATCCGATGGACCGGAACTCGCCGCGATGTCCACTTTGCCAGCCTCCATCTCGTCACTCCCACTGACAAATGTAATGGCATTATCCATTGACGAGGCATCACTGAGGACTGAATCCCGATTTGGATCCGAATTGCCAATAGTCCCGGAGACCAACCACTTCCGAAAAACCACCTGGACATAATCGTCGTTGTCCCTGCTCGTCTCCCAGACTCCAGTCCAATGAACACAAGCATCTCTCAAACCATCGATAGACATTAAGCCGGAAGTCGCATCCCGCAGATCCTCGTCATAAGGATCTGTATCCAGCAAAGCCGCCGTACCACTCACCCGCTTGTCCGGCCCCATCGATTCCTGAACCTCGCCAATAGCAACATTGAGCCCCAGCAGCGCATTTTGACGAGCCTGCAGCATCAGCATCTGATGCTGCCCATTAGCGGTTTCAACTGAGACGAGTGATGTAAGGCTGAGAATCAGCAGGATGATAAACGCCATCAGCGACAAGGCCACAACCAAGGCAAAACCAGACGCTGACTGTTGACGGTAAACATCACGAGTCTTTCGAATTTGGCCGTTGGCATTCATGACTCTGGTCTGATGGCGTTTCTCGGAAACTCAAGAAATAGTCGCAGGAGAAACGGAAGGCGCGCCTGATGACCTCTGCACCAGGCTGGGCATTTCATGGAGATAACGCCGGAGGATCTCCTGCGAGAAGCCGTTTTGTTCAATCATTTCCTTGAAGAAATAAGCGCTGGGCTTGGGGGTTCGCAGGAAAGTCTCAAAATCGACATGAACCATGCCGAATCGTGGAATAAAGCTGCCCCACTCATAGTTATCCATGGTGGACCAATAGAGGTAGCCCTTCAGATTAACCCCACGCTGAATGGCGTCGTTGACTGCAGAAAGATACAGCGCAAGAAACACGATACGGAAACGATCATCCGCACAGGAACAACCGTTCTCCGTTACCCAGACATCGCGTCCGTCGTTGAAGCGTTCCAAGATAGAGGTAAGACCCTCTGGAAACATTTCCTCCAGCGAGAAATCCATGTCAATCATGCGGAGCTTCTTGTGGGGAAAACGTGGAGAATACAAGGACTTGGATCGCGAGTTGACCAGATGTCGAGTGTAGTGATTGATGGCCCAGAAGTCCATCGCTCCCTTCGCCTCGGGACAATCCTGCGCATCCGCCAAGGGGGCGATAAGCTCTCCATGCTGGATCGCATGCAGCACACATCCGTTAATACGAAAATCCTCATACAAGGTCATCGTGCGATCAAGTTCATCATAATAGCGACAGGGATAGCTATGCATTCCCAAGTGAGCGGAACTGACAGGAGTGTCGGTAATCCCTTTAATCACATGATAGGCTTGGGCATGCGCACGAATGCGGTTAAAGCCAATCTCGACTCCGTGCAACAGATGCGTTTCTTCATTCAGAACGAGCCAATAATCGACAAACTCATCAAGATAGCGGACCGCCTTTTCGACATAGCGGAGGAAAGGCGCAATATTCTCGACTTTGTTGAACCCGCCCAGTTCTTCATGCCATTGAGGCCGGGTAAAGTGGATAAGAGTAACGAAAGTCTTCATTCCGCGCTCTTTCACTCGAACAAGAAGCTCTTTATAATGTTCAAGCGCCGCCTGGCTGAACTCGCCTTGGGTCGGCTCAATGCGCGACCATTCCAAGGAACAACGATAAGCCTGGTGGCCCAGATCGGAAATCATGTCCACATCCTCACGGAACAACTCGTAATGGTTACATGCTTTGCCCGATTTTTCCTTAATGTCCCGTTTGACCTCTTGATGGTATTTCTGGGCATTGGTATTATCACCCTCAATTTGGTGACCGGCCGTAGCACTCCCCCATACGAAGTCTGAGGGAAATTTAAAATCGGGGAGACTGAATATATCGTACATATTATTTTTCCTAGTTTATAAATTTAACTTACCATCCATTAAATAGGTAGGGATCATCAGAGCGTTTGAGCTCGTTAAGATAAAATTCGGCTTTGCCTTTTTTCGACGCTGAGGCGTTTGATAGCAGGGAAAATACGATAGGGGGATGCACATTCCCATCGCCGGGGCTTAGCAGTGCCTGTGTGTCGTAGCTGACAAAAATAGCGATTTCGTTGCTCCCCACCTTCAGCAAATTCAAAGGCACCGGATAGTCACGATTGAAGGTGGAGAGATCGTCCGGATGCGTTTCCCGACTGGTATGACCGACCATCTGGCCATTGATGAAAACCGTGTCGATACCTTCAATCGAACCGATAAGGATCTTCGCTGCATCGGCTGGCTGTTGATTCAAATTGAAAGAGCGACGATACCACAGCCCTTCCCTAACACCTTGCCACTGTATTCCGAGATCCCGATAATTTCCTGGGAGGGAAAGCTGGTTCCAGGAATCGACTTCATTGATCGGGCTAAGATCCGGCAGATCCGAATAGGCTTCTCCGATCTGCCATTGGCCCGTGAGATTGATCGACGCGGCGGGACTCATCGGCGAACGCGGAGATTGCAGGAATGCCGGCGGATTCATGGCAACCCCCAAATTGGACAGCAGCGTCCGCAAGGCACGCTCGGCATACCAGACCGAATCCGCCAGCCAGAAATAATTCTCATCGTAGTCCAGAATGGCAGGCTCAAACTGGCAGAATATCCACTCGCCTTTTCCTTCGGCAACACGAGCCAGCAAACCAGTGTCCAGAACAAGGTCAACACCGTCACCGCCGGTGATCGCCACCACGGGGATGCTACCTTTCCAGTAAAAGTCGCTATTGCCAAGCCCGGCCAGTAGCGGGTCCGCATTGTGACCGACCACAGAATGGTCCACCTCCCGTTCCGAGGCGGAAAGCTTGGTCGGCGTCCAAGCTGACTGGAGTGATTCAAGACTCTTGGGCAGAGAGAAAACAATGCCGCCCGCCTGCACAAAGGGATCCAGCCCGGGCTTCCACTTCATGAGTTGCTCAACCGGGGCATCACCCAGAACGAAAACAGTGTGCGCCGGGTTGACGCCTTTGGGGTCGCGGGTAAAGGGCACGCTCAAACGAGTCAACAGTTGCGCTCCCGCATCATTGCCGAGGTAGACAACCTGACGGTGATCGGGCGCAGGCAGGGACTCAGCATAGCGCACCAGGTTTTGCGTGTAACGCTCAACTTCGGGACCGGGATTCTTTCGTCCGCTGACATCCAATTGACTGAAGACGAGGTAACCGTTGTCTTGCTGGAGCTGCCAGACGGCGGCGTAGTTGAGTGCAAATTCGCAATCGGCCAAGGTCGTAAAATCAGCCGTGTCCGGCTTGACGATAACGACCGTGGCAACGTTGTGATGGTTGCCCCACTTCATCGGATGTGCGTGCTTCTCGCCATCATTCCAAATGTAGAACCAACGGCCACCGTTGCCCTCGCCTCGTTCAGGTGAAAGGTTTTCACGTGCGACCGCATAGCCGTCGGTGAGTGTCGACTCGCCCCGCCAGTAGTTGAGCGTGCTATTTGACATCCCATCGAAGAGCCCCCGGGCAAAGTCCCGGGCATAGACATCGCGCGGTGAAATGTAATTCGTGCGGTAGTGGAAGCGCTGCCGAAGGGTTTCCTCAGACTGCTCCATCACAATGACACGCTTGCCCAAGGCCATGAGCTTGCCCAAATCAATGCCTTCAGGAGTCGCCTTCAGTTCGTAGTCGAAAGCACGCCGACCAAAGATAACCATCGAGTAGTCTTTCAGGTCATAATTAAAAGGCACCTGATCAAAAACGATGCCGCTCTCTTCAAGTATCTTGGCCGTATCGCCTTCGGGATCGATCAAGGCAATGCGCGCGCTGCTGTTGAATGGACGCGGAGACAGGATTGAAATCGGTGTGCTTTCCGAGATTAACTCACGCCCCTTCTTTCCGGCTTCGGACAAGGTCATTTCAAGCGTGCCTTCGCCATCTTTCAGCGCGGGGATTTCGCACTCGACCGGAACCTTGACCGTTTCCCCAGCTGGTAGCACCAATGTATCTTTTTTCTCGGCCACCGTTTTTCCACCAAAGATGAGTTTCCATTGATAAGTCACCTTCTCGTCATTTGCAGAATTGTTCAGCAGCACGAGCCCGCGCTTAAGCGTCTCACCGGGGGCATAGATATGGGTCTTGTCGCGCATGTCGTCAGGCGAACCCGCAATGAAAGCGGTCACCTGCTGTTGAGCGCGATGCAACAGTTCATCCATACGATTGCCGAAACTGAAGTAATGTGAAGTCACCAATCCGATGCCATCCGCACGCCAGTTCAGCCACTGAGCCAATTGCCGATCAAACCAGACCTGGTCGCGCTTGTTCATCTCATCGGAGATATTGTAAAGCTCTGTTGTGTTGCTATTACTATAACCCTCTAAGGCTTTCTCACGCTCAACCGGATCTTTAATCTTTGCGATCGAATCGAACTTCCTCTTGGAAGTCCGTTCGTAGGCATGGAGAACTTCTTCGTCCACGGCATCGCGCTCAAAAGCCTGATCTCCCTTGGTGACGGCTATCCACTCCGCATCATAAGGGATGATACGCTGTGCCGTGTGCCCGCCCGCGCGGGGGCGATTTGACCAGTTGTGAATAAATGGACCAGCCTGCTCACTGTAAAACAGAGGCTTGACACCATTTTTCACCCAATAGTCGTTCATCTCGATCAACTCCTGAATCGGCATGAAGCCGGGATAATGCGTAATGTGAGCAGCGTCCAAAAAGCTTCCGGTGTTTTGCCCGGTGATTTGACGACTGGGATCCGCCTCCCGCAGAATACCGATCACATGTTGCTGGGTACGAGCCAAACGAGCAAGAACCGGGTTGTCATCGAAGTCGCGCAGCCAGCGACCATCCTGAAGCAGCGGGTTGTACATGGAACCCATGTCCAGCAGTGAACCCAGATCCTGCCAGAAGAAAATCCCCGGGCTGTTGCCATAGCGCTCAATCTGGTAATTCACTACTTTCTGGAAGAACTCCCAGTAACGCGGATCGTTTTCTTTACCCTGCTGCACGAGTTGCTTCGTATAGAACCAGCCGAGTCGGATACTCCCCCCCGTGCCACTGTCACTGCAATAACGCACGTAGTCACCCAACGACGAATCTCCCGCGCCCAAGATGACCGAATGCCGGAAACCGACACCAAAGTTGTAGTTGATGTTGACGTCCCGAAAGCCCTGACTGGTACCAAACGCATTGAACTGGCTGGTATAGCCACCAAAAAGGTTGAGCGTGCGACCGTTCATTTTAACCAGACGACCATCAAAACGGATTTCCCGGAAGCCGAATGTTTCCGGTTCCGCGATATCCACAAGATTGCCGTTTTCGATCAAACGAGCATTGAAATCGTAGAGGTAGGGCTGATAAATATCCCAAAAGACGGGGTTGGCCCAGGGAGCGTCAAGGCTAATCTCCGCGTCTTCTGCACTGGCGGTGAAAGAGACATCCGGCAATGCAAGCGCCTCACCCGCACCATTGCCAACGCTGGCTTGAAACACATAGGACGCACCGGGCTGGAGATTGTTCAAGCGAACGCGTGCACTTAGCATTGCATCCGTGACGGAAGTCGTGATCGACGAATGCTGAATGGACGCGCCTGTTGGCACCGCACGAAGCTTCACCTCACCACGCAGTCCGCGGTTATAAACGCACTCAGTCGGCTTGAATGAATCGCCAAGTATCTCTTTCAGCACGCGGTTGTAGCCTGCATTTATATCCGCACGAACAAAAATAGAAAGCGTGGCAGTTTTACCGGCCTTCAGTCGAGACGACAGATCAAGACTGCCTCCGGGCCATTCAACTTCACCGCACACCTCCCCATCGACGTAGGCCGTAGCTATGGTTTGTGGCTCATCAATATCAAGATAGATATCACTTCTTTTCCAACCGACTGGAACTTCAATCGTTCGCTGATACCAGCCGGCCTGATAGGTCAGATTGAAAGAGCGGTTCCAGAGACCTTTAATTTTCATCGCGTCACCCCAGTCAGCAGGCGGATGATCGGGAGCGGTTTCCGGTACCGGAATGTTCTGGCGGTAAGGCGCTTTTTCGCCCACCGGTAACCAATCCCATGCATCGGCTAAAACTATGGAATCACCCCGGCTATCAAAGCCCTTCTCGTAATACTGAACTTCATAACGTTTATAAAACCGATCACCTTGCCCGGGCAAACCGATGTCGTTATATCTGACAACGACCCAGTAAGTGCCAGAATGAGGCAATGGGCCAAGTTTCACGATACACTCAAGGGGCTCGGTCTTCCCCGAATCCCATCGAATCGTAGTCTTGTGGTCTTGTAACAGCGTTTCAGCACCATCAAAGACCTCCACAGAAAGCTCCCCTTCCGAAGCACGAGCACCTGCAGGATTGAGACTTAGGGCCAACTTGGGAGACTGCCCAGTCAGCATCGGAACCGTGTTGGCTTCATCACACGGAAGTGTCGCCATACGGACCACATTCGGGCGAAAATCGTCCGGATTGCCGCTGTAGGAAATCTCGTCAAAGAGAATATCCCCCGTACCCCAGTATGACTTAATAAGCAGAGCGGTCATCGTTTCGTAAGTGGAAGGCGTCTTACCCGCGAGATTGCCATCGATGTAAATGAGGAATTGCTGCGGCCCAACTCCTGCGGGATTGACGATATCAAAACGTGTCCAGCCTAGATGGCGTGGGACGTAGAAATCGTGATCGCGCACCCCCTTGCTATCACGATAATACCAATTGTCCGTGCCCTTCCCACTATGCAACCAGAAGCGCTCGGTCTTCTGCCCATCACCGCAATATAACTCAAATCCACGGTCCATCGTCGTACTCACGTCGAAGAGTGGATCATACAACCAGAAACTCACCACCCCCTGCGTGCTTTCTTCTGGAAGTTCGAGCTTGGCCACATTTTGGTTCAGATCGCAATGCAATTTGGACGCACCATTACCGGATACGACTGTATCAGAAACGATCGAAACGTTTTCCGCCTTCGACAGCGAACCAAGTGAACTGACGTCGTCGAAAGTCACTTGAAACGGCTCACTGTAGCCGCAGGACGCAGTGGCCACAGTGAGCAGCGTTATAGAAAACAGCGTTTGAACGGCTTGAACGAACTGGATGGGCTTAAACATGGGGACAGGTCACCTTACGCAACGCTACAAGAGAGCGTTGCTTGCTTCAAGAAGAAGGGGAAACAACAAGCTTGGCCGAAGCCGGGCTCAGGAGGCCTTTCGACGACGCACAATGACCAACCCGCACACAGCCAAAGCCAGTGCCATCGCATAGGCGGAAGGCTCCGGAATGGCCGTGACTTCAAGGGTCAGGTCCCCACCGGAGTAAGCCGCAAGCATGGTGACGCCATTGCTGGAAATGGTCCCGCCATCGGCAAGATTCGAGAAGTAGCCGTTGATCGTGCCACCGTCGATTACCGTGAAGATTTGCCCGACGGTCAGACCCGAATTATCACCACTGGCAACAAAGAGCAGACTAGCGCTGCCCGTAATCGTAGTCGTGCCCGAACCGCTACCCACAACAACCAAGTCGGAATCAAGCACACCGGCTGAGGTCAAAAGGTCGAAGACCAGCTCTGAGTCGGAACCGAGATTCAAGTTACCCGCGATGGCCAAACGCCCAGTCAGATCGTCCGTAGTTCCTGCCGTCAGAATGGCATCTGCAGTGCCGGAACCGTCACCGATAACGACACTGCCGGAGAAGTTGTTGCCCGAGGCGAGCGAACCGCTCAGCGTACCGGTGTTAACCGCCACTGCACCACTGATGACACCCGTGGAGCCGTCCCCGACGACGAGCGTGCCGCCTTCAATCGTCGTCGCTTGGCGAACAACGTTATTACTCCCGGTCAGGGTCAGCGCGGCGGTCGATCCACTTCCCAGCACCAGATAACCACCGACCATTTGGGTGGCAACTGTGACATCAGTCGTCTGATTGACGGTGAGGGTCCTCTGCAAATCGGAACCGTCGAACGAAATACGACCTGAACTGGTACTGCTGCTCAGAGAGCCGATCGTCGTGTCATTCGTAAAACTTAGATACCCACCGGTGCTGCTGTAATCGACATTAATCGACGAGTTATTTAAATTGGAAACGATAATCTTCTTAGTAGACGCAACGAAATTGATCGTGCCGCTACCGCTGATCGAGGAATCAATCGTCAAATCACCAGCCGATCCGTTCTCAATATCAACCGTGCCATCCAGAGTGATACTTCCGGCCAATGTGGTCACACCACGGGCATTCAGGATGTGCCCTTCTTTCAGTATAAAATCATTAATGGTGTAAGTGGCACCACTCACTCCCAAGAGATAGAGATTGGCACCTGCCCCATTCAAGGTCAGCGAATCCCCCGCAAAAGTGTAGTCTGTGGAATCACCATCAGGCGTGCGTAAGACACCTGTCGTAACCGTATAGTTATTACCAACCGAAGGCGCGCCGACATCGGTGCCGCCGACTATTGTTGCCCAACCGCCGGGTGTGCCGGTATAGGGGGTCGTAAAACTGGAAGCGTTACTGCCATCAGAGGCCCGCAAAACATAGTCAGCGGCCTGAGCCGTGGAGGAGAATGCGATCACAATCGCAGAAGTCGCCAGAAGCGAACGAGTTACCTTGGGGTGTTTTTTCATAATGTGAGGTGTATTAGATGGTTAAAGCTAACAGTTTTTGTAATTTCTATAATTTCAGCCTGTTCACAAGCCTTTTGATATGTTACGGTAACTCCATGAGGCGGATTTCCCTAAAAGACTTAGCCGAGAAGGCAGGAGTCTCCACCATGACAGTCTCCCGAGCACTGCGAAATGCACCCGGCATCTTACCCGAGACCCGGGAACGCATTCTGCAAATCGCTCACGAGTATGGCTACCAAACCGATCCCAATCTTCAGAAGATGATGGGCTACATGCGCAAAGTGCGCATTCATTCGCGAACGGAAACCATCGCCTGGATCTGGCCGGACAGCAGGCTTAAGGACGCCACGACGAATGTCACACTTCGGCAGATGATCAAGGGAGCCGAAAACAGAGCTGAAGAGCTTGGCTTCAAACTGGACCAGTTTTCCCTTAAAGAACCCGACATGACAGTGAAGCGTCTGGTTTCCATACTCAAAAACCGGGGAATCCACTGTCTCATTATCGCCCCCGTTTACAGCTTCGCCCACGGACAATTCGATTTTCCATGGGATAATTATGCCACCACGATTATCGGACTCGGACTCTGGAAACCCAACCTGCATCGCGTCCATTTCGATCACTACTCTTCGATGGTGCTTATGATGAACAAGCTCAAGCAAATGAAACGCAGAAGAATTGCCCACATCATGGCTCCAGTACTGGACGAACGGATGTATCATGCTTGGTCTGCAGCGTTCCTCACTCACCACCCTCTCGAACTAAAAGAAGCCACTTCGATGCTCATCGAAGAGAATGAACGCACACGAGAAAGACTCTTAAAAAAGATTAAAGAACTCCAATTAGACACGCTCATCCTTCAACCAAAGGAAGCAGATAACTTATTGAAAGACCCTCGATCTCCCCGCAACATGCTCTACGTCACCTTGTGGCATTCCGATCAATATCCCCATATCGCCGGCATCGATCAAAATGAACTCCTTCAGGGCGCCTACGCGATCGACATGATCAGCTCGCAATTCCAACGAGGCGAACGCGGCATCCCCGAATTCCCCAAAAAGGTGCTTAGCCAAGGATTCTGGCGGGATGCAAAAGCAAACTGAAACCAATAGATGGAAGCATTAAGCTCCTGATAAAAACGAGAGGCCAAGTTACCGTAACTCCATGTCGCACTTGCTTCTGCATTTGCGTATGAGAAAATCAAAAACTCAGACGTAAATTGTGTTAATGCAAGTGTCATGAATAAAAACGAATCCAGCAAAACCATCGTTCAGGAACAGCACACGATTGCCAATATTACTGCGCTTTCCGATGAGACATCGAAATATCAGCGAACACAGCACCCAGATGCCCAGTGGTATGCAAATGCTTCACTGGGAATGTTTTTCCATTGGGGGATTTCCAGCGTAAGCGGACAAGGAGATCTTTCCTGGGGGATGATGAACCGCACTCCCGGATATATGGAAAAAGCAATGAAACGTTATGGTATGTATGCAGTGCAAACACTGGTGCCGCCAACGGAGTATTGGGCACAGGCCAAGAATTTTTTGTGTGAAAACTATGACCCGAACGAGTGGATTTTGGCAGCAAAAGACGCCGGAGTGGATTACGTCGTTTTGACGACAAAGCATCACGACGGATTTTGCCTATGGCCGAGTGAATACGGAGAATTGTCTACGAGAAACTATCTCAACGGACGCGACCTAGTGGGTGAGTTCGTTGAGGCTTGTCGTCGTCATGATATGCGCATTGGCTTTTATTATTCACCGCCCGACTGGTATTTCTTCCGGCATCATATGTCCTATGGCTACGGCAATCAGAAGCCGGCACTCGACGTCAATTACGAACCTTACGAAGTCCCCGAAAGAAGTGCAGAGTTGCTGGAGGCATACCACGATCTTTGCAACGGGCATGTGCGCGAGCTACTGACCCGCTATGGGAAAATCGACATTTTATGGTTTGATGGGCGCTTGCCTGAAGAAAGTATTTCCATGGCAGAAATTCGCGAACTCCAGCCCGGCATTCTTGTCAATCCCCGAGGCCATGGATACGGCGATTTCGACACACCGGAATGCAAGTTTCCCGAAAAGCGCCTTGAACCGGGCTGGTGGGAGTACTGCCATGTGTTTGCAGACGGAGCTTGGGGCTACCTCGACCACGAAGTTTACAAACCGCTAGGTTGGCTACTGGCAGAATGGTCCAAGACCCGCAGTTGGGACGGAAAATTTCTGCCAAATGTGGCTCCCGATTCACACGGGCAAATGCCGCACAGCTTCTACCTGCGCATGAAGCAACTCAAGGCTTGGATGGCGCACAGTGGCGAGTCGGTCAAAGGAACCACTGGAGGTGCCTGGCCAGAAGAGTCCAATGTTCCATTGACCCAAAAGCCAGGCAAACTCTACGCCCACATCGATTGGATTTTCGATGGCACCGTAGAAATCAAAAATTTACACAAAGAACCGGCGGCGCTCACTTTGCTTCGGACAGGATCGTCCATTGATTACGAGTATGCCGACGGAGTTTTGCTCTTCCGAATCCCGCAAA
This sequence comes from Coraliomargarita parva, assembly GCF_027257905.1. Classification (NCBI taxonomy): domain Bacteria; kingdom Pseudomonadati; phylum Verrucomicrobiota; class Opitutia; order Puniceicoccales; family Coraliomargaritaceae; genus Coraliomargarita; species Coraliomargarita parva. The sequence continues at coordinate 199,850 of NZ_JAPZEI010000004.1, forward strand.
AATGGCGGACAAATCTCACCGATGTCGTTTCAATTGATATGTGATTTTGAATTGGGATCCATTCACTTTACAATCAGCAGCATCGACGATCCATAAGCCTTACAAAGCCAAGCTTTGAGATGCGTTTACATCGCCTGTCGGATGCCATGCAAACGCAGCGAAAACTGACTTAAGTTCACTGAGATACTGGTTCTTCAAGAAGGCCGTAATGTAGCCCACCAAGGCTAATCTTAATATTAAACATCTTCTTCATCATGACACCAAAAATTTCCTTGATTGGCGCAGGCTCCGTGGTCTTCGCCAAAACTCTCATCAGCGATATTTGGCGCTTCCCGGAATTGGCCAACGCCACCATCTGCCTGATGGACATTGACCCGGCGCGCCTCAAGGTCGCCGACATCATGATGCGCCGCATCGCGAAAAAACTCGACGTCGGCGCGAAGATCGAGTCCACACTCGACCAACGCGAGGCAATCACCGGGGCAAAATACGTCATCTGCACGGTGCAGGTCGGCGGCTACAAGCCGTCCACAGTGCGCGACTTCAAAATCCCGGCCAAGTATGGTCTCCAGCAGACCATTGCCGATACGCTCGGAGTCGGCGGCGTTTTCCGTGCACTGCGAACGATTCCGGTCATCAACAGCATCGCCCGTGACATCGCGGACTACGCTCACCCGAACTGCCTGTTTCTTAACTACACAAACCCGATGGCCATGAACTGTTGGGCCGTTGAAGAAGCTGTTGGCATTCCCCACGTCGGTCTTTGTCACTCGGTCTTTGGTACGGCTAACCAGCTCTGCAACTTTGCGAAGTTGCCGCCCGAAGACGTGGATTACCTCGTAGCCGGGATCAATCACATGGCGTTCTTCCTGAAGTTCCAGTATCGCGGTCAGGACGCCTATCCGCTGCTCTTCAAGGCCCTCGAAAACTCCGAGAGACGGCAGGAACTCGTCCGCTTCGAGATGATGCGCCGTACCGGCTACTTTGTGACCGAGTCCAGCGAACACCAAAGCGAATACGTTCCGTATTTTATTCATCACGGTCAGAAGGTCATCGACCAGTTCAACATCCCCATTGACGAATACATTCGGCGTTGCGAAGCGATCATTGGCAGCTGGGAGGAGACCGAAGCCGAACTCCTCGGCAAGGACGGCGAAATCGAAATCAAGCCACAGTCTCACGAATACGGCTCTTACATCATCCACTCGATCGAAAGCGGACAACCGCGCACAGTTTACGGCAATGTGCCGAACCGCGACATCATCACCAACCTACCCAACCGTTGTAACGTCGAGGTGCCTTGCCTCGTAGACCGCAATGGCCTGCAACCAGTCACCGTTGGCGAGCTCCCACCGCAACTTGCCGCCCTCTGCATGACAAACATCAACGTGCAGGAACTGGCCGTGAAAGCTGCCTTGACCGGCAAACGGGAGCACATCTACCACGCAGTCATGCTGGACCCGCATGCCAGCGCAACGCTGCCGCTCGACAAAATATGGGCGATGTGTGACGAACTCATCGAGGCGCACCAGAAGGATGGCTTCCTCGGCGAGTTTACCCCAACGCTCAAAAATACTGGACGCGGCTACGCAGGTGTCGGTGACCGCATCATTGCGCGGCTCGAAGGTCAAGGAGTCTTCGCCACCGACGCCGGAGCGCAGAACAGGCTCCGCCTAACCGTGGAAAATCCGACCGGTCAAGCCGTCACCCTCCAATTCCAACTACGCCCCGAAAGCGACGCGCTTACCCTTGAGGGCGATGGTATCCTTACCGTGAAAGCTCCCGCCAAAGGCAGCGCTACCGCTGAGGCAGTCACGATCAACCAATCTGCAATCGATGATAATCTTAGTGTCACACTCGAAACTGAATGTGCGAATGTACTCGCGGTCAGCGCCGTATTACGTCCCCGCCCAAAGCTAGGCCTCAACGACTCAGGTGAAGCTACCTTCGGACTCAAACTCGCGGGCTTCGATGCGGCCGAAGGCACACTCGCCCGCGACGGCGACCTAATTCGCCTCCGCGCCAAGGTGCTCGATTCCGACCTCAAGCCGAACTACGATTCTCCCTTCGCGGGATCCGGGCTTCAGTTGTTCTTTGCTCCTCTCGACAACACCGGCAATATTCGCGAAGTGAACATCATTGCAGATCCAGCAGGCAAAGCAGAAGTGCGTCTGTTCAAGAATCCGCTAGATAATGCCAAAATCACATTCCGCCGCACCGACATTTACTACGAACTCGAATTCACCGTCTCCTTCGAAGAACTCGGCTTGGAGCCTACCAACGAGGTCCTCTTCGACTGTATAGCAAATCTTGGTGCCCTCGGCGACGCCCACTCCGGCGGCCGCACCGTCCTCAGCGGCAACTTCAACGCCTTCAGCAACTCCAGCCAATACACGCTGGTTTCTTGGGCGCAGCGCACTCAATAACCACGTAAATCTCTCTATGGCTCAGTTAATTTCAAGCTTACCCAAGCCTTACGGAGCTGTTCCGTCCATTCGCCATTCACTATGGTACGACATTGAGCGCTACGCGATTGTGCATTTCAGCGTTGGCACTTTTGCCGATAAAGAATGGGGATTCGGCGACGAAGATCCGCGTTCGTTCAATCCGACAGATTTCGACGCCAATCAATGGGCTGAAGCGTGCCTGGCAGGTGGCCTAAAAGGGATAATCCTCGTATGCAAACACCATGACGGGTTTTGCCTGTGGCCCACGAAAACCACGGAGCATTCAGTTCGGAACTCTCCGTGGCGTGACGGCAAAGGCGACATGGTCGCGGAAGTTTCCGCTGCCTGTCGAAAACATGGATTGAAATTTGGCGTCTACTGTTCGCCTTGGGATCGCAATCACCCGGAATACGGACGCGAGGCTTACGTCGATATTTTTCACGAACAGGTGCGCGAGTTGCTCAACCAATACGGCGAGCTGTTCGAAGTCTGGTTCGACGGTGCGAATGGAGGCAATGGTTACTACGGTGGTACCCGTGAAGCACGCGCGATAGACCCAGCGCATTATTATCGCTGGGAGCAGATAACCGAGATGATCCGAGAACTCCAACCAGAAGCAATCATGTTTCCATTTGATGGGCGCTGGATTGGGAACGAATACGGTATCGCCGGAGAAACCTGTTGGGCGACCTTTTCAGCACCGAACAATCCGGTGAGTGAAAGACCAATCGATTTAAATATGGGCATCCTTCACGCCGAAGCTTGGCGTCCAGCTGAATGCGATTTTCCCTTACGTCCTGGATGGTTTTTCCACGAGCACGAAGCGCCGAAGTCAGCCGACACGCTGCTCGATTTGTATTTCAAATCCATTGGCCGAGGTTGCTCGATCAACCTCGGCCTTGCACCGGACAGACGCGGACGAATTTGCGATGAAGACATCAAAGTCCTTACCGCATGGAACGAGGACATTAAAAAATTATTCTCCCACAACCTTGCCTGCGAATCTTCGTCAATCTTTGCCAATTCGTCGGATGAAAAATGCTCCGCCTCCGCATTGATCGACGGCAAGCCTGATACGTTTTGGATGCCAACCGACAACGCAGCACCTGCGTTTACAATCGATTTTAAGCAGGCAATTAAGTTCAACACAATCGACCTCTCAGAGTTCGTCGAGCTTGGCCAACGCGTTGAAGAATTCGCGGTGGACATCTGGCAGGATGGCAGATGGCAGGAACTTGCGACCTCAACCAGCATCGGTTACCGGCGCTTACTGCTCACGCGCACGACGACCAGCGACAAAGTTCGCGTTCGATTTACACAAACTGCCGCTGCTCCGGCGATTTCCCACTTCGGACTGTATCGCGCCCCTGCTTCTTTGGCCTTGGGAGCGAAAATTACCATCGTGCGGAACCAACAGGGAGAGGTCAGCATTCGCGGCGGAGGGGATGGCTTGGACTTACGGTACACCACCGACGGCAGCCAGCCAACACGCGATTCTACCCCCTATCGAAAACCATTCTCATTGACTGAGGGAGGGACTGTAAAAGTATCTGGCTTCGTCGAAGAAGAACAAACGGGCGTAGTAACCGCGGCCTACGGACCTGCACGCACAAATTGGCGCATTCTCTCGGTCAGCCTTGACAGTCCATTTGACAACCACGGCCTCGCCGGCGTGGAAAAATTACTCGACGACAGTCCCGACACCTACTGGCACACTTATCACAAGAACAAGCAGTTGAGCGCACCTCCTCACGAGGTAGTGATCGATATGGCCGAAGAACGCGAAATCTCCGTCGTCACGATGACGCCGACCACGGAAGACACCAACGGCATTCCTGATCGTTACTCCTTCGCCATCAGCTCCGATGCCGAGCATTGGCAAGCAATCGCCGAAGGAGAATTCTCGAACGTCAAAGCCAACCCCTGCCAGCAAATAATCCCACTAAAGCAACCTGCAAAGGGACGCTTCCTTAAGTTTGCCGTCCGGCACGTCGTCGATAACGGAGATTACATCAAAGTCGCTACTATCGACGCGATGTAACTACACGGGAAATTTTTCCAGCAAAACAACCAGATGCAGACTATGGACTACTTCGAGTTTCTGGATCAGGAACGTGCACTCATTATCAAAGAGCCACGCTGCCCACAGCCATGGATCAACTACTTGAGCAACGGACGCATGCACGCCTTCGTCTCACAAGCCGGAGGAGGCTTCGCATGGTGGAAAAGCGCAACAGTATACCGACTGACCCGTTACCGTCAGCATCTAGCACCAATGGATGGCCCCGGGTTCTACATTTACTTGCGTGAAGAAGACGGCACAGTCTGGTCGCCATCCTGGCGTCCGGCGGAGACTGAGCTCGATAAGTGGAAGGCGATTCACCGTCCCGGCATCTCCAGCTTCGAAGCAACTTACAACGGACTGCACGCACAACTCGATCTTTGGGTTGCACCTGATCACGATGCCCTCCTCTGGGAGCTAAAACTCAGCAACCCCTCCAACCGCTCACGTAAACTGGACGCCTTCGCCTATGTCGAGCTTTCGCAAATGCAATGGACCGATGAGTTCAACTGGGGATATTACATCAAATATATGCTCCGCACGGATTACGACGAAGCGACCCGCTCTGTGCGCTACCTTTTCCATCATCAAAGCCATCCCAACATCAGCGAAGTGCCCCTCGTATACTTTGCAGGCAGCGAGGTCGATACTTGGTGCGGTTCACGCGAAGATTTCTTAGGCTCCTACGGCTCAGAATCATGTCCCAAAGCGATTTCCAAAGGGAATCTGAATAATCGCGGCATCAGTTGCGGCGAACCTGCCGCAGCACTTCACCGCCAACTCTGCCTGGAAACAGGTCAATCACACAGCCTACGCTTTGCCCTCGGCGTGGAACCCGGTGCGCTGCTTGAACCGGAACGTTGCAAACAAGCCATTGACGGCCTGCTGCCGACCCTGCTGAGTAAGGAAGGCTTCGATGAGCAGCGTGAACGATGTGAGAAATGGTGGACTACCCATCTTGAGAAATTGAGCTGCTCACTACCCGAGCCAGAGCTCCAGCGAATGATTGAAACGTGGTCACCGGTGAACACAGTCACCACAGCCCGTTTCTCCCGCTCGGTCAACGCAACCGCTCCAGGCATTCGTGGTATTGGTTTCCGCGACACCTGTCAGGACATGATCGCAATCGCTTATCGTCGACCGGACTGGGCACTCGACAAGTTGCGCTCCCTTCTGACCGAACAACACGCAGACGGAAGAGCCAATCATACATCATACCCGATTGAAAAATCACCCTCCAACGAAAGCCTGCATAGTGACAATCATCTTTGGCTCCCTATGCTTGCACATGCCATCGCCGTCGAAACCGGCGATCCCGGATTCCTCGAAGAAACAGCGAGCTTTTATACAAACAAAGAGAGCGCAACGATCTGGGAGCATTTGATGCGAGCCCTTCGCTTCACCGAAAGCCATCTGGGCAGTCATAACATCCCGCTAACCTTACGCAGCGATTGGAATGACATTATCGGAAAATTCTCAAAAGCAGGACGCGGAGAATCTCTCTTTGCCTCCTTCCAGTATGTCTATGTCCTGCGACAAATGCTGGCACTGGCCCAGTGGTCGGGACGCAACGATGATGCCGATACAATTCGTGAATGGCTGCACAAACAAACAACAGCGTTAGACGCCTGCGCATGGGATGGCGGATGGTGGCGTCGTGGCTTTGATGACAACGGCGCACCCGTTGGTTCCCGATCTTCCCCTTTCGGAAAAATCTTCCTCAATCCTCAATCTTGGGCAGTGCTCGCTCGAGTCGGCTCCCGCGAACAACAGGAAGCCGGTATGGCTGCGGCAGCAGAGCATCTGCTGACCGATGCAGGGCTGAAGATTCTCTCGCCGGGCTTTAAAACCTGGCCCGAAGAGTCCAATCCCTTTAGTGGCTACGGGCCCGGAACCGGGGAAAATGGTGCGATTTTCTGCCATGCCAACACCTGGACGATCATGGCAGAAGCCCTACTGGGTCACGCCGACACCGCATGGGAATATTTCCGCCGTCTCGTCCCGGAAAACGTCATACATCGATTCGGCGTGAATACCTACGGAGCAGACCCACACGCGTGGCTAAGCAATATCGTTGGCCCCGAAAACACACGCTTTGGCTGGGGCAATGTTGTTCACATCACAGGGACCGCCGCATGGATGGATATTGTTGCCACACAATACCTCCTCGGCATCCGGTCGGAACTCACCGGACTGCGTATTGATCCCCAAATCCCAACCCACTGGACAGGCTTCACCGTCCGACGCCAAGTAAGAGGCCACTGGATTCACTTAAAAGCCAAACGAAGTGGCCATCAAAGACTTCAGCTGAACGGACATATCATGGATCCAAGCCAATCAATCCCGTGGCAACGACTCGCAGCCGAAAACGAAATCGTCGCGGAAATGTAAAAACATCTACCTTGGGCGAGTGGAGGTAACCCGATCGATCTCCTGAACAGTCTGACAGAATTAGAAGTTCGTCCCCGTACTGGCTAGAAATTAATCCGAAGGCCTCCAGACTGAGATTGCGACACATCTGTGTCAGGAACAATTTCCTGAAGTGAAAGGAAAAATACTACTCGGAAAACTTCTGACTCTAATCACTGATCAGGTGAATCAGGAGCTCTTAGACTCGCTCGACTATCAACAGGAAGAAATCAGGGTTCTAAAATCCCAAATCAGCAAGCACATCCGATTCACAGACACCCAGCGCATAAACCTGGCCGAAAAAGCGAAGAAACTAGGCAAAGCGATTGAGCTGTATGCCACGATTGTCACAGCCGACACGCTCTACAGGTGGCACCGCAGACTGATTGCCCGTAAATTCGATGGATCGAAAAAACGCCAGTTGCCGATGGACCATTGTTAGCAATAAACATGTAATTACTCATCGTAGTCGTGCCCGCTCTATAACTCAGACCCGTGCTCGTAGTGCTTGATCCACCATAGGCTTGTATCGTCACATCGTATGTATCAGTCACGGCAGATACAGTAACCGTCACATGATACCAGGTGTCCACAGCGACTTCTGCAATGTCAGTTAAAGTGTTATTTGGATTGACCGTTGCGATTGTATACGTGGGAGTCGCTTCACCATCTGACATCGCAAGACGGAGAAAAACCCCCAGCGCAGATCCATCATTGGCGATAAAGTAAGGACCGAAGTTATCGCTTATTCCTGAAAACATGTAGTCGAATTCAATCGTCGCTTCATCAGACCCGCCGTTGGTATACGAAAGGCCTACCGATGCACCTGCGGTCGTAGATTGGTCGTTGAGCGTCGCGCTATATCCATCTGCAACAGCAGAAAACGGAGATTCCACGTCGTCGACCAGCATTTGCACTCCGCCACTCGTCACATTATCCTCCCAACTAGTCCCAGTCTGAATAGAAACCTTCTCATCAACATTGTAGCTATTGAAATCGTCGAAGAAAGCAGAGGCATGTGAACAAAGCAGCAGGCTGGCAGCTGCGATGGTAGTTAAAGTCGTAATCGTGGGTTTCATAATTTTGGAAGTATTCATAGACTATCAGTGTGATATGAGGCTTAGGATATCCTACGAAATGACCTTCTACCCATACTGTAAAAATCCAAGAGAACTTCGATTTATCACGATAAATAACTATCGTTTCGTGTCCTTGTATTTACGGAGAAACAGGTGCAGAGCCGGTTGCATAGCTCAAAACACTCGATACCAAAAATGATCGCTTGATTCACCTGGATCGAGGGGAAATGGACAGTTAAAATATCCGAGGTGGACTCGAAGGTGTATTCGTGAATCAAGGCACGGTGCGGCCCTTGCGCGCGTGCATGCATATCCAATGCCGGGTCAACAACTACGCCATTGATCGCGACATCGAAGACGCGTAGCGAACTTCCATCCGCAAAGCCACTTTGCCAAACCATGGTTCGGCAAAGTGGCATCGCACCCGAAAGCGCCCCGTCCGGCTCTCCTCCTGAAATGCAGTTTCAAGAACCGGCGGCCTACCGTATTTGAACAATACACTCAAGCGCTCGATCAATGGGCGAAGAGGGAATGGATACGATGTGCGCGTGTAGACTGGCATCATATACGAGAGAAAACGCTTTACCATTTACAGTCGCATTCGTCGCGACCTTAAAGCCGACAAGTTCAATCTGATAGGCACGGCGGCGTTTTTGCCCTTTAAAACGTCCCTCGCACTGATTGATTTTGATCGATGCCGTGATTCCTTCCTCGCGATAATCAACCCGCGTAAAGGCACATTCATTGCGTACATAGCCCTCCGTCTGGCCGTCATCCTCATATAAAATCGATACGCCACTGGAACCCGGATAGCAACGAATACGCAGCGTATCGAGAGACACACTTGCCATTCGCTTCGCATAGGGTTGAAGCGGAACCGGCGACCCGCCTTTCACATAAATCGGGATTTCATCAATCCCGAACGACAGTTGTCGTATACGATTGCCCGTAATCCTCTCGCCAGTGAAGAAGTGAAACCACTCTCCCTCCGGGAACCAGATCTTTTGACGGACAGCGAGATCCTCTCCTTTCCCGGCGCGCGAGATCGGCGCCACCAAAATGTGATCACCAAGCATATATTGACCGGAAAATTGATACGCTTCTTCTTGATCGGGATACTCGAAATACATGCCCCGCAGGAGGGGTAACATGTGGTCATAGCATTGCCGGGAAGCAGAATAGAGGTAGGGAAAGAGCTCCGACCGAAGGACAAAGGCACGGCGCATGGCCGATTCAAATCGTTGCCCCCACAACCAGGGTCGCCGATCCAAGTCTTCTCCACAGGAATGCAGACGTAAGGCTGCAGAAAGCGCCCCGAACTGGACCCACCGTGTATACATTTCAGCATTACGCTCACCATAAAAACCACCGATATCGTGCGCCCAATAGAAGCAACCGGCATTCCCGGATGCGATCGTAAATGAAACCTCAAATTTGAGCATGGCCCAACACGCCTTCGCATCTCCAGAGAAATGTATGGGATGCCGATGATCGCCCAAACCACCCCAACGGCTCAGCCCCAGACCACGGCGTCCATTTTTACGGGTATGCTGATAATACAGGGCATTCAACCATGGCAAATGGCGCAAGCCCGGGACGCCAATGACTGTGGGATAGATATAATTTTGCTGCCAATCCAACCACCAAAAATCCACTCCATCGTTCTCCAGGCGACTGTGAGCCGCAGCGAAAAACGCCTCCATATAGCTTTGATCGCCAGCGATAAAAGGAGGGTTCGTCGAGGCATTCTGACCAAGCAATTTCTGAAATTCAGGATAACAGTCCTCATGCTCACGTATCCCGTCCGCCGGATGGTCGTTCAACGCCACATAAATACTATCTTTCTTCAGGTCGCTCAACAGCTTACGAGGTTCCGGTATCAATTTCCGGTTCCAGGTGTAGCCGGTCCAGCCTAAGTTCTTCGCATGACCGTAGCCTGTTTTCGCATCCTGCGTATGCCAATCCATGTCCATAACCAGAACATCGATCGGGAACTCATGCGCATCATACTCACGTATAATACCGCGAAAATCCTCATCGGTATAAGGATGCCAACGACAATACCAGGAACCCATGGCGTGCCTACGTGGTAACGGGGCACGTCCGGACACCAGCCCCAAACCAGCAAGTGCCCCCTTGTAATCGCTACCATAAATGAATAGGCACCAATCTAAATCCGGATGTGGTAACGACTCGCCGGGCGAATCGAATTCTGAAATGGAAATCCCGCCCGGTCGCTGACGGATCCACCCATCTTTAAGGATCGCTTTGCCCGAATCATCGACCAAATGCCAACCGGCACGTGACAGAATCCCGTCAGGCAAATCAAAGGCCTCGGAAACATTATCCAATGTCGCCGCAGGGCCTCCCAGGTTTTTCGTATCTTTCAAACCCGGATTCCATTCGACACGTGCTATTTCATCGCAATAGGTGACGCTCAAATTCCCCTGATGAAAGGGCTTTCCATCATCACGGAACTTCAAGACCAAATGCTTGGTTTTGATCGTTAATGTCTTCCCACGTCGACGTATGGAAATATCCAGGAGTGAAGACTCCCGATTGGTAGCGAACAAAGTAGACTCATCGACGAATCCATAATTGGGAGCATACTCCATCCGTATACATTGTTCAGTAATGATCGTAAATCGGGCAAAGCCCCACACGACAGGCGGCTGCGTTCTCCCATCCGGAGTTGCACTAGATAAATTCATTGGAATGAGGGGGTTCAATTAGACTCAAGCAGTCGATTCTATAGCTCAAATCACTCGATACCAAAAATGATCGCTTGATTCACTTGGATCGTAGGAAAATAGATAGTTAAAACATCCGAAGTGCTCTCGAAGGTGTATTCGCGAATCAAGGCTCGGTGTTGCCCTTGCGCACGGGCATGAATATCCAATGCCGGGTCAACAACTTCACCATTGATCGCGACATCGAAGACGCGAAGTTTGTTTGCGTCCGAAAAACCACCAACCCCGAACCAAGGTTCGGCAAAGTGGCGACGCGGCCCGTTTTACTAAAATCACATGCAATCTGGTCATTCATATTCGAGGGCATTTCCCATCTAACAGTAACAGCGAATCACTACCTGCCCCTGTCATGAGCTATTGTTTTTTTGAATATAATTAAAGAAATCTCTAACCCATCACCAGCAAAGAAAGGGTCTATAGGCCAGTCATAAAACGCAATAGGCCTATTATGAATATTTTATGAGCTAATCAGAATCTGTTCATCGATTGTGAAAGACAGGCAACATGTGCTCTTAACGGAGAGAATCGGAGAATTTTCGGGGAAATTAAGTCATAGCCCTGAGTATGCAGATAAGTTCGTCCCGAATAGGGCCTCATTTCCAGAGCAAAGACATTCGCAAACTCCTTGACCATAAGAACTTTAGAAGCACCCGCCATCCGGGCACAAAAAAGCGGCGAACCTCGGAAAAGTTCGCCGCTAATCAAAATGGTCGGGGTGACAAGATTTGAACTTGCGACCTCTTCGTCCCGAACGAAGCGCGCTACCAAGCTGCGCTACACCCCGAAAAGCTGGAAAGTGCTACCGTGCCGGGGGGATTTGTCAATAGCCGGCTGTGAAGAAAATCAGAAAAAGCCTCAATCCCCGCGCGGGGCGGGTTCCTCGAGATTGACATGGAAGAGTTCCGCTAATGACTTCAAGTCCACAGGCTTAACGATATACTGACTGACATCGCCGTATTGCCGGGCACGCTTGAGATCGGCTTCGTCGACCGAGGAGGTGATCAGGTAGATCGTGATCGGCTTGGCGAGGTCGTGCTTGATCTTGGAAAAGGCGTCGAGGAACTCCCAGCCATCCATCTCGGGCATGTTAATGTCCAGAAGGATCAGGTCGGGCAGCTCATCCCGGTCATAGAGATTATGTGTGAGTTCATCGAGGGCGACACGTCCATTGGCGTAGATCAAGACACGTTCGCAAAGCTTCTTGATCAGGATCATGCGCTTCGTCAGGAAAACAAAGGTATCGTCGTCGTCGATGATACAGGCGGTATGGATGGGTTTCGACATGGCAGATTAGAAGGTAATGGTAAATTTTGATCCCTTGCCCGGCGTGCTCGCAACCGAAATCGAGCCTCCCAAGGCCTGCACCTGGTTTTTCACGAGGAAAAGGCCGACGCCGCGGGCATCCGCGTTATTGTGAAAGGTCTTGTAGAGGCCAAAGAGCTTTTTGCCATAGCGCGCCAAGTCGAGGCCCCTGCCATTGTCCTCGAACTCGAGCACGGTACACCCCTCCTCCATGCGTGTGCGAATGACCAGATGCAAAATCCGTCCCGGGTCCCGGTATTTCAGTGCGTTGCTGGTTAGATTCAGGCAGATACTCTCCAGATAGGACGGCACGTAATTGATCTGCGGCGCGGCACTGAAATCCATCTCCACATGGGCTTGGGCGGCCTCCAGTTCTCCACGCAGGGATGACAGGACCTTGTCCATGATCTCGTCGAACTGCAGCAGGACCCGCTTCCGGTTGATATCCGTCTGGATCTTCACCACCTCGCTCAAGTGGTCGACGGTCTCAAAGAGCTGCTTGGCGCTCTTCGAGAAGTGCTCCATGATTTGCTGGCGCGTGTCCTCGTCCTCAATCGCATACATTTCGAGCAAGGCCATCATATTGCCGGTATTGGAACGCAGGTTATGGGACACAATGTGGGCAAAATTGAGCAAGCGGTCGTTCTGCCCGGACAGGATGGCGATTGACTCTTCATTGCGTCGCTCCAGTTGCTTGCGTGCATTGATATCGATCAATGAGCCGACCATCCGAACCGGTTCGCCCGATTCGTCGCATTTCGCCTGTCCGGAGGTTTCAAACCAGCGGTACTTCCCATCCTTGCAACGCATCCGGATATCGAGCTTGTAGGGCGCCTGTTCGTAGAAGTGCGCCTGCAGGGCGGCCTTCGTCCGCTCCAGATCGTCGGGGTGCAGCAGCTGATGAAGAAAGACCTCCGAACCGCAGCCGCACTCCCTGTCGGCATAGCCCAGAAGCTCGTAAAAGCGAGGCGACCACCAATCCTTCCCCTCCTCCCGGTTCCAATCCCAAATCCCGGGACTGATCCCTTGGGCCACCAGCTCCAATTGCTCATTCCGGTTGCGCAACTGCTGCTCCACTTCCACCAGAGGCGTCACATTGATATGACAGCCGACCATCCGGACCGCTTCGTCGCCCTCTCCCCACTGAATGACCTTTCCTCGCGAAATGACATGCACGACATGCCCGGCCTTGTGCCGGTAACGCACTCGCACGTCGAAGGGCCGTTCTCCATGACTCCCGAAATGAGCGGCCAAGGCTTGTTCAATCACGGGAACGTCTTCCGCAACGATGACGCGTTCCCAGAATTTCGTATCATTGGGCCACTCATCATCCGAGTAGCCAAACATGGCCTTGAACGAAGCGCTGTAGAAACAGGCCTCGGCCATGGGCCTCCAGTCCCAGTAGCCAACCCCCGAAGCCTCCACCACGGTCTGGGTGATAAATTCACGCTCACTCAGTTCCTTCTGCCGTGCCTCTTCGAGACGATTGGCGGTGCCTTGTATCGCCTCATCGACTTCCTTCGGCGTCTTGAGGTGAAACAGGCGCGGAAGCATGGGCAGCAAGGCGATGGCCGTCGCCGCCGAAATCAGGGCCGTGAGAACCTTGAACAGCCCGAGCAAGCGATAGGCCGGCCACCAGTATACGATCACGTCCAGCAGGTGCGTGATCCCGCAGGTCAGGATAAAGAGGCTGAACATGACCCAAAGGAAGGGATGCGGGATCTGACTGCGCTGACGCCTCAAGGCGATCAGGATCATGACCGGGATCGAGGTATAGGCCAACCATGTCACAAGGTCCGCCAGAATATGTGGCCAGACATGCAGCGGAGCATCCAGCAACTGCCCCAGCACCCATCCATCCGCCGCCTGAAGCGATACCGGGCCGATGAGGATGAGACCAGAAAAGACGAATAAGAGGCAATAAATCGACCTATGTGGCCAACCGGGAAACATTACGCAGAGTCAAACGTCTCACGCGGGCAAGTTCAAGCTCTTGCATACCGGTCCGATCAAGCGGGCTTCCAGCTGCAGATGAAAAAGCCCCGCAGTCCGAAGGCTGCAGGGCTTTGAAATCAAATCGGGGCGAAACGCCTTAGACAATCAGGCTCTTGCCAGTCATCGCAGCCGGTTGCTCCATGCCCATAAGCTGAAGGAGCGTGGGAGCGACATCGCCGAGGCAGCCGGACTCAGCCAGCTTGAAGTCCTGGCACCCTTCGCCGTAGACCACAACCTCGACCGGATTGAGCGTGTGAGCCGTGTGCGGCCCGTTCGACTCGAAGTTCCAGAGCTGGTCGGAGTTGCCGTGGTCCGCGGTAATCAGTGCCTTGCCGCCCATCTTATCGATTGCCGACAGCAGATCGGCCACACAACCGTCGACAATCTCGCAGGCCTTGACACAGGCCTCCACCACACCGGTGTGTCCCACCATGTCGGGGTTCGCGAAGTTAATGACCACCAGGCCATATTTGCCCGATTCGATCGCCTTGACCGACGCGTCACGAATGCCGTAGGCCGACATCTCAGGCTTTTCGTCGTAGGTCGCACAATCCTTGCGGCTGGGAATCAGTTCGCGGTCTTCACCCGGGAAGGGTTCTTCACGATAGTCGTTGAAGAAGAAAGTCACGTGCGGGAACTTTTCGGTCTCCGCGCAGCGGAACTGAGCGATCCCCTTGTCGGCGACATAGCCTCCCAAAATATCATCCATCTTCGGCGGCTTGCGGAAGATGATATTCGGGCACAGCCCCTTTTGGTACTCCGTCATGGTGGCGAAGTAGATGTCCAGTTTCTCGCCACGGTCGAAGCCGTCGAACTCGTCCTGGATAAAGGCACGAGTCAGCTCGCGCGGGCGGTCGCCACGGAAATTGAAGAAAATGACGGAATCGCCACTTTGCACGGTGGCCACCGGCGAACCGTCCGCACCGGCAATCGCGGTCGGAGGGCAGAATTCATCGCCCTTGGTTCCTTCGGTCTCCGGGGCGTCATATTGGGCCTGTATGCCCTCTGCAGCCGAAACAGCCGTCCGCTCCACCTTGCGGCCCGTCAGACAGTCGTAGGCGCGCTGGACGCGATCCCAGCGGTTATCGCGGTCCATCGCCCAGTAGCGACCGGAAAGCGAGGCGACCTGCCCCACCCCGATCTCGGCCATCTGGGCCTCCGCCTGCTCGAGAAAGCCCTTGCCGGAAAACGGCCCCGTATCGCGGCCATCGGTAAAGGCATGCAGGTAAACCTTTTCAATCCCCTCTTCCTTGGCGATGCGGAGCAAGCCGTAGAGGTGGTCCAACATCGAGTGGACCCCGGCATCGGAAACCAGACCCATGAAGTGTAGAGCGGAGCCTTTGGACTTCACATTTGCCAGTGCTTCCTGCAGCGCCGGGCTGTCCTTGACCGAACCGGTCTCGATGCCCTTGTTGATGCGGACGATCTCCTGGTCCACCACACGGCCGGCGCCGATGTTCTGGTGCCCCACTTCACTGTTGCCCATGATACCTTCCGGCAGACCGACTGCCAGGCCACAGGCCATGATTTCCGTGCGCGGCCATTCCGCAGTCAGCTTGTCCGCACAGGGCGTATTCGCCAATTTCACGGCATTGAAGGCATCTTCCTTCGAATTGTGATTTTCGCCCCAACCATCACGGATGATAAGGACCACTGGTTTGATCGAATCTGTCATAATTAATCTTGGATCTGGAGATGAATCGGTTTGCGAACGGTTGAAACTAAAAGAGCAGGCCCTCCTGTGAGAGCGCGGAAAGCGAAAGAACCATGAGATAGAGGAAAAGCAAGAAAGCTCCCTCCCGACGCGTCACAATATGTCCGGTTTTAAAGACGAGTAGTAGGAGAACTGTCAGCAAGAGCATGGAAGGGAACTCGACCAGAAGCATGGCCGGATTCACTGGAAACGGGAAAAAAGTCGCCGTCGCCCCACCGATGAGTAAGATGTTGAAGAGATTCGAGCCCACAATGTTACCGGCACAGATATCGGTATGTCCGGCCCGCACCGCGGCAATCGAGGCAGCCAGCTCAGGCAGGCTGGTCCCGATCGCCACAATCGTCAAACCAACCAGGGTCTCGCTCGCCCCCAGACGCGAGGCAATCTCCACGCTGCTGCCGACCAAGAGTTTGGCCCCGAGCGCAAGCAACAAGGCCCCCAAGAGGACGAGAACGACGGCAACCGGCACCGAGAGCCGCTGAATCTCATCCTCCGCCTCGAAAAATTCCTCCTGAATATCGGCCGACTCCTGCCGGGCCCAGCGCACGACAAAAAACAGGTAGGCAGCGGCGATTCCGAGAAGAACGAGCCCCTCCCAGCGCGCGTAGCCGCCGGTCGCAAAAACGGTGAATAAGGCGCTCACCAGCAACAAAATCGGCATTTCCCGGTGAATCAGGCGCAATTGCACCCGCAACGGCAGAATCAGGGCCGTCAGGCCAAGGATCAGCCCGATATTGGCAATATTGCTGCCCATGATATTCCCCAAGGCCAGACCGGGACTTCCCCGCGCCGCCAGTAGCGAGGTAAACATTTCCGGCATCGAGGTCGCGATCGACACCACCGTCAATCCGACCACCACGGGGTTGATCTTGAGATTGACCGAGATCGCAGCAGCGCCTTTGGTCAACCAGTCCCCCCCGAAAGTCAGGCCGGCAAGGCCCAAAAGCAGAGCAAACACGAGTGCCCAAATGGGAAAGCTACTGAAATCGAGAATAAAAATACCAAGCGTCATACCTTGTTCATTGCCCAGCTGCAAAGTGAACAGTGGAGCCGGACTTTGGAACGAAAACCCGCAGATAACGCTGAGAGCTTGACTTGGTAAACCAAAAAACCACACTCGCGCGCTTTTCATTCGATTCAGGCCCACAGGCAATGGCGCAAGACCTCAAAAACACGCTCAATCTTCCGCAGACAAACTTCCCAATGCGTGGGAATCTGGTCGAGCGGGAGCCACAACGGATGGAGCATTGGAACCGGCTCGGCCTTTACGAGAAGATCCAGGCGAAAAACAGCGAGGGCCCGAGCTTCATTTTACACGATGGCCCCCCCTTCACCAACGGGGACTTGCACTTGGGGCACGCGCTCAATAAGACCCTGAAGGACACGATCTTACGTTACAAGTGGATGCAGGGGTACAAGGCGCCCTACATCCCCGGATGGGACAGCCACGGTCTGCCCATCGAACACAAGGTTTCACGCGAACTGCAGGATGCCGGACGGACCGACTACACCGCGCTGGAAGTGCGCGAAGCCTGTGCCAAGTTTGCCGACAAGTACCGCCGCCTGCAAACCGAGCAATTTCAGCGCCTCGGCGTGCTGGGCGACTGGGACCATGAATACTGGACCATCCATCCGGAATATGAGGCCGCCGAACTGGAAACTTTTGCCCGTTTCGTCGAGCAAGGCCTGGTCTACCGCTCGAAAAAGCCGGTTTACTGGTCCATCCCCTGCGCCACCGCGCTGGCCGAAGCGGAGATCGAATACCGCGACCACAAGAGCATCTCAATCTTCGTCAAGCTAAAGCTCAGCGCGGAAACACGTGCCAAACTTTGCCTGGAAGACGAAAACAGCTCGATCCTGATCTGGACCACCACGCCCTGGACCCTACCGGCCAATCTGGCGGTCGCGGTGCACCCGAACATTGAGTACAGCGCGATCCAGAGCAACAAGGGCACACTGGTCGTGGCCACCCCGCTACTGGAATCCGTGGTCAAGGAGTGTGAGCTCGAAGGCGTCGAGACCATCGTGACCTTCCTCGGCTCCAAGCTCGAAGGGATGGAAGCACGCCACCCCTTTATCGACCGCGCCTCGCCCATCCTCATGGCTGATTATGTCACCACCGAGAGCGGCACCGGCTGTGTGCATACGGCTCCGGGACACGGTCTGGAAGACTACATCACCGGGATCAACAACGGACTGGAAGTCTACTGCCCGCTCGACGACTCGGGCAAGTATGTGGACGATGGCCAGGTTCCGGCCGAACTGGTCGGCCTTTCCGTCCTCGAAAGCGAGCACGGGAAGCCTTCGGAAGCCAATCTTGCGGTCCTCAAGATCATCGCCGGCAACGGCTCCCTGATCGCCAAGAAAACCATTCAGCACAGCTACCCGCACTGCTGGCGCTCCAAGACCCCCGTGGTCTTCCGCGCGATGGACCAGTGGTTCATCGCCCTGGACAAAGGCGGCGACCGCCAGCGTGCACTCGATTGCTTGAATGACGTCAATTTCATCCCCTCCTGGGGCGAGAACCGTATCCGTGCCGCGGTGGAGAACCGCCCGGACTGGTGCATCAGCCGCCAGCGTACCTGGGGCGTCCCCATCCCCGCATTCTACGACGAAGACGGCAATGCCTACATCGACGCGGATGTCATCCGCGGCATCGCGGACAAGGTGGCCGAGAACGGCACCAACATCTGGTTTGAACGCTCGGCCGCAGACTTGCTGGACGGCATCGTCCTGCCTGCGGGCTGGCCCGAGGCCGGCAAGCTGAAGTGCGGCACCGACACCCTCGACGTCTGGATCGACTCCGGCAGTTCCCACCGCGCAGTCCTGCAAAAGCGTGCGAACCTGAGCTGGCCCGCCGACCTCTATCTCGAAGGCTCCGACCAGCATCGCGGCTGGTTCCAAAGCTCGCTCTGGACCTCCGTGATCGCGGACAAGGCGGCCCCCTTCCGCAACCTCCTGACCCATGGCTTCATCGTCAAGGAAGACGGCACCAAGCTCTCCAAGAGCGACGGCGCGGCCCGCCCCTTGACCGATTGGATCAAGGGCTACGGTGCGGACATCATCCGCCTCTGGATCTGCTCGCAGGACTATCGCGGCGACGTTCCCGTCTCCGACAAAATCGTGAAGAATGTGGCCAACAGCTACCGCAGCATCCGCAACACCCTGCGCTTCCAGATCGGCAACCTCCACGACTTCAACCCGTCAACCGACGCAGTCGCCCTCGCCGACCTGAATGCGCTCGACAAGTGGGCCCTCAATGAGCTGGCCCAGCTCGTCCGCAATGTCACCTCGGCCTTCGACGCCTACGAGTTCCATCGTGCTTTCAAGGACTTCATTGACCCGTTCTGCGCCAACACCCTGTCGGCGACCTATCACGACATCCTGAAGGACCGCCTCTACACCCGGGCACCGAACGATCCGCTTCGCCGTTCCTCCCAGACCGCGATTCACATCATTTTCAACACCTTCGTGCGCCTCATCGCGCCGCTGCTGCCCTACACGGCAGACGAGGCATGGAGCTACGCCTGTAACGACAGTGACTTCTGCGACCAGCCGATCTCCCTGGAAGAATGGCCCACCGTGGATGCGGCATGGGACCAGCCCGAGGTGGCCGCCGACATCAAGGCCCTGCGCCGCTTCCTCTCCGAGTCGCTCAATGACGAATTGGAAGCCCTGCGCCAGGAAAAAGTCATCGGCCAGAGCCTGGACGCGAAAGCAGTCATCAGCGGCCCCGCTTCAGACCCCGAACTGGCCCGTTTACTGCAGTACGCCGAAGATCTTCCGGAACTCTTTATCCTATCTGAAGTCAGCGTACGCATCGACGACTCGGCAACCGAACTGTCGATCGAAGTTGCTCATGCTGATGGAGTGCGCTGCCCCCGCAGTTGGCGCTGGGTCCCCGAACTGGTGGAAACCAGTGAATGGGGCCCCGTTTCGCCCCGCTGCAAAGAAGCACTCGAACAACTCGCGAATTCTACAAACTAAACCTGATTTACGTCCATACCATGCCCAAGAAGACCACCCAGAACACTGCTGCCAAGGAGACTATCAAAAAGAAGACTGCCGCCAAGAACACCGAAACCAAGAAATCGGTGACGGAAGAGGCTCCGGCCAAGAAGGCCAGATCAACGGTCAAGAAATCTTCCGTGGCTCGCAGCAATGGCATCGGCGACAAAAAGGCCACCCCCATCGTTTTCTCTCTCGATGACGTAGAGGCACTGGTTGCCTCGCGGAGCCGCCCGGAAGACAAGACCGAGGAAAAGGCCCCTGCCGCCGGCAGCACACCGGTCGCCCGCAAGAAAACCGTCGAAGTTGAGGACGCACCGACCGAAAAACGTGTGTTGGGTGCCGCGTCCCTCGCGGACATCCTCGGCTTCAATCCTGCAGCCAAGAAGGAAGAAACCAAGCTGGACGAAGAAGACATTCCGAAGAAGTGGAAAAAGTTCTACAACCTGCTGATCGAACTGCGCCAGCATGTGAGCGATGAGCTCGACCTGCACACAGCCGACACCCTGAAGCATTCCTCCCGTGATGATTCCGGCGATCTGTCCGGCTATAGCAACCATCAGGCTGATGCCGGGACCGACACCTTTGACCGTGATTTCGCACTGAGCCTCGTCTCTTCCGAACAGGATGCCCTGAACGAGATCGAAGAAGCGATTCTTCGGATCAAGAACGGCAGCTATGGTATTTGCGAAGTGACCGGTGAACCGATCGGGAAGGAACGCCTTGCAGCCGTTCCCTTCGCACGATTCTCCGTTGAAGGCCAGGCCGAGTACGAGAAGAACAAGCGTCGCAAGACGGAGCGCTCCTCTGCGGGACTCTTCGGTGACGGCACTGATTCTCCGAAAATCGCATCGGATGACGACGACGAATAAGCCCAGTTGGCAAAGCCAGTGACTGCGGCCTGCGCTCTCAAGCCAGGCCCCTCACGCTTTTCCGCTGCCCCACCGATGCCGAATCAAAGCCAACTCGCGAACAAGCTCCTTGCTTATTCCCGCCTCTACATCGTCGCCTTTCTGGTCTTCATACTGGATCAGGGAACCAAGGCTTGGATCTTCAAGAATCTCCCCTTGGACAGCTACTTTTACCCGGACTCGATTCAGGTAATCGACGGTTTTTTCTACATTGTGCACATCGGTAACGAAGGTGCCGCTTGGGGCATGTTATCCGGCTACGGTGGCTTGCTGGCCGCATTTGCGGTCGTTGCAATCTTTGCCATTTACAAACTCCGCCACAGTCTGGAGCTAAAACGCCCGGTCATGCAGATCGCCTTCGGACTACTGATTGGAGGTGTGCTGGGCAACCTCGTGGACCGCCTGATCCATGGACATGTCATCGATTTCCTCGACTTTCACCTCCCCTTCAGCATCCCCCGAATATTGGAAAACGGACGTTGGCCCGCGTTTAATATAGCCGACTGCGGGATCGTTATCGGTGTCTTCACCTACGTCATCCTGAGCTTCTTTCAAAAGGACGGCCATGGTCCTGAAGACGGGAAAAGCCGGATCAGCGAGGAAAGCTACCCCTCACGTTAGAGCAGGGTCTCCCATTCGCTCTCCTTGAATCCGACCAGGCCGGTGCCGGCACCTAGCAGGAAGGGGCGCTTTACCAAGTTGCCCCGCTGACTGAGCAAGTCGAAGGCCTCCGTGTCCGACATCCCGGGCAGTACCTCCTTCATGTTCAGCTCACGGTAGTCACCTCCGGCGGTGTTGAACAACTTGCGCAGTTCGCCACCCTGGTATTCCAACATCGTCTTGAGTTCGTCCACCGAAGGCGGCGTCTCACGGATTGGAAACTCCTCGTACTGGAGTCCGTGTTCATCCAGCCAACGCGTGGCCTTCCGGCAAGTGCCGCATTTTTGATAGGTGTAAACCCGAAGCATCTCTACAATTCTTAAAGCGTTACTAATATTACGGAAAGGTGCCGATGTGCCAGGGGCGAAACAAGTATTGCATCAATGTTATATTAGTTCCAATGCGCAGCTTACTGCTTGTCTGACGAATTAATATTGCGTCTACAGGCAGGCCTTATGCAAACAACAAACCTGCTGAGTTCGCGAATTCTTAAACTCGGATCGACTTGTCTCCTGGCCAGCATCACGATGCCCCAGCTGCATGCTGGCGAATTGGATGGATATGTCACCGAAAAATCGACTGGAGCCGCCCTGGAAGGCGCGGAAGTCTCTCTGCCTGAGTTGGGTCTGAAAACCTCGACCAACCGGCATGGCTATTATTCCTTCCGCGATATCGAAGCCGGTGACTACGCCATCCGCTTTCGCTATGTCGGTGCCGAAAACGTTGCCACGAATGCGACGATCAAGGAAGGCGACGGCAATCCCGTCAATATGCAGATGGCGCTCAGTGTCTATGAACTAAACGACTTCGAAGTGAGCGCCTATGACTCCGCCACGGCGCGTGCCGTCAATATGCAGCGTTCTTCCGAAAACCTGCGCGACATCGTCGCATCCGACCATTTCGGCCAGTTTGCCGATACCAATGCTGCGGAAGCATTGAACCGTCTGCCCGGTGTCTCGGTGGAACGTGACCAGGGCGAAGGACGTTTTGTGGTGATCCGTGGCATCGACCCGAATTTAAACAGTGTCGCGATCGACGGCGTCGCGCTCGCCGCACCTTCAAGCGGAGATCGAAGTACACTGCTGGACACGATTCCGATCGAGGTGCTGGATACGCTCGAAGTGACGAAGGCCGTACTTCCGGACCAACCGGGCGATTCCATCGGCGGGCACATCAACCTGCGGACACCGAGCGCCTTCGATTCGGCCAGCCCGAGTGGCAGTTTGAGCGCGGCCGCACTCTACTCGGACCTCGTTGACGAATTAGGCCACCGCATCACGGCTGCGTATGGTTTCACCTTCGGCAGCGAGGACCAGTTCGGCCTGCACCTCACGGCAATGAATTCCGAGCGTACCTTCGGTTCCAACAATGTGGAGTCCGACGAATGGGTACAGGAAGGCGGCACATGGGTCCCGGACGACACGATTGAATACCGCGAGTATGATCTGGTACGCGAGCGTACCGGCGTCTCCGCCAACTTCGAGTTCAAGCCGAACGATGACAATCTCTTCTTCATACGCACCAGTTGGAACGAGTACACCGACACGGAAATCCGCGACTTGGCCTTTGCCTCGTTCGGCGGCAATTACACTTCCGTCACGGACTCGAGCTTCACCAACGACGAGGTCGAAACCGGAATCGAGCTAAAGGAACGCGAGGAAAACATGCGTATCTTTGTGGGATCCATCGGCGGCGAGCAAAGCTTCGCCGACTGGACCATCGACTATGCCCTCTCCTTCTCCCGTGCGGAGGAAGACACACCTTATGACCGCGAAGCGGTGTATGAAGGGGTGGACTCGTCAACCGGCACAGTCACCAGCGCCCAGGGCTACAATCCGAAACTGGGCGCCTCCCTCGGAGGGATGGACTACAGCGATGCCAGCCAGTTTGAGTTGGACGAGCTCACCATCGGCGAGCAAATGGTCGAGGAAACCGACTTGAGCGCGCAAGCCAACTTCAAGCGTGAATTCAACCGGGACCTTCTCAATTATATCAAGTTTGGTGGATTGGTCCGCGGGAAGCACAAGGAAAGTGACTTCGATCAGGTTTCGGCCGACGACGACGCCGGCATTGAAACCGCAGCCAGCTTCATTGAAAGCGGTCAGCGCAACTTCCTGCACCGCCCGATACCGAGTTTGGATACCAGCATCTTTAACTACGCCGAAAACAATCTGCCCTTCGTAAACGACGAGATCGATTCGATCATAGAGGACTACGAAAGCGATGAAACCGTCATGGCGGCCTATTTGATGGGGTCATTCGCACTCAACGAATGGGAAATCATCGCCGGTGCCCGGGTCGAGTATACCGACTTCGAAACCGAGGGCTACTCGCATGATGAAGACACGGACGCAGTGAGCCCGGTGGACTCCGATAAGGACTACACGAACTTCCTCCCCGGGGTGCATGTACGCCGCCAATTCAACGACGATCTGATCTTCCGCGCCTCCTGGACCAACACCATCGCACGGCCGACTTTCGAACAAAGCCGGGCCGGGCTCGTGCGTGAAAGCAATAGTAACGGTGGCTATGATATCGAAAGGGGGAATCCGGACCTGGAACCCTACGAGGCAATGAATTTCGACGCTTCGCTCCAGTACTACAACGAAACCTACGGGATATTCGGTGTCGCGGTATTCTACAAGGACATCGAAAACTTCATCTACGAACAGACCTTCGACGATGGAAACGACGAAGTCACCACTTACGAGAACGGTGATTCCGGTAATATCCTCGGTTTGGAACTCAGCTACTCCAGACAGCTCGACTTTCTGCCGGGCCCCCTCTCCGGCCTGAGCTTAAGCGGCAACCTGACACTGTCCGACAGTGATGCCGATGCCCAGCGTCCGGGGGGCGGGGAGAAAGCAAATGTGGAATTCATCAAACAAAGCGACGTCATCGGCAATATCTCATTGGCTTGGGAATACGAACGCTTCTTTTTCCGCCTGAGCGGCACCTACCGGGACAGCTATCTGGATGAACTGGGAGAGGAATCCTTTCAGGACCGCTATGTGGACGACTTCTTCCAAGTCGATGCCTATGCCAGCGTACGAATCTACAAAGGCCTGAGTATCTTCGCCGAGGTGAACAACATCTTTGACGAACCCTTCCGCGCCTACTGGGGTCAATCCGGCCGCCTCTCCCAATACGAAGCGTACGGCGTCTCCGGTTCCATTGGCGCAAAGTGGAAGTTCTAAGCCGCGAAGGCGTACGAACGATTGAAAATACTCAAAAGCTAAAATGCAGATTTACAAGAACCCTACACTACGCTCACTCACTCTGGCAGGCATGCTTGCCTGCCAGAGTTTGTTTTCAGCAGAACCGGTCGAAATCAAAGAAGTCTTCTTCACGACCGATCAAAGCCGCGAGAACATCGACTCACCCGCGGTCTGGCATGGCCCAAACGGCGAACACCTGCTCTTCGCCACGAGCAAGGCAGGCCACTCGGTCAATGTCTTTGATGCCGTCAACGGAGCCATGATCCAACGGGTCGGCGGCTTGGGGATTGAACTCGGCCAGTTCAACCGCCCAAACGGAATTTGGATCATTGAAGACCTGATGCTTGTTGTGGAGCGGGATAACCACCGCGTTCAGGTCCTGCGCATCCCCGAGATGCAGCCTCTCATCAGCTTCGGCGAAGAGGAGTTGATCAAGCCTTACGGTCTTTATGTACAGCCACATAGCGAAGGCGAATACGAGGTCTACGTGACCGACAACTACGAAACAGTCACGGGGGACACCCCTCCCGATAGCGAGCTCGGTCACAGGGTACAGGTCTATCATTTGCAGCGCGAAGGACGTACCGCTGAAGCCGAATGGATCCGCTCCTTCGGCGAGACCAAGGGCGAAGGCCGACTGTTCGTGGTGGAATCCATCTATGGCGATCCCGGGCAAGACCGTCTCCTGATCGCCGAAGAACTGGAAGATGATGCAAAGGGACGTCGCGTAAAGATTTACAACATGGCAGGCCAGTACAGCGGACAAACCATGGGGGCCGGTATCTTTCAAGCACAGGTGGAAGGCATCGCGCTCTACCCCACCGGTGTCGACAGTGGATTCTGGATCGTGACCGACCAAAGCAGGGATACAAATCTCTTTCACTGCTTTGACCGCCAAAGCCTGCAGCATCTCGGTACGGTGAAAGGTGAGCGCACCTTGAATACCGACGGGATCTGGGTCACGACCGAGGCAATGCCTCGTTTCCCCCGAGGCACTTTCTACGCCTGCGACAATGACCGGGCAATTTCAGCCTTCGATATGAAGGAAGTCCTCTCCGCGCTGGGACTGGATAACGAATAAGCCCCTCTGGGCCCCTGTACACTCAGGGGCCCATGGCGGGGTCATTGAACACCGCAACCAACCAAGCGTCTTTGACCAGCGTCATTTGGACGGTCTGTCGGATGACCACTTTTTGTTCCCCCCAGATGGTGTCGAAACCTTCCGGATTAACGCGGGAAATTTGATCCGCCACCAGATACACGCTTTTTCCGTCCTCACCCGGGCGCCATTCCTTGATCCGGTAATAGGTAAAGACGATGCTCGCGTTTCCAAAGAGTTCCGCGCGCTGCTTATTTCGACTAAAAACTTCCAGGGCCAATTTGTGGTCCACCGTGAGCTGCCTCGCGGTGTAGTCGTCTCCCTTCATGACCGCCTTGGCAAAACGCTTATAGGCGACCACCTCCCCCCGGGTATGCATTTTCGCATAGTTGAAGAGATTGTAGGCAATAACCAGAAATATGATCCAGAATAAGACTTTTTTCGGCTTCATGAGGGTGCTTGGGCCAACGAAAGAAAGTGCTCCAAGCAAAACGGGAACATGCCCATCTGGCAAGGTCACAAATCACTCATTAACATAGCCTTAACGAGTAATTTTCAAATCCTCCCGATGCTACGTTCTGCGCGCAGCTGCAATCTAAGGTCTATTCCTCGCCCAAGAGTCAGGAAAGCCCTGATGCTAAAATATCCGCAGCCATCGACGCAATATGTTCTCGAGGGAGATCCCGTTCTTCACCGCTCGCCATGTCGCGAACCTTCACCTGGCCGGAAGCGAGTTCCGCCTCGCCGTACACGAGGGCAAAGCGCGCACCTTTCTGGTTCGCCTCTTTGAACTGTTTGCCGAACCCCTGGTTCTTCAGCGGATACTCCACTTGATACCCCATCGACCGGAGGACAGAAGCATCCGCCATGGCAGCACGGCGCTCTTCCGGGCCACCAATGATCGCAATGAAATCCGGGCGCTGGGCATAACCTGCGGTCAAGCCCTTGCTATCGAGCAGGTCTGCCAGGGTAACATCCCCCATGGCGAAGCCCACAGCAGGCATCTCCGGACCGCCCAGTTTCTTGACCAACGCGTCATAGCGTCCTCCGCCGGCCAGCGCACGCCCTTCTCCGGTCGCCTCAAAGGCCTCGAAGACAAAACCGGTGTAGTATGCCAAGCCCCGAACAATCCCGAGGTCGATCTGGACGTAGGCCCCCGCCCCGGCCGACTCGAGCAGCGCGAGCAGCTCGCTCCAGTCGGACAAGCGTGCCTGCGCACGGTCCAGAAGGTCTCCCTCCAGGGGCAGATCGAGAATGAACTGCTTCAAACCTTCGAAATCCCGGATCTGGGTCACCGTTTCAATTCGCTGAAGGAATGCCTCCGCATCGTCGCCCAGATTCTCCGCCAGTTTCTCGACCGCCTTCTCACGCTCCATGCGTTCCAGCTTGTCGATCACGGCAAGTACCGCAGCGCTGCCTGCTTCGTCCAGCCCTTCGGCCGCCAACATCAGCCACCAGAGGTCGCGATCGCTCAGACGTACCTTGAAATCCGCCTCATTCAACCCGAAGGACTGCAAAGCCTGCACCAGCAAGGCCACGAGCTCCGCATCCGCACCGACTCCGGACTCGCCGAAGATATCGACGTTGAACTGGTAGAACGCGCGCAAGCGCCCCTTCTGGGGACGCTCGTAGCGATAATGCTCCCCGATATTGAACCATTTGACCGGTCGCTTCAAGCTGTTGGCCTTGGCCCCGATTAAACGGGCCAGCGAGGGCGTCATCTCCGGTCGCAGGGCAACGGCCCGACCACCGCGGTCTTCAAAATTGAATAGCTGCCCGACAATTTCCTCCCCGGACTTCTCGATATAGAGCTCCAGTGGTTCGAGCACCGGTGCATCGTACTCGAGGAAATTGAACGCGCGGGCCGTTTTGCGCCAAAGATTGAATATGTGATTCCGGCGCGAACAGGCTTCAGGATAAAACTCCCGGAAACCGGGAAGGGTCTCAAACTCCATATGGTATGATCCGAATCAGGGGCAAGGCAGCCTATTCAGCCGTATCCACGTCCAGCTTCTTGAGTTCAGCCTTCAGTTCCTTGCCTGCTTTAAACTTGATGACAGCACGCTTGGGAATGACCACATCCGTTTCCGGCTTGTTCGGATTGCGGCCGATACGCGACTTGCGAATCTGCACCTCAAACACACCGAAATTACGCAATTCCACATTCCGGCCCTCACTGAGAGCCTTGGCGATAGCGTCAAGCGTCAGTTGGACTGTCTCACGAACTTCCTTTTGGGGAAAGTCGGTTTTCTCATAGATATCGAGAACGATGTCGCGTTTCGTCAAGTTATTGGACATGGTAGATTGCTCCAGCTGCTTGCAATTAAAAATCGAAAGTTATTGTTTGTGCGATACTTCGGATAACGGATATACTGTCAAACTAGAAACGATGAGTGATAAAGAACCACCCAATCCCTTCGAGGAAATTCAACGTCAGCTTAAAGAATTATTTAAGGATTCAAATGTCAAGGTGTCGGCGCAGACCTTCGACGATTCAGAAACATTTAACAATCAAGCTGATAGCGGCATATCTGCATCCTCAAACAAAAAGATGGACGAAAAATCCGATCCTCTGGCACGCGTCAGGGACTTCCATTTGAAGCCCAAAGAGATACGGGATTACCTCGATCGCTTCGTCATCCGGCAGAATGAAGCGAAGAAAGTACTCTCCGTCGCCATCTGCGATCACTACAACCATGTGCGGCAATCCCTGAGCGGAAAATCCAGCCTGCAGGGCGAATACAGCAAGCAGAACATCCTCTTGCTCGGCCCTACCGGCGTGGGGAAAACCTACTTGATGAAGAACATCGCGAAGCTTATCGGCGTTCCCTTCGTCAAGGCCGATGCCACCAAGTTTTCGGAAACCGGCTATGTGGGCGCGGATGTCGACGATTTGGTCCGGGACTTGGTGAAAGCCGCCGACGGGGAGGTCGAACTGGCCGAATATGGCATTATATTCGTGGACGAGATCGACAAGATCGCGAATGAAGCCGGCATGGCCGGTCGCGATGTCTCCGGACGGGGCGTACAGATCAATCTGCTTAAGTTGATGGAGGAAACCGAGGTCAACCTGTTCAGCCCCACGGACATGATGTCCCAGATGCAGGCGGTGATGGAAATGCAGCGCGGTGGCAAGCCTCGCCCCAAGTCGATCAGCACCCGTAATATCCTTTTCATCGTGAGTGGAGCCTTCGACAAACTGGCCGAATCGATCCGCAAACGTATGAGCCAAAATGAAATGGGCTTCGGGGCCAGCGTTCAGGACAAGGATGAGGATGCCTCCCGCTATCTGAAATATGCAGAGACGCGCGATTTCATGAAATACGGCTTCGAACCCGAATTTATCGGCCGGGTCCCGGTCCGTGTCGCCTGCGAGGCGCTCTCCCCCGAAGATCTCGCCCGCATTCTGACCAGTTCCGAAGGCAGCATCCTGCACCAATACCGGGAAGATTTCCGCGGCTACGGCATCGATTTCGAAATCACTCCCGAAGCCATCCAGTCAATCGCCCGCAAAGCCGGCGAAGAAGGCACCGGAGCACGCGGCCTGATGACGGTGCTGGAAGGCATTTTCCGTGACTATAAATTCGAACTGCCTTCCACTGCGATCAAACAGTTCGAAGTCACGACGGACACCATCGATCAACCTGAAACTTGCCTGCAGTCCTTGAAGGAAAAGAACGCCCATTTGCAGCATGACGTCTGGTTGGAAGACATTAAACGCTATGTCGCCAAATTCGAGAAGCAACACGGCTACACCCTCGAATTCAAACCCCTGGCGATCGAGTCACTGATCCAGGAGAGCGTCGACAAGGACCGCACGATCCAGTCTCTGTGCGAGGAAAAGTTCAAGGATTTCGAGCACGGACTGAGCATCATCAACCGCAATACCGGCCAGACCGTGTTCAAAATCGGCAAACTTGCAGTGGAAAATCCTGATAAAGAGCTTTCCCAATGGGTAGTTCGCAGTATTGAAAGCATCAAGGGCAAATAGTCCCCCGCGTTTCACCCGACACCTTTCATCTTTCAAATTTTCCCACTGTGCCAGAAGGACAAGCAGTCAGCCAAATGTTTGCCGGCATCGCCGGCCGCTACGATATCGCCAACCACTTGCTCAGCGGAGGCATCGACTTCTATTGGCGACGTATTCTGGCCCGGAAGGTCCGCGAATTCGCTCCCGGCGAGATAGTCGATCTGGCCACGGGGAGCGGCGATGTGGCTTTCAAACTGAGGGATACGATCGGTAAGGACACCCCGGTCACCGGTTTGGACTTCTGTGAGCCCATGCTGGATGAAGCCCGGCGTAAGAAAGAGGAAAACGCGGATTATGCGGATATCGAATTCCGCTTCGGGGATTGCATGCAACTTCCGCTGGAGGACAACTCGGCGGACGCGGTCACCATCTCATTCGGGGTCCGCAATTTCGAAGATCGGCAGAAGGGCCTGCGCGAGATCCTACGGGTGCTCCGGCCCGGCGGTTGCCTCTTTGTGCTGGAATTTTCCCAGCCCGATCCCTGGTTCCGCCCCTTCTACTATTTCTATCTGAAATACATCCTCCCACTCGTCGCCGGCATCGCCACAGGCGATAAAAGCGCCTATGATTACCTGGCCGGAACCATCGAGAATTTCCCCACCAAGGAAGCCTTGGCCGCTGAGCTGCGAACCGCGGGCTTTGACCGCGTCGACGCGATCGGCCTGACCTTCTCGATCGTAGCCATCCACATGGCCACAAAACAGGGCTAGCAAGTCGGCAAAGCCTATCCTGGAAGGAAGGAAATCAGCAAGGGACTAGAAACCCTGCTGCTGGAGTGCCGACTGAAGCTGTACCTGGAATTCCTGTACATCTTCCGGGCTCGGGCGGTACTCGGGATCATCACCTGGAATCAGGCCAAGTTGGCCGCCACTGTTCAATTGCCAGCCCAGTTTGACGCCATCCGAGAAGATTACCGTCCCGCTGACCAGAGCGCCCGGCCGCATGACTTGATCGACCTCAACGGAAACCGTGCCGTTGCCGCCGGCATCCACCAACTCGGGTTCCACCGTTTCCGCGTCCTTCTCGGACTCATCGGCTTCCTTCACGGCATCAGCTTGTGCTTCGACTTCGGCAAAAGAAATATCCAGATCGTCCACTAGGAAACGTACATCCATGTAGGTCATGGAAATGGAGAAATCCTCGCGGAGCAGGCGCTGGACATCCGCGATCGATTTGCCCTCGTTGATCCAAGTCTTAACGGCAGCTTTCTGGGTATCTGTTAAATCCATACCTTATACGCAGTTGATGGATGCAAAACAGTCAACTCCCAAGCGCAAGGGAGCGTACAGAAGCGGTATTAGGCCCGGTTGTGAGAGATCTGCTTGATCAGGTAATCCACGGAACGCTTCACCGTACCGTCCTGCTCCATCATGTTCTCCACCTGCTTGCAGGCATGGATCACCGTACCATGGTCACGGCCACCAAAGGCGTCCCCGATGGACTTCAGGGGCTCACTTGTCAGTGTCCGGCAAATGTACATGGCAACTTGGCGGGGAAACACGATGGCACTGGTGCGACGGCGGCCCACCAACTCGCTGAAACGAATCTGGTAATAGTCCGAAACCTTCTTCTGGATCTGGTCCACCGTCACCTTACTGGCGGTTTCCTCCTGCAGAAGGTCGCTGAGCAGACGCTCCACCGCAGACAAGTCCAACTTCTGGTCGATCAGGGCGTCATAGCTCGCGATACGGGTCAACGCGCCTTCCATCCGACGCACATTGCGGGATACCCGCTCCGCCAGGAAGTTCATGACCGACTCGTCCAGTTCAAGGCGCATGGCTTCGGCCTTCTTGCGCAAGATCGCCACCCGGGTCTCGAAATCAGGCGCTTGGATGTCAGTCACCAAGCCCCACTGAAAGCGGGAAATCAGACGGTTTTCCAGTCGTTCGATCTCATTGGCCGGACGGTCGCTGGCGAGGAAGATCTGGCGCCCCGATTCAAAGAGGTCGTTGAAAGTATGGAAAAATTCCTCCTGCGTGCTCTCCTTGCCGGAGAGGAAGTGGATATCATCCACCAAGAGCGCATCGACTGTGCGGTAGTACTTGCGGAACTTCGCCAACTTATTCTCGCGGATCGCGTGAATGAACTCATTGGTGAATTTCTCCGTCGAAACATAGGCGATCCGGGCATTCGGATTGGTCGCCAGCATTTGGTGCGCGACCGCATGCATCAGGTGCGTCTTGCCCAAACCGGTATCCCCGAAGACAAACAAGGGATTATAGGCACGGCCCGGCGCATTCGCCACAGCGATCGAGGCCGCATGTGCCAATTGATTGCCGGATCCGACGACAAAGTTTTCGAAGGTATTGCGGGGATTGAGCAGTGTCCGCCGTGAAGGCGCTTCCGCCTGGAAGCTGCGGCTGCTACGAGAGGAAGCGGTCCCATGCCCGGACAAGCGGTTCGAGGAGCTCTCACCAGACTTGGCGCTGCTCGTGGTTTCCTCCACTTTCTCTTCGGCACGTTCCTTTACCTGCACCTGAACCGTCACAGGCATGCCTGAAAAAGCCCGGGCCTGCTGCGAGATGACATCCAGATAGTTGTTCTCGATCCAGATGGCATTGAATTCACTCGGTGCCATCAGCGTGATTTTGGAATCACTCTCCTCGACACAAGCGAGCTCTTCAAACCACATCGAATAGATATCGGCAGGAAAAAGGTTTTTCAGTTCTTGGTTAACGCTATCCCAAAGAGATTGAGCGGCAGAAAGTTCGGGCATTATCGTAAAGAAAAGTGGTTTTATTCACAGGGCGCGACACACAAATGTGACTAAATGGCGCCAGTAAGAAAGAAATCGAAAAAGGAACTGCGCCCCCATATCCCGGCCTGTAGCCAAACGCAGGGAGCGAGTGTACCTTGAACAAGGTAAACCTTGTAAATCAAGGACTTGTAGAATCAAGAATGAACATGATTAGTAGAAATTAAGAGAGAAACGTAAATGATACGAAGGGAATAACAGAACGACGTGATCTAAAAAGCGGGTCTTGATTGGGCTTTGCAAGGCGAACTTCTCCACAAGTTATTCACATTCCATTATGAAGAAATTTTTATGACTTTCTGCGGACAAAAGTCACGTTCCCGTGACTCCGACATAAGCCGCTGAAAAAGGGTGATTTCCGAAAAAGATCAAACGACTGTTTAAGCTAATCTTAAATACGTTATGTACCTCCGGAAATATTTTTGGCACGCTAAAAAAATTATTTCATTTGCCCGGACATGTGGGCAATGAGTCGCTCATTGAATTCGGCCGCCGAATCATGCCCCATTTGCTTGAGGGCCTGAACCATGGCAGCCACCTCGACCAGACGCGCCATATCCCGGCCAGGACGCACGGGAATCTCCATCAAGGGGACCTGCATGCCGAGGATTTCGATGTGATTCACTTCCAAGCCGGTCCGCTCCTCATGCATCCCGGCGGACCAGTTCATGAAGTTGATGACCAAATCGATGCGTTTTTGGATACGTACGGAACGGACGCCAAACAATTCAGCGATATTGATGATACCGAGCCCCCGGCATTCCATATAGCCACGGCTCAACTCCGAAGAAGAGCCCATCAACTCACGGTCACTCAATCGCTTCACGTAAGTCAGATCGTCGGCAACAAGGCTGTGCCCACGCTCGATCAGAGCCAGGGCACACTCACTCTTCCCCACCCCGCTCTCGCCACAGATCAGCGTACCGATCCCCTTGATATCCAGCAAGGTGCCATGAATATGCGTGCGCGCGGCAAATTTCTCTTCGAGCAGAATGGTCGCCTCGGTCGTGAAGGTCTTCGACTTCAGCGGGGAGCGGATCAGGGGCGTATTGTACTTATCGGCAAGGGCCTTAAGGTCTTTCGACGGAGCCAGATTGCGGGAAACGATGAGGCAAGGAACATTCCGCTGCAGGATTTCGGTCATGACACGGACTTCATCCTCCGCAGTTAACTCGCGCAGATAAGCCATTTCGCCGGCGCCAAGCAGCTGGATACGCTTGGCGGCAAAAAACTTGAAGAAGCCGGTCATGGCCAAGGCCGGCCGGTTGAGGCTGCGCTCCCGGATGGTTTTGTCCAGACCGGTGTCGCCGGCCACGAGCTCCAGCTTCAATGGCTCTTTAAAGGATTCAAAGAATTCACGGACCGAGACGGACTCGATCAATTTCTCATTCTTGGCTCGGACGATACGGTTCATACAGCGCAGGTACTAGAGGTTGAAATCTTCCCCGAGATAGAACTCCCGGCTCTTGGGATCGTTAATCAAATAGTCGCTGGTCCCCTCGGACAGGACCTGCCCGTCATGCAGGAGATAGGCACGATCCACAATGCGGAGGGTTTCGCGGACGTTGTGGTCCGTAATCAGTACCCCGATCCCCTTTTCCTTGAGGCCGATGATAATCTTCTGCACTTCGCTGACACTGATCGGATCGACGCCGCTGAAGGGCTCGTCCATCAGCAGGAATTTCGGATTCGTGACCAAGGCACGGGAAATCTCCAGACGTCGACGCTCACCGCCGCTCAGGGTGTAGGCCTTTTGCTTGGCTAGGTGCGCCAAGCCCAATTCATCGAGGTGCTGCTGTACGCATGCATTCCGCTCCGACTTGCTCAATGGCAGGGTCTCGGCCACCGAACGGATATTTTGCTCCACGGTCATCTTCCGGAAGACGGAGGCTTCCTGCGGCAGGTAACCGATCCCGCAGCGGGCCCGCCGGTACATGGGCAGCGAAGTCAAATCGTGCTCGTCCAGAAAGACCTTGCCCTCTGTCGCCGGAATCAAGCCAACCACCATGTAGAAGGTCGTCGTCTTCCCCGCGCCGTTGGGCCCCAGCAGGCCGACGACCTCGCCGGCACTGACGTTAATGTCGACTCCTTTGACCACGCGGCGCTTACCGAAATCGCGCACCAGACCTTGGGTTCGGATACAGGGAGGAGTTAAGGGACCTGACATATGGAAGTAACAAAAGTTCTCCCTACTCAGACCGCAACTCTATCCTGTATCAAAGTTTGCCTCCGGGCATCTGGGGCAGCGTGATGGTCGCTCGGGAGCCGTCCGGCCCACCGCCTTCGACGATCGCGCGGCGCTGCCCCTGTAGCAGGGTCAAGCGGTGCCCCGAAACAATGCCCCGGGTATCCGTCACCTTGGCATTGCCCTCCAGAGTCAAACGGCCCTCATTCGGGAGGATCAGCACCGAGTCGGCAGTCGCCACACGTCCTTCCTGGGTAATGACGACATCCTTCGTCCCAATGATCCGCTCGACCGAAAGCGCCTCCACCGATGACGATGATTCCGGCTCAGTGGCCTCTGTCTGCGCCTTCTTCTTCGAAATCACATCCAATTCCTGACAACTCGCGTCCAGATTCGTCGCGGCAACCGTCACGGAATCGGTAAAGCGGAAAACGGTCTGCTCCGCCTCTTCAATCATGCGCAGCTGTCGGCTCGTCACGACCGTCGGCTTGGACTCGACACTCCCGCTGACTGCAGTGGTCTCCGTCTCCTTGTCTTCCGGAATCGAAGTGTCATAGCCCAGATCCGGCATTTCCGGCAGCGTAACCACCACAGGATCTGCCTCGGTTCCGGTCACAAGAGCCGATCCCGGCTGTAATTCGACTTTGTCACCGGTCAAGACCGCCTCACCGTTCGTCACACGGGGCGAACCTGACAGCACGGCCCGTTCTTCGGCCGGATAAAAGACACCCTTGTCAGCCAAAGCCAATTGGCCGGACTGCTCGATCCGCACCGAGCCCTCGGTCACAATCTCCCGGACCGCGCCGACCTTCATCTCCTCCGCTTCCGCCGGTTCGCTATCAGGCGACTGGGTCGAATAGATCGTCATGCGGTCCGCTTTCACTTGCAGCGCCCCGGACATCACCTCCACCGCCTGCTGGAAGATAAAGATATTCTCGGCTTCACCGGGCTCCATCGTGATCGTATCGGCCAAAATAATGGTTTCATTGCTTAGTTGCGCCTCGCCGGTCAGCCCCAGGCCTCCCGAACGGCTCAGGATCATTTGGGAGCGTCCGGCCGCCTCGTCACCGGCAATCTCGATCTTACCGTGATCACTGGTCATGCGCGCTCCGGACAAGTAGGTTCCGGGTGCCTCGATCCGCGCATTCCCGATCAAGACAGCCCGCTCCGTACGTGGATAGAAATCAGCCTCGTCGGCATAGATCTGGCGATCGTCCTGGAAGATCTGCACTTTTTCCAAGGCGTGCACCGAACGGAGCGAATCCAGCTTGCTTTCGGAAGCCTCGGACTCGGGTACCTTGCGGCCTTCGGGCGCATCCGCCACCGCCAGTAGCTTTTCACAGGACATCTGCATGGTTTCCGAGTCCACGCTCACATTTTCGAAAAACTCGAAGCGATAGGCCTCATCGGTCGTCGTCAGGCGCAAGCGCTTGCTCTCGATCCGGGTCATTTTCTGTCCCTCCGCCAAGCGCGCCCCCTGGGCGAGCGAGCCGGCCAGGTCTTGGGTGAACTCGACCTTGGCCTCGTCCATGATCCGGATGACCTTCGTCGTGCCGTCCCAATCCCAGCCCTTGCCGGAAATTTTGAAATTCGTCCCCGTGATCTCGATCGGCGCCTCCGAAAAACCGCGATTCTCCTGTAGGCGCAAAGTCGCGGCCGGACTGTCCATCGTCATTTCCAGGACCATGCGCTCGTCCCCCGAATAGACCCGCAATGCCATGTCCTCGATCCGGACCTGCTCCGCGCTGTCGTAGATGCCCTGCCCCCCGCGCAAGACCCACTCGGTATAGCCATTCTCGGCAAACCGGGGCACGCGAAAGTTCTTCACCGGTGCATTCGGCGTCATTTGCGCAACCAAGCCGCCCGCAAGACACAGCGAGAGAGCGAGGCTAAAGATTCGGCGAAAAGACATTAACTACAAGAAACCCGGAGCAAGCTCCGGGTTCCAGTCAAATTATTCACTCTTCGGTGCTTCCTTTTTCGGCAAGGACAGCTTGATGTGGAGGTCACGCAGCTGTTTCTCGGTCGCCACACCGGGGCTCGCGGTCATCATTTCCTGCCCTTTCTGGTTCTTCGGGAAGGCGATTACATCGCGAATACTGTGGCGCTTGGCCAGGATCGTCACGATACGGTCGAGCCCGAATGCGATACCGCCATGCGGGGGCGCACCGTACTCAAACGCCTTCAACATGTAACCGAAACGGCTTTCCACCACGTCCGGCTCGATCTTCAGCACCTCTTCGAAGACCTTCTTCTGCACATCCGGCTGGTGAATACGAATCGAACCGCCGCCCAGCTCGACGCCGTTCAGAACGAGGTCGTAGTGCTGACCGCGAACCGCCTTCGGGTCGGAATCCAGCAAGGGCAGATCCTCTTCGACCGGTGCGGTGAAGGGGTGGTGCGAGGCCACATAGCGGCCGGACTCTTCGTCGTAGGCCATCAGCGGGAATTCGATCACCCAGAGGAACTTCCAGTCGGCGGGGTCGATCACCAGCTTCTCGCGCTTGACCAGCAACTGGGCCGCATCGAGACGTACACGCCCGAGGATGGTGCAGGCCTGCTCCCACTCGGAGGCGGCAAAGAAGACGATGTCGCCATCCTCGATCTGCAGTTGTTCCTTGAGCGCGGCCTTCTCCTCGTCGGAGAAGAACTTCAGGATCGGAGACTTCCACTCGCCGCCTTCGCTCTTGATGAATGCGAGGCCCTTGGCGCCCAGCGACTTGGCCGCATCTTCCAGATTGCGCAGCTCGCCCTGAGTCAGGTCGGCCAGGCCCTTGGCATTGATCGCCTTCACGGCACCACCGGATTCGATTACGCTCTTGAAGACCTTGAAACCGGAGTTCTTGAAGATTTCGGCACAGTCCAGCAGCTCCATTCCGAAGCGCATGTCGGGCTTGTCCACCCCGAAGCGGTTCATCGCGTCGAAGTAGCTCATGCGCAGGAAGGGAGTTTCCAGATCCACATCCAGCACGTCCTTCCAGACACGCTTCATCAGCCCTTCGATCAGGGCATACATGTCTTCGCGGTCGATGAAGGACAGTTCAATATCGAGCTGGGTAAATTCAGGCTGGCGGTCGGCACGCAGGTCCTCGTCGCGGAAGCAACGGGCCAGTTGATAGTAGCGCTCCACCCCGGCCACCATCAGCATTTGCTTGTACTGCTGGGGCGACTGCGGCAGCGCATAGAACGAGCCGGGGTTCATGCGGCTGGGCACCAGGAACTCGCGGGCACCTTCGGGCGTGCTCTTGAAGAGCATCGGCGTCTCCACTTCGAGGAAGCTCTGCTCGTCCATATAGTTGCGGATCGAACGACTGGTCTCATGACGCAGCTTCAACAGCTTCAGGTTCGAACTGCGGCGCAGGTCGAGGTAGCGGTAGGTCATGCGAAGGTCCTCGCCCACCTTGTCCGCGGAGTCATCCATCGGGAACGGCGGGGTCTTCGATACATTGAGGATCTTCAGGGCGCCGGCATGCACCTCGATCTCGCCGGTGGCCAGGTTCGGGTTGACCGTCGCGCCAATGCGCTCTTCCACCTTGCCGGATACGGAGATCACCGACTCCGGCTTGATCGAGCCGAATTGTGATTCCAATTCCTTATTGGCCGGGTCGAACACGATTTGGGTCAGGCCCTCGCGGTCACGAAGGTCGACAAAGAGAATCCCGCCGTGGTCGCGCACAGAATCCACCCAGCCACTTAATGTGACAGTGGAGCCGGCATCGGCCTTGCGGAGTTGGGAGCAGTTGTGTGTTCGTTTCATAGGAAAACGGGCGATGAAAACAGCTTCCCCCTCTGAAACAAGCTGAAAAGGGGGATTTTCAGCCGCCGGTCAGCATCTGCCCCACGAGACCCAACAGGAATCCGAGCACCGCTCCCAAGGGCGGAAGCCAGGCCTTTTCCAGTTTTGCCTGCGGCGCCACGTCCCCAAAAACAATGTACAGGATTCCGCCGGCGGCAAACAAGGAGAGGCCGCCCACCACGCCCTGCGCATCACTTAGGAGCAGATAGCCCAGCAGCGCGCAGACCGGCCCCAGGAAGGCCAAACCTGCGAAGCTTGCCAGAATGGCCCCTGAGGACAACGTGCCCGCATCCATCATCTCCCGGTAGCTATTGAAGCCTTCCGGCAGGTTTTGCAGTGCAATCAGGAGGGCGAGCAAGGCCCCACCCTGCCCCCCACTCCCCAGCGCCGCGCCAAGGGCAACCGCCTCGGGCAGAAAATCCGACAAGGTGGCCACCAGGTTCGAGGCCGCCATGCGCGACTTCGCTAGCCAGATGTCCAGCCCCATCATCGCCAGTCCACCCAAGGCAAACCAAACCACCACCCAGCCAACAGGGAGATAAACCGCGCCTTCAGGGACCAGTACCAAAGCGACCGCCGAAACCAAGGCGCCGCCGCCGAAAGCGATGACGAAATGCCGGAACTCCGTCTCCAGCCATTGCGGCTGGATTTTCTCCATCCGGGCAAAACACCCCCCCAATGGAATCGCTGCTCCAGCCAGTAAAGAAAGCCCGATAACAGCGAACAATGGATGCATGCACACATGCTCTCTCCCATCCCCGAAAATTGCAAAAATCTTCACCCGTTTTTTTTCAGACAAACTATTGACAAGCACCCGCTCGATTACCTTTATACGCGCTTCCTCGCTGCGCTGCAGTCGAGACGCTCTTTTCAATTTTATTGCTCAGTAGCTCAGCGGTAGAGTCCCGCCTCGGCGGGATTAATCACTTGGGAAACTGACAATTACTCTACCATTTCAATGCTCAGTAGCTCAGCGGTAGAGCAGGTGACTGTTAATCACTTGGTCGCTGGTTCGATCCCAGCCTGAGCAGCCACTTAAAAGCCCTTCGGTTCGCCGGAGGGCTTTTTTGTTGTCCGACCACACAAAGTGAACATATTAACACCAACCCATGTATTACGTCTATATCCTCGAAAATGCCAAGGGACGCTTTTACATCGGACATACCGACGATCCACAGCGACGACTTCGGGAACACAACGATCACGACGGCAAGTCCCACTTGGGCAAGTACACCCATAAACATGGCCCATGGAAATTAGTCTGGACCGAACCGCACCCTACTCGATCCGCTGCGATGCAACGCGAAAAGCAAATTAAGCTCTGGAAATCCTCCGCTCGAATCGGGCGCGAACTTCTTGCTACTGATAACCAGCGGTAGAGTCCCGCCACAGCGGGATGAAGTATTTGGTTGCGGCGGTTAGCTGCGGATCAGGCGAATCCCGCCTTGCGGGCCAGCAGATTGTAGTCACTGCCCGTTTGCTCGGCGGTCCGCGCAATGTCTTCAGGAGTCGCCGCCTCAGGCACCCCGGTATCGACCCGGAAAAGCTCGTAGCCACGTGAATTGAAGGACTGCAGGAAGGCCAGCGGATTGTGGCCCAAGGCACAGACCTGACGGTGGACGAATTCGAAGACAAACTGATCGGGCCATGGGTGCATTCCTTCAAGCACCAAGGGCTCCGCCCCCTCTACATCCATTTTCATGAACGCAGGTTTCAGGCCCTTCGGAAGCACCTCGTCGATGCGTTTCACCTCGACCTCAATGGACTGGGTCGAGTCACTCAGGTTGGCAAAGCTCTGCCAGCCTTTATTTTCACGACACAGGTAGAGCTTTGCCAGTCCTGCAGTCGCCCCGAGAGCGAAAGGAAAGACCTCGACATTGGTACACCGATTCAATTCCAGGTTTTTACGGAGCAGCCTGACATTCGCAGGGTCCGGTTCGAAGGCGAGCACCCTGCCCTCCTCTCCAACAGCCCGGCTCAGTTTCAAGGTGTGCAAGCCGATGTTCGCCCCCACATCCAACACGGTATCTCCGGGCTTGATCTGCGAACAGAGAAACCCAATCAGCTCCTTCTCGTAGCCGCCGTGATGAATGCACTGTTGAGCGATGTATTCATTGGGCGAGTGGAAGACGATGGTCATGTCGTCGACCCGCACCCGGTTCCGTGGATACAACAGCCGGATGCAACAGGCACGCAGCCTCGGCGCGAATCCCGCCCCCAACCCCAAGGGCAGAATCCTGCTTATGGAGCGCAATACGGCGTGCAGCGGATTAGTCTGGGAGCTCATACGGCAACTTCACGAGTCATTCTATATACAGAACTGGCAGTGAACAGCTTTAATTCAGCCCAGACCGAGAGATGTCGTTCAAAGATAGAGCCATGCGCTAGCCGGAATATGACTATGCCGAGGTCCCGCGTCGCAACTGCCGGGGCGCGCAGCCAAAGCGCTTACGAATCACTTTGTTAAAATAGTGCAGGTCCGGAATGCCGACCTCATAGGCAATGGCCTTCACCGGCATGTCCGAATACTTGAGTAGCTCGTAGGCGCGGTCCGTGCGCAACTGGCTCATCCATGCACTGGGGGTCAAACCCGTCTGTTCGCGGACAAGCTGGATGAACTTGTTATGGGAAACGCCACAAAGCCCGGCGATCGCAGCGACGCTATGCCCCTTAGACATCTCCTGTTGTAGCAGATGCGTGGCTTCATTGATGATGTGCGTCGCTCCGGCATCCGGTTCATTCCTTTGCACTTCAGCCAGACCGTGCAGTACATCCCACAATCTCACATCGGCACGAAGCGACTCCTGAACGCCGAATCCAACCATCTCTGCGAGCGACTGTCTCAGCATAAACAGACGGGGGTCCCCCTCGAAAAAGACGGTTTCAAAAACAACATGGTCCAAATCCTGCCGACTGCGAAAGTGGCAATACCAGTGCTGTGACACACCTTGATAATGAAACACCGTCCCCCGCCCCGGCGGCACCAAGCTGACGACACCGGGACGCAG
Organism: Coraliomargarita parva; assembly: GCF_027257905.1. NCBI lineage: Bacteria > Pseudomonadati > Verrucomicrobiota > Opitutia > Puniceicoccales > Coraliomargaritaceae > Coraliomargarita > Coraliomargarita parva. The sequence goes on from NZ_JAPZEI010000004.1 coordinate 241,278, forward strand.
TTGAAAGATCCCGACGCCCTCCACCTCGAGCTGCCCATGATACTCGTAGAAGTGCAGCGACCACAAATCCGGCAACATGAACCGCTCGCGGGAGACACGTGTCCCGTGGACAGGATGCGCCAATGCCACCAAACGGGGGCATTCCGACAAAACTTCAGTCCATGGCAATTCACTCATCTACGTGAATATTTACCACTAAATTGATAAATAAAACAAGCATTAGCGCTTCACCGCCGATCTGAACCGGGCCAAAGTACCAGCATGAAGACACCCCTGCGCTTTCGCCAGATCCACCTCGATTTCCACACTTCCGGTGCCATAGAAGGCATCGGCGAACATTTCGACAAGCAGCGGTATCAGGAAACCCTGAAAAAAGCGGCGGTCGACAGCATTACTACTTTCGCCACCTGTCACCATGGCTGGAGCTACTACGATACGAAGATCGGAAAGCGCCACCCCGGACTCAAATTCGATTTGCTCCGTGCACAGTTTGATGCCTGCAAGGAAATCGACGTGAACGTACCGATTTACCTGACGGCTGGCATCCACAACATGGCTGCCGACGCACATCCGGAATGGCGGCAAATCGATCCGGATGGCCGACAAGGCGGCTGGGCGAACTCCAACCTGAAAGCCGGCTTCAAGTCGCTCAGCTTCCACTCCCCCTATCTCGATTATCTTTGCGATCAAGTACGTGAAGTCGTCAGGCTGTTCCCTGAAGCCAACGGCATCTTCCTCGATATTATCAACCAGATCGAAGACTGCTCGGTCTGGGCCCTGCAGCACATGAAGGAACGGGGCCTCGATCCGCTCAAGCAGGAAGATCGTCTTCAAAGCCGCATGGATGCTTTGATGAAATATTACCAAAGAGTCACCGCTGCGGTGCGTGACATCGACCCGAACATGCCGGTCTTCCACAACAGCGGCCACATCACTCCGGGCTATCGTGAGATCCTACCTCATTTCAGCCACCTCGAACTGGAAAGTCTGCCCACCGGTGGCTGGGGCTACGACCACTTCCCGATGTCGGCCAAATATGTCCACAAGCTCGACATGGAATATCTGGGCATGACCGGGAAGTTTCATTCCACCTGGGGTGAATTCGGCGGCTTCAAGCACCCCAATGCCCTGCGCTACGAATGCTGCGCCATGCTAGCCTATGGGGCCAAATGCAGTGTCGGTGACCAATTACACCCCTGCGGTGAGCTGGACCGCAGCACCTACGAGATCATCGGCGAAGCCTATCGCGAAGTTGCCGAGAAGGAGTCGTATGTAAGCGGTGCCAGCAATATCGCCGACATTGCCTTGCTCAGCAGCGCATCGACCGACGGTGAAGGCTTCTTCAGGCATTCAAAGCGTGACTGCGCCTCCGACACCGGTGCCGTCCGTGTCCTGCTCGAAGAGCATTTCCTCTTCGACGTGATCGACACGGAGATGGATCTCAGTGCCTACAAGCTGTTGATCCTGCCCGACGATGTGACCGTCGACGGGGCCATGAGGGCAAAGATCAACGCATTCCTCGAAGCAGGCGGAAAGCTCTTCCTGACCGGCGAAAGCGGTATCGATGCCACACGCGGCATGCTCTTCGACATCGGTGCCGAAGTCGGCCCGCAATCGGAATTCAAGCCGGATTACATACTGCCCACGAAGGACCTGCGGCCGGTATTTATCAGCAGCCCCTTCGTCATGTACCAGAGCAGCCGACGCCTCAAAGTCGTCGATGGCGAAAGTCTGGGCGACATCCACGACCCCTACTTCAACCGGACATGGGACCACTTCTGCAGCCACCAGCACGCACCCGCCAAACGGGACACATCCGGCTATGCCTGCGGCTCGAAGAAAGGCAACATCACCTACCTCGCCCATCCCGTCTTTTCCATCTACGCAAGCTACGGACAAGTCGCACTCCGCCAATACATCGGCAAAGCCATTCGCCACCTGCTGGGCAAAGATGAATCATTGCATCTCGACAACTTCCCCTCCACCGCACGTGTCACACTGACCGAGCAGGCCAAGGAGAAGCGCCAGGTGATTCACTTGTTACACGCCCACACGATCAACCGCGGCGGCGAAGTCGAACTGAGCGGCGGCAACCTGACAGCCTCACAGAAGTCCTACGAAGTCATCGAGGAATTGCTCCCCATCCACGACATCGCGATACAGCTGCGTTGCGAGCAAGAGGTCGCAAACGTCCAACTGGCCCCAGAAGGCAGCCCGGTCGATTTCGAATACAGCGATGGCCTCCTCCAGTTGAAGGTCCCGGAGATGCGCCACCACCGCATGCTCGCGATCGAATACTCGAGATAAGAACCGGATCCCTCGGCACAATCACCACGACAATCAGCACAGTTACAAGACGACAAGGCCCACAGATTTGACCGCTTGTCCGCCACAATCAGCACAGGCGCATCCGCTCACTTGAAATCCGAATGATCCTCGTAAGGTCCGGGTGTCGAATCCGGTGTTGCCATCGAAGTCAACGGCACCGCAAGCCCGAACGGTCAGATCCGAGCATTCGAGCTTGCGGTTCACTCTGCTATCGAATTCCGCCCAGGATCTCTTGATTGAAGTGGTTCAGGATGCGCTGACAGAAATCCTCCAGAGATACTTCTCCGGACATCAGCTCGGTCATATCCAGGGTGTAAGTAATCCGCTGGGCGGCATCGGACGAATGCGAGTCGAAGAAAGTCGCATTGGCCAGGCGCCGGCCTTCGACAGCGAGGTCATAGCGCTTGCCACCCACAATCTGGGAATCGAACACACCGTTGAGCGAAGCCGCCAGATTCGGATGTCCGTCCAGCGGGAGCACGAGCTTCAATGCGTCGGGCAACCAGTCGAGTCCCCGCCAGACTTCACATCCGATCAATTGCTTGGGCCGTTCGGATTCGGGCAGGCGCAGGATCGCTGCCAGCAGGGCATGAAACACTCCGATATGCGTGGCATGCTTGTCGAAGGGGTTGTGCGTGTAGACGATCTCCGGCTGCGCGGCCTTGAGGATCGCCTCCAGATCATCGATCATGGCGATACGCTGGTCGGCGTTTTTCGCGACGGAACTGGGATGCGCAAGCTGCGCCATAAAGGAATACTGGCCAATGACTGCGGCGGTCCTTTGCTCCTGCACGCGGACCTCTTTCATTTGCTCGTCCGTGAAAGTCGCATACGGGCCCGTGCGTGAACTACCGGCACCATCCGTGCAAGTCACCGCGCCGAACCACCGGTCGGTACGCTGGAAGCATTCGAGAATGCCGTGCAAGGCCATGAATTCTAGATCATCCTGGTGCGCGCCGATCCCCAAATGAGTGGTACGTTCGGGTGTCGTTTCTCCGTTCGGGGAGTCGGGAATGAAAAAGTCGGCTTTCGTGCTCGAGAAGTTCATGATTGGATCATTGGTGTTAAAGTTGGGAGGCTTGCCGCGGCAACCGCCTGCCCATGTCGCTTCATTTTTTCGTCAGGCATGCTGATCGTAAGTTTGTCTGCAAAATTCGGATACTCATCGGCCAGAACACGCTCCGCCTGTTTCTGGATAATTTGCCCCCCTTGACCGGAGCTGACACGGCCGAGAAAGAGCAGATGCTGGAAATCGTAGAAGTCGCAATAATGCGCGATGGTATAACCGAAATAGACGCCGATCGTTTGGTAAATGGCCGCCGCACGCTCATCGCCTTGCTTCATCTTTTCCTGAACAATTTCGAGACGTTCCGGCAACGAAAACTCGCTGGAAATGTTCAGGCCCGAGGGCTCAATGAGCCGGTCCACCGCTTGCTGGGAGAAATATTGAACACCGCAGCCGCGGTCCCCGCTCCATTCGTCAGCGGGCGCATCGCTACGATAATCCACCGGTGCAAATGCCAGTTCGTTCAACCAACCGGTTATGATACCACTCCGGTTGATATAGCCGGCCGCCTCACTGGTCCCCATCGAAATCCCCAGAACGCCATTCTGACCAAGCGACATAGCGCCCGCCAAGGCCGTAACATCGCCGTCGTTATGGACCACAAAGGGCACATCGTCCCACATTTTCTGCAACTCCCGGAACATCGGCCGGATGGTCGACTGGAAGGCATCACCGGGCACGCCACGAAAGAGTGAAGCCACGCGTGGCTCACTGTTCACATAGACACCCGCGGCACTCCCGCCGATCGCATCCACGCGGGGCAAATGCTTTGCCGCACGTTTCAAACTATCCTGAATACCATTGAGGTGATACGAAGGATCGCTCTGGAAATACGGGTCCCATTTGATCTCTTCGGTAAAGACAACTTCGCCGTCGATCAGCGCCGCGCACTTGCGGTCACTTCCCCCCAGATCAAAACCAATACGGCACCCTTGGAGCTCGCGTGTCGAGATGGGGTCCACCGCATCTGTTTTCGGCGACGACTCCAGCTGGGGAGCTGCTTCAATGCGCAGTGTATCCAGAAAACAGGTCTGCCCCATGAACTCATAATCGAAGGCGCGTTCCCCCGCGGCTGAATAGACTTGCTGCAGCTTTGCAACCAACTCCGGTGCCCCATGAATGGACACTTGATTGCCGCCCCAGGCCCAGAGCAGAAATTTGACGATCCGCTCGAGATAGCGAAAGCTCAATGCCTCGTAGCGTGGCTCCGCCGGCAACATGACCGTACGATAGATCCAGTGCTCACCATCCGTGCGACGGAGACACACCGCAACCTGACGCTCCCCGGAACATTCGGCAACCTTCAGACGATAGTGGTCATTCCAAATCTTGGCCGGGACAAACGCGGGGTCCAAGACGGGCTGATGTTTGTATTGTAGTGCTTCCACAACTATTCCGGCTTGTCTGCGTTCCATAACTTAAAGCCTTCAATCGCCTCGTATTCGGCCAAGCCCAAGTCGTCGTAGGTTTCCGCAGTGCTGCGGTTCAACTGGCTCGCCAGATTCCAGGAATCGCTGCCGCTCTTCCGCAGCGTGCTCGGCGACTGGCTGCGCTGTGTCTGGTGCTGGTAGATTCCGCGGATCTTATACTCGAATTCGTCGGGTGACAAAGGCACCGCCATGTCGATTTCGTGGGTATCCCATTCCGCGCCCGGACCGCGATAGAGCCAGATACGGCAGTCCGAGATCCACTCCGAATTGGCACATTCATTCAGCGCGGCGCGCAACACCTCGAAACAAATGGACGTCACAGACAGTGGATCGTGGCCCAAGCCCGTGGCAAAGATCTGATGCGGCTTGAGCTCCTCCAGCAAGTTCACCATCGCGCTGACATCGGCATCGCCCCACTTGAAGCGACGATAGCGCCCCTCCTCATAAAACGGCAAATCAAGGAAACGAACTTGCCCGGCTGGGATCTCCAGAAGACGTGCGGAGGAACGAGCCTCCCCGCGACGGATCAAGCCTTTCACATGACGGATGTCCCGGGTATCTTCACCGAATTGCCCCTTGGCATTCAGTTGTTCTTCGACCGAACGCGCAAAGCCGATATCGTCCTGGTTTTCACGTTCCTGACCGACCTCCATGATCAGCTCGATCGCGCGGCGCACATCCGGATCCGGCACCGCCAGATTGCCGGAAGTCGCGTAAGCCACCGTCACATCATGCCCCTGATTGGCCAGACGATGCATGGTGCCCCCGAGGCAGTAAACGTCGTCCATCGGCTCGGGGCTCAGAATGAGCGAGCGCTTGGGAAATGGATTCGCGCGTTCCGGCCGGCTGCTGTCATCCGCATTCGGCTTGCCGCCCGGCCAACCGGTAATGGTGTGCTGCGTGATGTTAAACAGGTCGATGTTGAGGTTGTAGGCGGAACCTTTTTCGGTCAGCAAATCCGCCATGCCATTTTCCGCATAGTCCTCGTCGGTCAGTTTCAAGAGAGGCTTCTCGACCTTCCCGGCCAGCCAGACGACGGACTTGCGCACCATCTCCGGAGTCCACTCCACCGGACCCACCAGCCAAGGATAGCGCACCCGCGTCAGATGACCGGCCGCCGCCAAGTCGATGCAGAATTCGCAATCGTCATGCTGCTGGAGGAAGCTGGCAGGAATGGAATCCGTCGGCTCGCCTTCAACCGACTCCGCGAGGACCGGCGCTTTCGCCTCGCCCCAGGCCAACAGGTAAAGCTTACGCGCATCGAGAATCGTGCCGACCCCCATCGTGATGGCGTGCCGGGGCACATTCTCTTCTCCAAGGAAGTCGCGTGCCGCATCGCGGCGCGTCAGACTATCCAATGTAACCAGGCGGGTGCGCGTCTGCGCATCGGAGCCGGGCTCGTTAAAACCGATATGCCCCGTGCGACCAATCCCCAGAATCTGAATATCGATCCCACCCGCTGCCCGAATGGCTTCTTCGTAGGTCTGGCAAGAGGTAAAGACATCTTCCCGCTCGACCAAGCCGTCCGGCACATGCGTGTTTTCAAGCTTCAGGTCCACGTGGTCGAACAACTGGTCCTGCATGAACCGGCGGTAGCTCTCCGGATGATCGCCGGACAAGCCGTAGTATTCGTCGAGGTTAAAGGTAATGACGTTCTGGAAGGAAAGCCCCTCCTCCCGGTGCATGCGGATTAACTCGCGATAGAGCCGCACCGGCGTCGATCCCGTCGCCAAACCAAGGACGGTCGCTTTACCGGCCTCATTGCGTGTTCGTATGAGACTCGCGATCTCCGTGGCCACGTGAGAACAGGCGTCCGCCGCATCCGAATAGATGAGGGTTTTGATCCGTTCCTCCTGGGTGTAACTCGAAATTAGATTATCTGCCATAACACCCTATACTAACAGAAACACTTTCGTTTGTATTTGCCTTTTTCGGTATTTTTTTTGACGATTTCGGAAATGAATCCCCCCGCACAACCCGTCTCAGGCTTTCCGGAAACATTAGCTGAACCCACCAGCTACTACCGTGGCATCGAAGCACCGGAACGGCCCCGGGTGAACAACCTGGTCACCTTCCTTCGAAACAACCGGGAGTCCTTACAGCAAAAGAATTTTTATAACCGCTCGCATCACCGGAATGTCCTCATCCTGGTCCTTGAAACCGCAGGCTCCGTGATTGTGGATGGGGCCGAACACCCCTTGAAGCCGGGTCAGGCGTATCTCGTGAGGCCGTTCCAGTTTCACCACTACTTGAATTTGGAAAGCGATCAGCTGCGCTGGCTATTCCTGACTTTCGACTTGGTTCACGGAAGCGAGCTTCTGGATTACCTCAGCCACAGCATTTTGCAGCCTCAGGAGGCCGACCTTCAGATCTGGCGTGATATTGTTCGTTGCGCCAACAGCGAGAATGCTAATGAGCAACAAGAGGCACTCCCCCTCTTGGACACCCTGCTCTACCGCCTGGCAAAATCACATCAGGACAATCCTTCGAACAAGCCCCGGGATTCCTGGATCGCCAAAGTGGAGGGCGCCATAGTCGAGTCCGTCCACCAGGGGTGGACCGTCGATGAGATCGGACGCAAACTGGGCCTAAGCGGGCGGCAACTGCGCACCCGCTTCCAAAACGAGATGGGCATCAGCATCCGGGATTACCGTGCAAACTATCAGCTCAACCGCGCCATCAACCTGCTGCGGGACTCCCAGAATTCCATGAATACGATTGCGGAGCTCTGCGGTTTCAACTCACAAGCCGTTTTCAATCGCTTCATCAAACGCGAAACAGGGTTCTCACCGCTCTCGCTCCGCAAGCGTCTGTAATAAATGGCACTTCACTAAAACTAAAATGCTAGTGTCTGGTTGAAACAATAAGTGTGCTTTCCGTGGCGGGCTCGCTTGCGGACGCTTCGACGTCTGGCCAACCTTCTGCAAGCTTCGGGCGCTCGCAAGCGAGCACGCCACAGGTGGAGCCTTTGCGAAAGTATCCGTCCAACAAGGCACTCGCCTTCTTATCGGTATTATACCCCTAAATGATAGCGGTGCGTGCCCCCACGCACCAAACGATGTTGTCAGTCATCGACACACAGGGCACTCAACACCGCAATGGCGATTGGGGACAATCAGCCGCTACCCAATAATCTATTTATGCCGAGCATATCAGACTCAGGACACTTGAGAATCGACCACTGAATTGCAACAGGGCGTCAGTATACTGCGGACTTTGACCGCGTGTAGGCTTCGCGGTATTCAGTAGCCGAGCGGTCATAAAATTTACGGAAGGCACGACAGAAATTTTCGGTATTGGCGTAACCGCACTCAACGGCAACGACCTTGATCGGAGCATTCGTTGACGCAAGCGCGTGCCCGGCCGCACGCATCCGCTTTTGGATGAGATATTGGTGCGGACTCTCTCCAAGGTGTTCCCGAAAGAGCATGTGCAGGTGGGATACGCTAACGCCTGCGCTCGCCGCAACGTCATCGAGGCTAACAGGCAAGGCGTAGTGCGAATTGATAAAATCCGTCGCGCGCCTTAGCTGGGGATGCAGATGCTGCGTGCTGTCATGCATACGGAACTGTTCCAGCTCGAAACGCAGGCGGCTTAAAACAAGACCGCCGATCACGCCCCGATCCATCGCCGCGTAGTGAAACGCGTGAAGCATCTCGTCGGCAAACTGGTGCATGGCCTTGCGGTCGCTCCAGTAAAACATCCGTGGCCAAGTCGGCGGCTCTTCCCCCGGCCGGCAAGCGAACTCTGCGGTCAGGCAATTGTAATAGCTATCATCCGGCGACTCCGAAACCGTCAACTGACCCTCCCGGTGACAGAAGACGGAACCTTCGGAGTGTAAGACCGGTTCATCTTCAAAGCCATAGACAGCGCCTTCCAGGATGATCTCGAAACGGCAGTGCCGCTTCGAAACTTGAGCAGGCTCGATCGCCCCGCCCATCGGGCTCACGTATAATCCGATGCTCTTAAGCTCTGGAAGGTTTCGCCAGCAATTCATAGTTTTAGTCAATATACAGGTTAAATGCGGCGTGATATAGTCTTTTTTACGAAATATCTGAAAAGATTTAATCAACCCACCCAAGGAGAGCATTTATTATGACACCACAGATCACCGTCCAGCTTTTCAGCGTTCGCGACCAGGCTTCTGCCGATTACGAAGGCACGATCCGCGCCATCGCCGACATGGGTTTCGGCTGCGTCGAACCGGCCGGCTACCCGGGCTCCACGCCCGAAGCAGCAGCCAAGCTTTTCGCCGAACTCGGCCTGAAGGCGCCCACTGCACACATCGGCCTGCCGATCGGCGATGACAAGAACGCCATTATCGAACAGGCACAAATGATGGGGCATAAATATCTCTACACCGGCTGCCCACCCAAGTTCCATGAACACTACGAATCCTTGGACAAGTTGAAGGCCATGACCGAGCTTTATTGTGAAGCCGCTGCCAATGCCGCGCCTTATGGCATACAAGTCGGCTATCACAATCACGACTGGGACCTCGCTCTGGTCGAAGGCCAACGCGGCTATCAGTATTTTCTCGCCAATACACCGGACACCGTCCTTTACGAAGCAGACATCTTCTGGGTCGCCCGCGCGGGTCTCGACCCGGTCGACTTCATCAAGGAAATCGGCGTGCGCGGCAAGGCACTGCACTTCAAGGATGGGATTGTCGATGACAAGGCCGAGTTCACTGAAGCGGAGACTGAAAGTGGAAAAATCATGGTCAGCAATTCGGTGCCCTTCCGCGCCGCCGGCACCGGGCAGGTCGACCTGCTCGCCGCCTACAAGGCCGTCGAAGCAACCGGGCAAACCGAATACATCGCGGTCGAGCTCGACAGTTTCGAAGGCGACATGATGGCAGCCATCAAGACGAGCTACGACTACCTCACCCGCAACAAAATCGCACAAGGCAACAAGTAAGGAATTTCCCATGGCAGACAAAATCGGAATCGGCATCATCGGCTGCGGCAATATCTCGCAAGCCTACTTTAACGGCGCGAAACTCTTCGAAGTGCTCGATGTGGTTGCCTGCGCGGACCTCAACATGGACGTCGCCAAGGCCAAGGCGGAAGAGAACGAGTGCCAGGCGCAGACCGTGGACGAGCTTCTGGCGAACCCGGACGTTCAGCTCGTGATCAACCTGACCATTCCCGCCGTGCACGCAGAGGTTAGCCTCGCAGCACTCAACGCGGGGAAGCACGTGCATTGCGAAAAGCCGCTCGCCGTCAGCCTCGAAGACGCCAAGAAAGTGCTCGAAACCGCCGCAGCCAAGGGCCTGCTCGTCGGCTGTGCGCCGGATACCTTCCTCGGTGGCGGTAGCCAGACCTGCCGCAAACTCGTGGACGACGGCTGGCTCGGAGAGGTCAAGAGCGGCACGGCCTCCTTCATGACCCGCGGCCCGGAAAGCTGGCACCCGAACCCCGGCTTCCTCTACGAAGTCGGCGCCGGCCCGATGTTCGACATGGGCCCCTATTACATCACCACACTGATCAACCTGCTCGGTCCGGTGAAGCGGGTCAGCGCGATGAACACGAAGGCTTTCGAACAGCGCCTGGCGACCAGCAAGGAACAGTTCGGCAAACTGCTCCCGGTCGAAGTGCCCACCCACTACAGCGGCGTGCTCGAATTCCACAGCGGAGCGATCATCAACATGACAGTCTCCTTCGACGTCCCGGCACATGGCCACAGCCCGATCGAAATCTACGGAACCGAAGGCTCGCTCAAGGTTCCGGATCCGAATACTTTCGACGGCCCGGTCTCGATGTGGACCGCATCGACCAAGGAGTGGCAGGAGATGCCTTTCAGCCATCCCTACCGCATGAATTCCCGCAGCATCGGCGCGGCCGACCTCGCCTACGCAATCCTTAGCGACGGCAAGCGCGCCCATCGTGCCAGCGGCGAGCTCGCCTACCACGTATTGGAAGTCATGCACGCCTTCCTGAAATCGTCGGACGCCGGTGCCTGCGTGGCCATCGAATCCTGCCCGCAACAGCCCGAAGCCCTTCCATTGAATCTGGTCGAAGGCCGGCTGTAGAATGGTTTGCGGTGCTCTTTAAAGGAGAGGAGAAGCACGAGTCATTAGCGTGAATGGCACTCCTTTCATGAGCTTTACGGTAATACATCGTGCCGTATGCGGAACTCGTAGTGGCTGCTTCAGCTGCCATCATACGTCTAGAAAGCTACCGCAGCCCCGATGGCGACTAAAGTCGCCACTACGCCATGTAAGCCTTTGTTTGGGAGTCAGAAAACGATATCAATAGATAATCAAGTAGCAGTCCATATGTGTCAGGAAATCAATGCCGAGCCTCGACGAACAAGAGGCTCGGCATTGTATTCCCGATCCCAATACACTTTCTCGAATGAAAAAAATCTCCATTACCGAGTCCTACTTGCAAGGCCATGTCAGCTGCGAGTCGACTGAATCCGGCTTACGGCCTTGGCGTTTGCCTGTTGAGGAGTTGCCGCTGTATGCCACGCATGGCGACCTTTTGGACAAAGCAGGCCGTGCCTCCGGAGTCCGCGTGCGCTTCCGAACCACCAGCCCGGAGCTTGCTTTAGGGGTGAAAATACTCTCAGAGGATGAGCCCGCACCCGCCTTTGACCTCGTCTCCGAAGGCGAGTTGCTCACAACGGTTGCGGCGGACCCGAAAGCCAATGAAGTGCGCTTCACCGGACTGGAGTCCTCCCGGACCTACGAAATCTGGCTGCCTGTCTTTACGCAACTCTGCCTCCAGTCCTTTACTGTGACCGAGGGAAGCAGCGTGGAGCCAGTCTCCGATGACCGGCTTCGCTGGCTCAGCTATGGCAGTTCGATCACACACTGCCGGGCGGCAACGAGTCCCGCACTCACCTGGCCGGCCATTGCGGCCCGTAAGCATGACTTGCACCTGACGAATCTGGGCTATGGTGCCAACTGCCACCTTGAGCCGATGCAAGGACGCCTGATCCGTGACCTGCCGGTGGACATCATCACCCTCAAGCTGGGCATTAACGTTTACGGAATGGCGTCCCTAAACAAGCGGACCTTCGCGGCAGCCGCCATTGGACTGGTCAAATTGATCAGGGAAAAGCATCCCATGACGCCCATCGGGCTGATTACGCCGATTTTCTGCCCCTATGGAGAAGTCAACCCCAATGCGGTTGAGATGACTCTCGAGAACTACCGGGAACAGTTGCGGATTGCCTATCGTGCCCTGAAGGAACAGGGCGACGACAAACTCTTTTTATTCGAAGGACGTGAATTGTTCTGGGAAGAAGACGCGGTCCTACTGCCGGATGATCTCCATCCGAATGGTGAAGGCTACCAGCGCATGGGCGAACGGGCAGCCGAGAAGATCCTTCCAGTGCTTTTACAAGCGCGCTAAGAGCACTCCCAAAAACTGGACATAAGGGATATGGTGCGCGGAATACTTCAGCCCTCGACTAGAGCATTCTGCGTTTAGGTAGACGTGCTGGCTGGGTAGAAATTTGTTTTCCAACAAGGCGGTCGCAGTGCGTGCGGGTCGAGACCCGTGCCGCTGCGACCAACGCCGTTGGAAGGCAAATTTCCCCCAGTCCCAAAGGGATGAGGCTTTTTTCAAAAGTTCGCGGCGTTGCAGAGACAGTCATGCAGCTCGCTGCACTCCTGCCTCTGCGCCTTGCGCTGCTTTTGAAAACCGCACTCACCAGCTACGCCTAACTAAACGCAGAAGGCTCTATGCCTTCGTCCAATCCTCAACCTTCAGTCCCTGAACTCGCTTGAACTCGCGAAGGTTGTTGGTGACCACCGCCATACCCAAAGAAAGCGCGTGGGCGGCGATCATCAAATCCATGGATCCGATGGGCGTTCCTTTCTTTTCCAGTTGTGTGCGAATGACTCCGTAGTATCGAGCGGCAGATTCATCATAGGCGATGATCTCCAGCGGCATGAGGAACTTTTCCAGTGCAGACTGGTTTTTCTTCACCACAGCGCTCTTAGCGACTCCGTATTCCAATTCAGAAACTGTCACGGATGACACACCGATGTCGCCAATGGGTATAGACTGCATTTTCTGCCGAACACACTCCGGCTTGTGATTGATGATGAAAATGCAGGTGTTGGTATCGAGCAGATACTTCATGCGCCAAGAGCTGGACGGTCCTGAACCTCGGGTTGATTACGCTCAGTCATGAAATCTAAGGAGAATTCATCGCAGGCCTCGAACAAGATATCCCACGAATTTGCTTCCGGCATCAAAACCACGGCCTGCCCCACTCGCTTGACAAAGACCTGACGGCCGTCAAAGCGATAGGCTTTGGGCAATCGAACGGCCTGACTACGCCCTGTCTGAAAGAGTTTTGCCGTATCCATGCCATAATAGCTACTTCAAGTAGATACCAATGTCGAGAATAATTCACGAATGTCGTCGGACTCTCTAATGGGCACTTCTGGAATAAGCTTTAACTAAGCGGTCTTGAAGGCCAAATGTCTCTTTCAAACCTCTATCATTAGCTTTTTCGTTCCTGAACTGGCCAGCCACCGTTGCCGGAATTGTTCATGCGCAGCAACAAGCCGACTATTCCGTCGCTGCCGCAGGCTTCACCAAGATCACCCGGCCCATATAGAGATCGGGAGCCGGCTGCTCAGGTTTGCCTGCCGGTGCCATGAAGAGGAAGCATTCCGGGTTAATCTTCGCAGTCCCCAGGTGCACCAGCGTGTAGTTCCCGCCGGCGATCTCTCCAGCCGGCACCTTGACATCCAGAATATTCCGCTTCGAGACACCATCGTGAATTCCGATACTCATACCGGTGCCGGTGTAGCCCGCCAACTCGTCGCAGCGCACCTCGGCATACAGATCCCACTCGCCGGACAACGACTCGGGGAAACGGTATTGCACCGCCCATTGATGGAATTTCCCGAAAAGCCGGACTGCCCCGCCGTAAGGCGCATTGTCCTCGTCGACCAGCTCCGTCCAACGGCCGGCAGCAAACATGCGGATATCCCATGGGCCAACGACCTGCACTTCGGAGGCGGAAGGGAGTCCCTCCGGCAACGGTGCCGACTTCCGCCCCAGCGAGCCTTGCCACATTTTCAGGCGCTCGCGGTAAAAGCTGAACTTTTCACTCTCGGAATAGTGGCGAGTGCCGTATTTTGCCGTTTTGGCCAGAAAGTCGTCGATCGCGGCGCTGATGTCCTGCGGGCCGCGATAATCGGCCGCCTTGGTAATCGGATCCTCGGGGCTGCGTTTCAAATATTCCAGCCAGGCATTGTCCAAAGTGATTCTCGCGATCTCCAAACGGGTGCTCAGGGTCGGATCCCCGGCAACGGCTTCCTGGGCCTGATCGAAGAATTTCGTAGCCTCATTCAGCGCTTCCATCGTCAGCCAAGTCGAGGTATCGCCACGGTCACACTTCAGGATCGCGCCGGACTTTTCGAGCTCGTCGCAGAGGAACATCATATAGGCGTCGAGAGACTCGCCGGCCGCCCCATAGTAGCCAGTGAGGAATTCCCGCCGCAAGGCGTCCGGGTCGGCATCTGGATTCCAGAGCATGTGCGAGACGACCCATGCCCGCATCAGAAGGAAATCACCGGTGACCGAGAGGGAATCCCCCTGGCAGAACATGCCGACGACACTGGCGTTACTGAAGTCGTGAATATTCGTGCCCATGACCCGGTAGTTTGGAAAGGGAACGAGCGATTTACTGAAATTAGTCAGGTAGTCCCAGATGAATAAGCGCGGGGTGATCGCCAGCCATTTGTTCAGGTTCCCGCTGAAACTGCGGTTCTGTTCACCTGTCAGCAACGGCTGTGCGAACGAAGCCTCGATGGAGCACAACTGGACAAGCACATTGTCGCGCGGCTTGGTGATGCGCGGCGGCTTTTCCGTATACTGATAGGCCAACGTAACGATTTTGAAGTCAGGATATTCTTTCTCGATATCCGCAGCCACGGCATTGACGAAGCGTAGGATCGCGCCGGATTCCGCCCCTTCCTCCGCGACCACCTGTCGGCACGCCGGGCATTGGCAGGCATTCCGGTTGTCATTCTGACTGACTCCGATGTATCCCGCCTCCGGGTCTTTGCGGATGCGTTCCAGTGCGACTCTGGTAAATTCTTTCCGCATCTCCTCATTGGTCAGGCACAACTGGCTGTCCTCCTTCAAGCGCTTCCCGCCGCGGAGGCTATACCATTCGGGATGTTCGTCGAAATAGAGGTTTCCGGGCAGGAATTGCTCGAAAGTATGGCACAGTCCGATGATCCGGTAATGACCACCCTGCTCCGAGCCGATGGGCTGCATGTGCCCGTTGAGCTTCAAGCGGGCGGAGAACGGGTTGGTGCGGGCATCGGCGTAGTAGATGTCACGATATTTGATCCGCGGCGTGTAGAAAGTATCCAACTGAGGAAGCAACAAGGACGTATTATGGGGAACGTGCTCCACGTTGGAGGACCACCAGCGAACCCCGCAGGCATCCTCCAGAAAAGTATAGGCAGCGTAGAGGACCGCACGTTCCGACGATCCGGTCAGGATGAGATTCGGTCCCTGGGTATGGAGATAAATCGAATCGTCGTCCGGAGCTCCTAATTCAATTTCATTTGCCTTCAGGAGTTTGTCGACGAAGCGACTCGGCCCCACCGCCAGCACCGGCGGCCAGGACGCGCCCTCACCCACTTGGGCAGTCAACTCGGACTCGGTGCGGGCGGGGAAATTCACGCCGGTGATTTTCCGCAGATAGCCGGCCAGCTCACGACCGGCGGTCGCGACTGCGGGCGCAGGATCGTCCGGCAGCAGGATGACATAGTCGGTCTTCTGCCCTTGAACCAAAGCAAGCGGAGCGTCGGATGCCGGCTCCTGAAGCTGAACCGCCTCCGGTTCCTTCTCGGCGGGCTGGACGGGAGCAGACTCTTCCTCTTGAACCGTAGCGGGAAGGAGCTCGTTTTCTTGCTCTTGAATCAGAGTAGACTCGGCGACGGTATTATCGACTGCGGAATGCGTATTTGTGCTGCAGCTGGCAGAGGTCAACACCATCAGTGTGATGGCAGCCAGAAGGCGCCCGGAAAGTCCGTTGGCTGGTCGTTCCCGATGAGACCGTGTCAAACCGACTGCGGTTTCCGGACAAGCTAGGGACAATACCGACGATCGCTTGCCGGAAAAAATACGTTTATAATCCATTTCTCTAATTCGTTACTAATTTTGACTGTGCCGCCCGAGGACGGCACGATAAGATGACAGGCAAGAAAGCCTGCCACCATTAGTCCTTTTTAATAGTGGAGTCCTAAATGCGGCTAACCCGAGAACACCGCCCCTTGAAGTGGCACGATATAGCTATCTCCAACCCAGGACCAGGAAGTTCTCCTCCCATTCTTCCTTTGAAATAGTGGATGCATCGATACGGTCGACATGACCATCCACATACAGGACGTTGTCTCCCCCCGCATGGCGCTGGGGGAAGGCATTTTCCCAATTGTTTTGATTTTGGTCAAAGTAAACCCGGATTGAATCGGCCATCATCACAATCTTGGCAGGATTGGGACAATTGAAGACTTTCCGATCCGCATAGGCATCGCCAATCGCCCCTCCATGCCAGATGGTATATCCACCGATTCGGGCGTTGTAAGCGTAACTGGTGATGCGGAAGCCCGGCGTGCCATTATTGTCGAAAATTTCCTGCCCGCTACCGAATATCTGCGAGGAGGGGCAGAAATAGCTCCCCGGCATGGCGAAGTCATCGCCAAAACCCGATGGAATTTGATCCGGTCCTCCCACATAGGGCAAGAGGGACTCGAACCACATGATGCGTTGGGCACCAAAGTTCGTGACAAATGATTGTCCCGCCTTCACACAGGGCGTCATCCAACCGTCATGATCGGCGGCATACATGCCGTTGGCCGCACCAAACTGGCGTAGGTTCGACACGCAAGTCGCACTGTTCGCGCTGTCTTTGACCCGCCGGAAGACGGGGAACAACAGCGCGACCAGGACTGCGATGATGCCGATGACGCCGAGCAGTTCAAGCAAAGTGAAGCCAGCTGCCTGACGCACGGCGTCTTTCGGTCGGAAACCCATTATTTCTTCCTTCTAAGGAATACTGCGCCCAGAGCAAGAACGCCGCTCAGAATCGCGAAAGTCGCCGGCTCAGGAATGGCAATGGCTACTGTTTGCACCTCAAAATAGGAATTTGTCCCATTGGCAATGAACAGTCCATCACCTGCATTTGACGCAATATCGCCCTCATTAAGGGAAAACCCAACGTAAAGCACACTACTTGAGCCTACGATGGATAGGTCCTGAAAGGACTGAGCTCCTTGAAACCCGGCTGTTGCAACATTAGAATAATTAAAATTTTCCACAACTGTCCAATTCGTGCCATCCGTGCTATAACGGACATCCAAGTCAAGATTCACTTGTTTTACAATATACAGGTCGGATAGCCCCCATTTAAAACCAGTGATGGCCATATCCTCAGGAACTGTAATTTTCCAAGTAGCAAAAGAAGGATCAGCCGTATTACCGGACCGAATACGGTTACTCGCTTCTGTAATGGCATTACTCTGATCCCAGAGGGCGTAGTCCACATCATCCGTAAAGACTAGACCATGTGTTACCGTAAACGTATCGTCCACAGAGTAGACACCACCGTTAAATTCACTGGCCGTAAAATCTTCGCTCGTTCCCGTCGTCAATGCGGCGTTCGCGACGGAAGCTGCCCCCGCCAAACACGCAGCCAAGGCCATGCACTTCACACCTCGTGTGAGCATACCTTCCGCGATCATTTCCTTTGCCCAAGTTGTATCTGTTTCTGTGTTTTTCATGCCGATCTTCTGCCTTTCTTTGTATGTTTAGGGTTTGATTAGGTGAATGGTTACCTAGCTATTTTGATACTGTCCTAAGTTTTTTCGCTTTAGCCCTAATATGGACTTGTTAACAGGCTAATAGATACTATAAACAGTATCTTAGGATCTTTAGTCAACAAAAAATCGGAAAATGAAGAAAAAAAGACCGAATATTATTTTTGTGTTTGGCGACCAATGGCGGCAGCAAGCCTTGGGCTACACAGGAGACCCGAACGTCCTGACTCCACACTTGGACGCCTTTGCCTCCGAAAGCGTCAACTTCAGCCATGCGGTGGCGGGCTGCCCGGTCTGCACCCCCGCGAGGGCCTGTTTCTTAACGGGTCAGCGCCCCCTCACCCACGGCTTATTTGTGAACGACGTCCCACTCCACCCCAAAGGCACCAGTATTGCCGAAGCTTTTGCCAGCGGCGGCTACGACACCGCCTATATCGGCAAATGGCACGTCAATGCCGGAGGGCGCACACGCTACATCCCCAAGGAACGCCGTTTAG
This sequence comes from Coraliomargarita parva, assembly GCF_027257905.1. Taxonomy (NCBI): domain Bacteria; kingdom Pseudomonadati; phylum Verrucomicrobiota; class Opitutia; order Puniceicoccales; family Coraliomargaritaceae; genus Coraliomargarita; species Coraliomargarita parva. The sequence continues at coordinate 259,404 of NZ_JAPZEI010000004.1, forward strand.
GCTTCGACTACTGGAAGGTGCTGGAGTGCACGCACGACTACAACCATTCGGCCTACTACGCCAATGACTCGGAAGAGATGCTCTACTGGGAGGGTTACGACGCCGAAGCCCAGACCGCGGACGCAGAAGCCTATATCCGCGACCATGCGGAGAGCGAAGCGCCCTTCTTTATGATGCTCTCCTGGGGCCCTCCGCACGCTCCCTATGAAACGGCGCCCGAGCGCTACAAGGCGCTCTACACGCCCGATAGCATCAAACTGCGCCCCAACGTCCCGGAACAAGCCGCTCCTGAAGCTCGTGAATGGCTGGCAGGTTATTATGCCCACTGCTCGGCCCTGGATGACTGCATGGCCAGTCTCCTTCGAACCCTGGATGCCTGTGGAATCGCCGAAGACACGATCGTGCTCTTTACCTCCGACCACGGCGACATGCTGGGCTCCCATGGCCGCACGAAGAAGCAACAACCCTGGGACGAATCCATCCGCGTGCCCTTCCTGCTGCGCTATCCGAATCTAGAGGGATGGCAGCCGCGCGAAACCGATGCGCTGATCAATACCCAGGATGTCATGCCCACCCTGCTCGGTCTGTGTGGCCTGCCGGTTCCCGAGTGCGTTGAAGGCGTCGACTTCTCCGGACACATCAGGGGAGGTGACAATCCCGACGGCGACGCGGTCCTGCTCACCTGTCCCCACCCCTTCGGCCAATGGTCCTCCACCCACCACGACGGGAGGGAATATCGCGGTCTCCGCACCCGCCGCTACACCTATGTGCGTGATCTCTCGGGCCCCTGGCTTCTTTACGACAACGAAACCGACCCCTTCCAACTACAGAACCAGATCGCCAACCCTGATTTTGCGGCCATTCGAGCGGAGCTGGAGGCCGCCTTGCAGAGGAAACTTGAGGCCGAGAACGACCAATTCCTGCCGGGAATGGAATACATTGAGCAATGGGGATATATACTGGACAAGGAGAACTTAACCGTGCCCTACGAGGACTGAGTGTCTTGTTACTTTTGTGTGTATATGATTATATTGACATATTGAATATACCGAGATAAGCACTATTTATAACACCATGAGCGTATTAAGCATTCCGAAATATACCCGCGCGAAGCAAAAGATGCTGAGCTACATCGGTAAAGAAGGCCTTGACGTGGGCGACAAGCTCCCCCCCGAAAAGGAACTATCGGAAATGTTTGATGTGAGCATGATCACCCTCCGACGGGCTCTGCTGGAACTGAGCGAGGAAGGAGTCATTGAACGACTCCAGGGCCGGGGAACCTTTGTCCAATCACGCATCTCCAATGGGGAGAAACTGGGAGCAATCGGCTTTCTTGCGGTGGACCAGTGGAGCTATCCGTCGCCCACGCAACTGGAGGTGCTCCGCAAACTGCTCTACAAGCGCGGCTACAAGATGCGCTATTTTGTGGCGAAAAAGACACCGGACAGCGCGATTTTAGAGGAACTGGCCAATCTGCGCGGCGTATTTATCAGCGGCTGGGTGAATGACGAGTGGCTCAAATGCCTCGATAACTATGGCGTGCCGGTCGTGGTCATCGGCGAGTATGCACTGACCCGCGAGACCAATTCGGTCCATTACGACTGGAAGCAAGCCGGTAAGGTCATGGCTGAGCACTTTGCCGGACAAGGCCTGCGCAAACTCGGACTGGTTTGCTCCGAACCGAGCTTTTATCCGGGGCAGCAGATTCACAAGGGTTTCATGGAAACCTGCCAGACCCATGCTCTTGACGTGCGTGATTCCGACGTCGTCTGGCCGATCGTGGGGCAGGAAGAGACGATGATCATGAACTTCCTCTCGGCCAACCAGGAAAAATACGACGCACTGGTGGTGCAGGAAGGCAATTATTCGCACCTGTTGGCATGCCTGTGGGAGTGCGATTACATGCCCAAGCTGAAGATCGGCGTCGTGGGCGAAGAGGAGCGGATCAGTTCCCGCCTCTCACGCATCGTCGGCACCGAGTTCAGCACATCCGTCACGGAAGAAGCGGTAGAACTCTTCTTCTCACTGCTCGATCAGAAAGTTCCTCGCTATCGGGAAATCCGGATTAAGCCCGTCATCCGACAGCATTCCGCGACAATCCAACTTTCTTCCGAGGCGCCCGCCCTCTCCTGAAGCACACTTGCCGGACAGATTGAACCGTCAATTTACGTAAATTAACGTTAATTAACGGTTTACAAAACTCATTTCGCCAAGTTCTACTTGGTTAAGTGGCCTAAGCTGGTGAAAAATGGTAGCGCTGGTGCGTCCTGAATGGCTTAGCTCAAGATTCTTATCGTAGTGGCGACTTCAGTCGCCATCGAGCCGAGGTGGCTTAGGATGCTGAATATGGCAGCTAAAGCAGCCACTACGAGCGACGCTTTGTTGCGACAGGAATCCTTAAAATTGCCCTTAAAGTAATGCGCACCGGGGACCCGTCTTCGCCTGAGGGCTACGCCGAGGCACGCGGGAATGGCACTACTTTAAGCTTCTTATCGTAGTGGCGACTTCAGTCGCCATCGACCCGGCCCGGCTTAGGATGCTGAATATGGCAGCTAAAGCAGCCACTACGAGCGACGCTTTGTTGCAATAGGAACCCTTCAATTTGTCCTTAAAGTAGTGCCATTCGAGGCACGCGGTGCTGCGCTACCTAAAAAATCAATCTAACTAAGATTCGCCGAGAGCAAAGCCGTCTCCAGCCTTCGCGTTCTCCGCGCACTCGAGCGCAGCGGGCGGGTTACTCTCCTAATTGCTTCTTGAGCTTCTTGAGTTCCTCGTCGTCGTGCTTCTTTTCGAGCGCCTCTTCCAGGGCATGCTCTTCGATGTGCGCTTCCTCGATCGTAACGTGATCGGTTTGCTCGACCAAGGCCACATCGTCGGCGCTGACGCCATCCATAACGCGCCCATCATCGAGGATATTGCTGTCCTGACCTTCCAGGTCCTTGAACATTCTCAGCATGTCGCGGATCCCCCCCCAGGTGAACCAGAAAGTCGAAACCACACCGATGGCACCAGAGACCACAATCGTCGTGATGAAATACCAAGTGCCCCACCACTCTTTCGGCCAGGGTGAGATGTTGTTCCAGATCACGATGGCGACAAAACTACCGAAGCCCCAGACAAAGGAATAGATAAAGACTGAACGTGCGATGATCCGGTCGCCCCGCGTATACTGCGAGTTGATACCGATCAGCTTGTTGAGTGCCCCACGCAGAGTCAGCTTTTCGCGCTCCACGACTTTGCCTTCACGGTGATACTTCCCGCGGTGCAACAATCGATCCATGTTGTGCGGCGTCTTGCAGGTCAGCAGGGAAACAACAATATAGCCGGCAATCCCCAGAACCATGGCGAAGAAATACATCTCCTGAGAGTTGATCGGGAACTTGGTCGGCGACATCTCCCAGACGATGTAGGGCTGGAACGGTCCCGAAAGTTTCGTAAGCCAGACCGCCACGGTGCCGACCAGCTCGCGCGACTCCAGCCACGGGTAGATGCCGGTTTCCCATGTCTTCTGGCAAATGATCCCGGCGACCGCGAGCGTGGAGCCCGTAATCAGCGCGGTAAAGGCACCGGCAGAAGTGCCACGTTTCCAATAGAGCCCGCCCACGATACAAGGCCCCGCCCCACCGAGCCAAATCATACCGGTAATCGCGAAGAACATCACGATGAAGTCGATCTGACTGAAGAAGGCGGAGAACAGGAAGGCGAACAGCGCCACCAGCGCGATGATGATCCGCAGGAGGTTGAGGTGCTGTCGAGGCGTTAAGGGCTTACGACGAAGCGGCAGGATGACGTCCTGCACAATGATACCGCCCCAGCTGTGGAGATAGGTCGTATCCGTCGAGATCAGCATGAAAACGCAGAGTGCACAAAAGACACCGGCCACGCCAATGGGGAGAATCGACTTGAGGGCCATCGGCACGCGCATCTGGCCGAAGATGGTGGCAAAGGTCTGACCGGACACCGCCTCACCGGTCGCCTCACCGCTGCCGCGCAGCGCCTTGACACCGACATCCTTGACCAAGTCCAAATTCGCCTGCACGGGCTCGCCGGCAGGCACCTGCGAATCAGAGCTAGATTCAACTGCTTCGACCAACCCCCAACGAACCTTGGAAGCATGAATCTCGGCGGCACGTTCCGCATTCTTTTGATCGGCCAGTGCAATGTATTCGACCATCTCGGGCGACATTTCCCCCGTGGCCAAATAAGCGTCAAAATCTTCCCGCACGCCACCAGGATCGCTCTGCAGGGTCACATCTGCCATCGCCTTGGCGGCCAGCTCATTGCGGCAGGCTGCGGCCTCATCGGCATGCCGATCCCCATTCAGGAAGGCATAGGCGCACACGGCCAGGAGGATATACATCATGGTCGAAAATCCGGAGCGCCACATACCCAGCACGCCCCCCATCTTCTGCTCATGCGCATCACGGGCGGCGGAGTTGTAGCCCTGCGTGCCCGACCAGGCCATCCGGTTGAAGATCTGGGCAAAAATGCCGACCGCGACGTAAAAGAGGTTAAAGTCTCTCAACTTCGCAATATCGAAGGGGTTGAGAAAGCTCGTGCCATCCGGACGGTTCAGCAGCGGCGGCACAATGTCGTTGAACCATGAAAATTGCGTAAGGAGATAGATCACGACGATGGCATACATCGGATAGCTGAGGATGCCTTGCACGCAGTCCGTGGTCATGATCGTAATCTGCCCGCCGATCGTCGCCACAAACACGGCCACCGATAGGAAGATCGCCATGATCAGCATAAAGGTGGGGATTTCCCATCCGCCCAGCGAAACGATCAGCGGCAGGTCGCAGAAATAGACGAGAAAGCGGGCACCGACCGCAGGAAAGATCGCATAATTGATCACACCGGAGAGGGCCTGCAGGAACCCGGCGAAGATGCGGAACGACTTGTTGTAGCGCATCTCGAAGAACTGCCCCATCGTCATGGCCCGCGACTCGCGGTAGCGGTAGGTGCAGTAGCCGGTCAGCAGGAAGATCATACTCAAGGGCGCGGCGATCGCATTCCAGAAGCTGTAGGCCAGCCCGGAGCTATAATACATCTCGAACATGGCCACCAGACTGATCAGCCCCATCGCGGCCTCGCCACCGGCGACGGCCACCACATACCGCCCCGCCACGCGCCCCGCCGACAGGAAGTCGGAGACACCCTTCACGAAACGTTGCGAGTAGAACCCGATAACTGCCACCAACAACAGGGGGCAAAGTGCAATCAGCCAATCAATCCAGTGCATAATACTTTATTTCGATTCCAGACCCTTCGAAAACACTAGATCCGTGTAGCCTTCATAGTAGTGAAATCCGTTGCGCGGTGACTCGGGCATCGACATCAGCAACAGGGGCTGCTCGAAATGCTTCGAGAAATCGTAACGACCAAAATTAAACGTCCACGTCACGCTATCAGCGGGAACAGTGGCCCCCTCGAAAGCGGTCAAAGGAATCGCCATCTCGATGGTGAAACTGCGATCCTCGTCGCTTAGGTCTCCGTCCGTGCCGTCGACCGACGTGGCGACATGAGCCCCGGAGGACCAGGTTTTGAAGCGATTGGCACCACCTGCCCCGCGGCTGGGATAGCGCGCATCAAACAAGGTGCCGTTCGGTGCGACAACAAACTCGTAATAGACCGGCTTGTCACCATCCGGCTTCACAAAAAACTCGCCGACGTCCCCCAGCCAAAGATCACTGTCCGGCTCATCGGAATAGGACCAGATATCGGTATCCGTGCAAACGATGGATACATACAGGTAGTCCGCATCCCACAGGACCCGCGCCTCCGTCGCCGACAGCTCGGTGGCATCAGCCGGGAGGAAGGCATAGAATGTCGTGATCGGTTCGGCCAGATCCCACGCAGCTTCGTCAATCCGTCCGTCAATCACGACCGGGCTGCCGGCTGTCTGGCATCGATAAGGAGGACTTTCCACCGTGGCCGCTGCAAGCGGCTGACGGGAACAGCCGACCGCCATCAACGACAGCGCTGCCAAGCCAATCATGTATTCAAATTTGCTCATCTTCTGCATCTGCGCCGCGAGTGGTAATAAACGGTGCCAGTTGAATTCTAGCGAGCCGCAATTCGGAAACCGATCCCCTTCTCGTCATCAGTGGAGGTAATCTCAATTGCGAGGACATTATTCAGCCAGGGACCACCATGGATATAGCTCCCACCGGCCCGGAACAGGGTGCCGGCATCCGTCGCACTCTGGCTCATTTCCAGCACTTCCCAAGCATTCCCCGCCATATCGAGACAGCCGTATGGGCTCTTCGTATTCGGGAAGGAGCCAACATCGATCGTCCCGGTGGTTTCATAGTTGGCCGAATTGACAGCCGAGGGATCCCCGTCACCATCCTTCAGCGGCTTGGCATTGGAAGAGGTCGGGAACACGAAATAACCACGGCCATCATACATCGCTGCCTTTACCCACTCATCCACAGTCGGCAAAAAATACTTCGCGTCTTTGTGGCGCCATTTATTCTTGGTCCCGTCCCCATTATCAAACTGGTCGGCCCCATTCCAGGGCAGAACGGGCCCTCCGAATTTAACGATGTTATAAACGCCGCCGTTGAGCAAAGAAGAGGGATCGGTCGAACAGCCCGAGTTCAGCCAGTTGACGTAATACATCATCCAGTAACCGGAGTAGCCGTCGATGGGTGTGTTTCCGGAAATCGCGGGATCCCCTAAGACCTTGAGCATCGCACTGAACTGCGCCCGGGTCACCTCAGTCACTCCCATGCGGTAAGCGTAAGGCACGGCCCCCTTACCGGTGAGCGTGTTACTTTCATTCCGGTTCGACTCGTTACCCGGATTGCGAACATCCACGAACTTGATTTCGAACGTATTGGCCCCTCCGGGCGTCGGCACAAAGGTATCCGCCTGAACTCTAGACACCAATAGACCCGTTAGCAGCGCAAGCGCGCACACAAATTTCATTTTCATCATAAAACCTTTGTTAGAGAGTAATCATCATTAAAATATAATGATAGTATTTATCATCCGAGAGGGTCAAGGACATTGTGCCGCCCTCAAAGCCTAAAAAAGAGGAGTTCAACCGTTAATTAACGTTAATTGACGGTTCAAGAAAAAGCCGGCATCAGATGCCTAACCGAGGAGACAACTGTCAAGCCGACGCCCTGCCCCATTTGCCGGTCGCCTCGTCATATTGACGGATCACTTTGGCCGGTGCCCCGCCGACCACCGCGTAGGGAGGCACATCCTTGGTCACCACGGCATTGCTGCCGATCACGCTGTGGCGGCCGATGGTAACGCCGGGAAGGATGCAGGCGTTTTCGCCGATCCAGACTTCGTCCTCAATCACGACGGGGCGGTGCGTCAGCGGCTGCTCGAAAACCGGCAGATCTATGTTTTCAAAGCCGTGCAGGTTATCGGAGATATAGACTTTGTCCGCGATCAGCACATTTTTGCCGATCTTCATTTGCCCGACGACCATGATGTGACTGTGATAGCCGATCATGGTACCGTCGCCGATCTCCAGGCGCGGCGTAAAGCTTTGTCCGCTGGGCGGATATCCGGCAAAACAGTCAATCCACGCATCCGCACCGATGAACACCCGGTCGCCAAGATGGATACTGCCGGGGTTTGTGCAGCGCATCGTGGCCTGCACGGTGCATCCCTGCCCGAAGGAACCAAAGCCACCACGGACCAGTTGTGTATAGATCCGGTTTTTCTGACCGAGATACCAATTTTGAATTTTTAAGAAGTTCATATTAAAATATCAAAGCATGCCACGAAGGGCCCTGGAGGTTTCCACGGGGTTCCCAAGGGCCAGCAGTTCGTCAAATGTTTCACGGTTGGCCTCCAGAATAGCATCGAACTTCACCAGCCACTCGATGCTCTCGCCGATCGCGCCGACCGCGTCCTCACGATAGGGATACTGGTCCATTGAGATCCAGCCGTCATAGCCGCAGCGGTCGAGCCAGTAGAGCAGCTCCAGATAGACGGTCGTGTGGACCGAGCCCACGATCATGTCGTCATCCCAGGACCGGTAATTGTCGTTGAAGTGCATGTGAAAGAGCCGGTTCCCGGCCCGCCGCGCGAGCACAACCGCCTCGGCCGGATTTTCACCCGCCACAAAGGAATGGCCGACATCCATCGTCACGCCCACGTTGGAGCAAGCCGTTTCCTGAGCCATCAGGATGGTGTCCGCCATGCGAGCCAGATAGCAATGTGTGCGCGGCTCCTTGGGCTTGTATTCAAGCGCAAAGCGAAGCGTGGGATAGGCCGTGGCGAGCTCTGCGATCGCTTGGCAGGCCAACTCGCGTTCCTTCTCGTAGTCGGTGGACAGCAGGTAATCGTAGCCGTCCTGCCCGGGCCACAGGTTCAGCATTTCACAGCCGAGATCGAGCGCGATGTCGCACATGCGCCGGGTTTCGTCGATGGCCAGCTGCCGGCTTTTGCCGTCAGGGTTGGAATAGGCGCCCTTGGCAAATTCCGGCTTCGAAAACAGGTCGGGTATGATCGACACACAGGCAAGTCCGAGATCGGACAACATCCGCTTCATTTCGGCGGCGTTGTCCGGGCGGATATCCCAGGTGCCGACCAGCTCGATCCCGCTGACGTGTGGAATTTCCGCCGCGGCTTGGAGCATCTCCAGCGCGGGCGGGTTGTTTTTATACTGGCTGCAAAAACGGTCGCAGGTATTGCCGAGGTTGCCTAGAATGACGGAGTAACGTCGCTTTTTCATGGGGTATCCTTTGTTGATGAAATGGCCACCTCGATTCACCTGCCATGAACGAGGCGAGGTGAATCGAGGTGGCCGATTGATTGTGGTTAATTGAGTATCCGCACTTCGGAAGACGGGACCGCGCGGATTGTGTCCGGATGCGACAGTCGCACCGCCGCCTTTCCGTCCACGCGCTCCCAGACCACCGTGATTGCACCGGCGGGTGTGGGGATCGTTCCGGAAATTCCATCATAGAAACGGACCACCGGAGGTGTGACGGAGAACGACTTGAAGCCGACATCGATCGGACGGATGCCGAGCACATAGGCACCGTAGTAATACGCAGGTGACGCCGACCAACCGTGACACAGGCTGCCTGCCGCGTGGAAGTCCCAACCGCCCTTCTGCGTTTCCCAGAACGAGGTCGCATTGCGCTCAAGCATGCTGCTCCAGAACGAGTCGACGTCATTCAACGCCTGCATGCCCAGTTCAGGCGATTGAAACAGCGCTTCGTATTTCCAGAACGATTGTCCGAGTGCGGTGGGCACCAGACCGCTGTCCGGCGACAGCAGACGCTGGCGCAGCGCTTCAGCCTCCGCGTCCGGACAGCAACCCGCACACAAAGCGAGTGACTGCGTCAACTCCGCGCGGGTATCCGGCTCCCGACACTCGCCGAGGATTGTCACGTAGAGGCCTTCCTCCGGCTTCCAGAACGACTTGTGGAATGCAGCGCGAAGTTGGGCGACAGCCTCGCGCCATTGCGCGGCAAGCGCCGTATCACCGGCCGCCTCAGCCAGTGCCGCACCAGCGTCCAGACCGAGAACGAGGAATGCATTCAACGGCGCATCAAAGCGCAGGGTCTTCAGTTCGGTGAAGCCGGTGCAGTCGCGCACCACACCATCGAGGTCGCCGGGTGTCCAATCATAGAAGTGCCAGTAGCGTGCCCCTTGAAACGACGGCATCAAACCGTCGGTCATCTGCTCCGTCCAGGTCGTCAGGATCGTCTTGACCGTAGGGAACATGGCACGGGCAAATTCACTGTCGCCACTGAAATGCAAGTTGCGCTCGACCGCCACAATCCAGGCCATGGTGAACGCCGGAATCGCGATGGGCACCCGGGCCGGGGCGCAGAGCTCCAGGATGCCGTCAGGGTTCAAACCACCAGCCAGCAATTCGAGCGAGACCTGCGGGAAACGGTATTCGCCAAAGGCATAGTAGCCCGCCAGCGTCTGGATCAGCATGTCGTTCGCATACAGTGCCTGCTCGCGCCACGGACAGTCGTCGTAGTGGTCGTGCATGCACAAGCGTAGTGTATCCACGGATACTGAATGGATGCGTTTTTGCATCCGGTCGGGCGAATCAAAGGCCCCGCGTTGCGGCACCGGATACCTTAGTTTGCGAGCGCCTGCGTAGATCAGGGTGAAGTCGCCGGTGCCGCCCGATACGTGCAGCTGCAGGTAGCGCCCGCCAATCCGGGTAACCGGATAGAGGAAGGTCTGTCGCCCCTCGCGGCATCGATAGGCCGATGCAAAATTGCGTCCTCCCACAGAGGCCCGAACACGCAGGTCGTCCAGATGCTCGCCATGCGCGATGTCGATCTGCACGCCCGCGTCGGCGATGACTTCCAGCTCCAGATAGCCAACGGATTCGCGTCCGAGGTCGACCACGATGTAGACCCCGTCGGCCGCATCCATCAGTCCGGGCTTCAGGGAGAAGCCAGCTCCGGTCAATGTGACCGGCCCCACCTCAATCTCGTTGAAAAACTCGGGGGCCGACAGGGAAGACAGCCAATCGTGCTGCATCCGGGCCGCCACACTACCATCAGAGGAAGCACGCTTGAACACACCCTGAGCAGTGATAGTCGCGGGCAAGCGATCCAGTAATTCGCAGACCGGAAGCGGTCGCGCACGGAAGCGCCAACCAGTCTCCTGCCAATCCCGCCCATCGGATTCATCAAATGCAGACCATCCCTCCCCGAAGACGCATTCGGATTCCCTCCAGCCATCATCACCGGTGGCGTCGTATTCATATGTGAATGACAACTGCGGCGTCGTAATGGGGATAGGACCGGAACGATAGCTTGTCGACAGTCGCCATTGCGAGTTCGACGCGCCACTCAGGGCCAAAGGCTTCGAGTCACCGGTGAGGGCATAGAGGACGCCCGGATCGCCAACCGCGTAGGTTGACGTATCCTGCCCCATCTGGTGGATCAGGACGGCCAGCACGTTTTGACCTTCGCGCAAATGGGACGCAACGTCCCACTCGTCCACCGAGCGCGTCTCCGGCCAATCGGGAAAGGGCCCGGTTCCGATCAACTCGCCGTTCAGCCAGACTGCGTAGCGGCAATCCGCCGCGATTCGAAGGAGGCTTTCCTTCGGAGCGGATGCCACCGTGAACTCATGGCGGATTTCAAGATTGAGATTCACACCGGGCTCAAGTGCCTGAGGCCAGACCCATGCGGTGTTAACAGGGAATTCGATTTCTGACATATGTATAAATGACTTCTGAAAATTACGATTGCTTTGCGACGACTGTCGTCGCGCCGTCCACGATCCGGATTTCCACTGGCTGTGCGTCGCTGGTTTCCAGTAGCAACTGTCCGTTCTTCTCGTAGCGAACCTTAGTCACGCGGCCGTCACGCATCTCCCCGCTCACGAGGATCCCCCCATCGGCGGGCAGCTTCTTAAAGGACAGGTCTTTCCATTCCTCCGGCACTGCAGGGAACGGGTGGATGACATTGTCGTAGGACTGCAACAACATCTCGATCGTCGTCAGGGCGAAGGTGCTATAGGACGAGGAGCAATAGAACAGAGAATCCGCATGCGCTTCACCCATGGCTGCACCCGACGGGTCTAAACGGCGTAAACCAAGCGAAGCATATTTAAGCGCCTCTTCGGAACGCCCCAGGCTCGCTTCGGTCAATGCATACATCCCTGTCGTCATCGCGTTCACACCGGCATCGACGGCGTCCAACTTGTTCCGCGCATGCGTCTTGTCCAAGGTGCGGTGCGCCTTGGGCAGATCGAGGAAGGGCACCTGCTCGCAGTAAGGATAGCCCAGCGTCGAGAAAGAGCGGATACAGAAATACTTGCTGCCGACCTCCCCTTCCGCATCGCCGGGGCGTGCGAGATAACGCTCTGAATTCTCCGGCCAATACAGCTTGCGGACACTCTCCTCACATTGCTCGGCCATTTCCAGGTCCGTGTTGCGGCGACGCGCATAACGGGCAAACATCATAAGCGTCCACCGGCAGGCAATCACCGACGACATCATTGAGACGCCGAATGTGTTTTCATCCAGATCCAGCGTCTTGCGAATCATGTAGCTCTGGCTCGCCTCATCCCAAAAGAGCAATTTCTGCCAGAAGACCGAACAACCTCTCAGAACCTGATAGGCCATTTCCTCACACTCCGCATCCTCCGGGTGCAGGCTTGCATTGCGGTGAAAGATCGCCGGCATGAAACCGTCCAAATGGCGCTGCCGTCCGTAGGTAAAATTCGACTCCGTCCCGGCAGTGGTCAGCATCTGGGAAAAGCAAAAAGCGTCGTGGACATCATCCAGCGTCCCCATGCCCTCGAGAATAATCAGATAGTTTCTGGCATTCTGACGCAGCACCTCGGGCTTGTAGAACTCCTTAAGCATGGCAGTCGCACGCTCGTGCTGATTCATCCGGGACAGCAACAACAAGACGTATCCCGCATCATTGCTGAATGGAATCATCCCCCAGCCCGGATCGGCAAACTGGCAAACCCCGGGTATGAATCGGGATGCGCCTGTGATGCTAAGCGTGTAGTAGAGCGAACGGTAGAAAGTCGTCGCATACAGGCCGTCCGGCAGGCTGACCTCCATACGCCCCCAAAGCGCCGCCCATGCGTCCAGATGCTGCTCCAGAAGCACCTTCGAATTCGCCGCCGCGGCGAGCTCTTTCGAACGCGCTGAAAAATCCTCACAGTCAAAACTCGTTACGAGGGCACTGACCAGACGGATGGACTGCCCGGGCTCGAGCAGGAAAGTAGTCGCCTCCCCATCGGCGGCCTCAAGCGGCAAGCTCGACTTGACCGTCCATGCGAGGCTGGTAAACGGCAGGCCCATGTGAGGCGCTTTGGCGGAACAGACCACCCGTAGAATTCCCTCATCGAGAAAGACCGGTTGCCCCGGCAGCGACAACGTCCAACGCTTCGCCTCCGACGAGGTGTTTTCCAACTGGAACACCATCAGATGGCGATCCGTTTCGGAGAAAAAGCACTGGCTCTTATAGGATGCTCCGGACGGATCGCTCAACTCGGTCCGGGCCACCGCTTCGTGCAGTGACAATTCCTGGCGATATGCCGACGGCTCGTCCGATAGGGCGGAACAGGAAAGCCTGAATGGCCCGACAGGTGCTCTTACAGTATCACAGCTCCAAAAGTCCGTCAGCCACACTGCGTCGAAACCAAGCCCGTCATTGCGCAGCAATCCGCCCATTTCGCCGTTCCCCAGCAACAATCCGATTTCGCTCTGCCACGCCTCGCGGACGATGTTGTGTTTACTGATATCCATACTATAGATTATATTAATATAAGGATGATAAGATCATTCGGTTCTGTCAACTGATTTTACAACTATGCAATACACACTCCGCCCGGGTGAGCAACTCGCGCACACCGGGAACGTCTCGGCTCCAAGTCTATCCGGGGTTGGCTCTCAGGAAAGAGCTTTCGATGGATTTTCGACCAGGATCAAATCAACCACATCAAATCCAAGGCCCACAAGGCTCCCGGCAGCAAAGTCCAAGTCATTTTGAAATGCTGAAATGGAACCGATCCGTTTCATTGTACTGCGCTAGCCTCAGAGTTGAAGATAATCGCATGCATGGCAACTTGCACCTCTTGATCGAGGGGGCGAGCAAGCCCAGAGAACGAGACAAACGAGCGGGAAGGTATCGCGATCACTCCCCGCGGAAACGAACCAGACTATAGCTATAATTCCGCCCATTGGGAACGAGCAGGAAGACATAATATTGGTCCTTCAACACGGTTTGCGAACCGGAGTAGACCACACGCCATTCACTCTCAGGCCGAATCGCACATTTCAGTTTTAATTGAAGGTCCGACTCGACCGCCCCCAGCGAAACCGACTTGGATTGATACGCTCCAATCCCAAGCATTTCATCCATCGCCTGACACATGACCGGAAGTGGGCTCACATTTACAATTAAAGCGGTGTTTTTCGTTGCCGGATTCAACTGCCGTTCCACCGGAAAGAGCCGGACACCTTGACGACCGCTTAAAATTGCAAGCATCCCCCCTTGCCAGCCTTGTGGCAGGCTGACCGTGCTCAACACTTTCAAAATCGGCTGCCCCAAGTGATCGAGACCAATCGAGCGGTAAATGGCAAACTCACGACTGCCCTGGTAACGCAACAAATCGGAAGTCTCGCCAGGCTTCACTTGGATCGGCTCGGGCGATTCATTCTCGCTTTGTATGTAAAACTCTAAAGCCGAGTTGGGACCATTGTCTTCCAGATAACCCTGACTACGAGCTCCATCAGCCACACCCACCATATAAAAACGAAATGCCGTATCGATGCCGTCCGGCTCGACGGATTGCGCCGGAAGCATCGCCTCCGAGCACAAACAAGCAATCAACATAAGCCACTTTACGCAGCTTCCCGCGGAACAGTATATTGTTTTAATCATATAAAGATTGAGGGCTAAATTTCTTCAGGCTGCAGCCAGCGAAAATGCTTGATGACAAACCTGCGACCAAAGCCTCCCACAGGATCGCCTGCCGTCACCACCTCGGTTGAGTCCACTTTTTCGGGCATGCGCTGCACAATGGCTTCACACCATGCTTTGACACGCGCACCGGTAATCGAACTTTCCGTTTCACCATACACGCGAATCTTAAACGTATCGGATCGCACAGTCAGAACACTTCCAATCTTTGAAAGAATATCCGCCTGAGAGAGAAAGCCCGGCGCATTGGCCGAAAAGGATCCTTCCATGGCTTTTCGGTAATAGCCGTAGCTAAACTGCTCGCCTTGATAAAGATCCTCGTCTGCGCTGTATAGATTGCTCGTTGCACTGTAAAAACTGTCATTCAAGCCAGCCGCTTCAATTGCGGTCTGCAGGGCAGCCTTATGGTGGACTGCATGCTCCACGGCTGGATACTGGACCGAACGATTCACAAAATCGGCCATTGAAACAAAGGGCCCTCGCAGTTTAACCTGCTCGACGACCGCCTCAGCCAAAGCGTGTATTTCGTCTTTCGCCAGTGCCCGGAACCCGGAATAAGTAGCCGAACGCTCGGGCAGCAAGCTATCGGATGCATCCACATCCGTATTTTGTGGATAGGGTAAGCGCAACCACGGTGCCTTGCCTTGATTGTCATATTCACTCCCGGCGCTGATATCTACATTCGCCCCCAGGAAGGCACCCAGCAATGCTTCCCATGCATCGACCGATGTCGAATTCACATTGAACGCACCATCAACCAGCAAATCGCTCGCAGCAAGTGTCATACTATCCAGAGCGTCACTCTCCTCCCCCGAGATCGAAAAAATGCGACTATTCTTGCTCACCATTGGGGTGAGTGCAGGAAAATCGGAACGTTCATATATGGTCGGTATCGCGGAAAAGAAATAATCATCCCACAAGGCCGAATTCAAATTCCATGACATGTCATAACTCACCATTTCAGGCACATCGGCCGATGAGGGAGCCTCGGCATTCACAGAATGGATATTGTAAGTTTCGTCATAATTAACGTAGGGCGTCGCGATACCATTGCCGACAGCATAGGCCGGTGAAGTATTGGACCACTTCCAATAATTGACCGCATCGTCCAAATTGTGCGCGACCGTTAAACGGGCATGCATCAAATCGCCGATCGAACGCATTTCGAGCGGATCGCGAGGCAAGTGAAAGAGGATCGCGGAGGTGTTGTTACTTGTCGCCGCATCGGTAAAGCCGACATATGCAGTATTACCATCGCATGGAACAGAGACATGCCCCACTGTCGGCTCTTCATAATACCCCGACTCCCAAGACGGATTATTATTGAATCCAGAACGCGCGTCGTTCGCTCGACTCTCACTTGGAGTTCGCCCACTGAAGCTAGCTGTGGGATCCAAATACCCCAGCCATTGCACTCGAGAACTGACACTTTGCTCCAAGCGGCTTTGAGCGAATTTAAGCCCTGACATGATCGCGAAATTCGGCTTTGTGTCCGGAATTGGCATCCCGCTCACATGAATCTCTCCATTATTGACCGGAGCAAAATCGTCTCCACCTCCGTAATTCAATCCGGAGATATAGAGCAAGGGTTGATTCTCCAGATTTGTGATCGAATCAGCCAGCCTGATATCCCCGGGAATATTTTTCTCATCCTCATCAAGCACCACACCAAAGCCCGCGACTTTTGATACAATTTCGTCCCCATCCTCCAATGTGAACTCACTATTAGGCACACGATACGCAAAAGCGTATCCTCCGCGGTATCCGGGCGCCAAACGCCAGCCAGAGGTTCCATCAGTCACGGTTTCCACAGGAGCGGACGGGGAAAATACCACAGCTTCCCCAGCCTGCAAATCTCTCCCCAAATCCAAAAGAAACGGGATCCGTGCATAAGCCGGGGTCGTCAAGCCACTGTCCCCCATTCCGTCATAATCCGTGCCGGAGGATGGCTGCGGATGACGTTTTCTAGCCCCATTTTGATTATAGATGATTTGATATTTCCATGGAAGCGTCTCTGCGGGATCATCTGAGAGCTTCATATCCACATACCACTGATCCCCCGCGATAGCCGCATCATACGGGTTCCACAAAACAAATGACGGTTGAAAGTAATACCATACCGCATACTCCCCCGCAGAAGTTGGCTCGGGGAGAACCACGATGCTCAGAGAAATTTGCGCCAGCGTCAGCAAAGGAGAGATACCAGCTTGTGCCCCATCCGCAACCGTCGCGTCATAGACCGCCGTCAAATCCTTGCCATAGAACTTAGGTCTTGAATTCACCCAACTGTACAATTGATCCCAAAGCGGGCCGCCGGCATCACCCGCAATATCCGTTGCCGCCGGAAAGATCGCCCTCCCTTCCAACTGTTCGTCGATTCCTTCCGCTCGCAGACCATTCGTGAGGTCACGTTTCAAACCACCCCATCGCAAGGTATCACGATCGTAGGTGGTTTTAGCCAAGACGCCTGCACTATCGAAGGTGGTCGTATGAAAGTTGACCTGGCTTAGATCTGGGCTGCCAGACCCCGATGTGAGAAAATCAAGATCGGAAAGATCCACGGCCCGCTGCAGCTCAGTCCATTCCGGACTCGCAAAAGTAAGGTGCTCCATACCGTCGATCATTTCGGGTGCGAGGCGTTCGGCCTGTAGAACCGCCCCATTTGTCTGGCCCGATCGTTGCCGTTCCACCTCGCTGTAGCTGTAACGCCCATTTACCTTCGCCTTAACGCCTTCGTCGAGGACGACCCAGGCAAAACCGCCCTCCCCCTGTCCATCAGTTCCAGTAATCCGCCCCCGTTCGACAGGCGCCTTGATTGAGCCATCGAACTGTCGCTGCGTTTCCGGACGACGGTCCCGATGGAGCCAGACATAGCCATCATCCACCTCCGGATCCGGCAATTCCGCAGAAACCGGATTTAAATAACCATTAGGGTAACTCCAGCTCATCGGATCGAAAGCCGCCTGATCATTGCCGCTGATCAAGACCCTCGGCAGGCCCGCGGGCCTGCCTGTCGCGGTAAGCTTCGAACAATCCCAGACAGCAGTCAACCAGCGGTTCGTCGGCGCAACGACTTCAGAAGCATCCGGGGCGTCATCCTGGTAAAAATCCATCCGCGTCGACACCCGCGCATCCGGCCCCATATATTTCTGCAATTCGCCCATCGCGACCGTCAAGCCCAACAGGGCATTCGAACGGGCCTCGCGTATTTCTGCACTATTTTTTGCATTCAGAAACTCAACCTGAACAATCGTCGACAAGCCCAGCAGAAGAATAAGCATGACCCCCATGAACCCCAAGACCAAGAGCAGGGCGAACCCCTGCTTCGGCCTCGTTTCCCGTATCATTTGAACCCTCTTCTTCATTATATCGTATCTATTTTTTGGATACTATAATCATATTACCATAAGGTTTAATCCCCCCGAAAAAACGTCACAACAGGCCGGATCCCACAAGATCCGCAACCATAGAACCTTGATACTGCTTGTATATCTCCAGGCATTTTGACACGGATCGAACCCCACCCGATGTTTTAAGATCCATCGAACACGCTGCCGCCGCCCCGAGGCCCAGCTGCAGGGCTTCCTCCATCGACAACCGTTCATGTAGTCCATAGAGCACGCCTGCTGTGAAGGCGGAATCGCCCCCGTTCAGGCCGACGATACGTTTGCGCGGCAAATGCACGCGCGGCATGAATACGGGCTCTCCCGCTCGAGGCAGGTATACGCCGCCTTCTTCGACCCGGAGCACTACGGCACCACGGACTCCCCGATCCTGCAGCATCCTGGCTGCATCGTGCAGCGCATGCTGGTCCAGACCACTCCGATACCGCATACGGACACCGGAGAGGATCTCAAGTCCGCTCTCATTGAGAAACAAGTAGTCCACATAGCGAAGCGCTGCCAGCGCCCGCTCCGCTTCAGCCGCCATCGGGACGATCGATACCGCCGTTTCCATGCCGGCCTTCTGGGACAGGCGGAGCAATTCCGCAGCCTGGCTGCCGGATTGCTTATGCTCCCCGTCCAGTTCACCCAGCCCAAGAATCGGCCCGAGGTATAGAAAACGGGACTTCGTTTCTTCAACCGGCACATCCTTCAGCTTCAGCCGGGAATGGGCACCCATACGATTCAGGGAACTGAGCTCGCCCGTCTCCGAATCCACCATGACGTCATTGTAGCTGCTATGCTCCACTTTGGACACACGGAGGCTGTGCGTGTTAATGTGATGGGCGGCACAATCTTCCTGCACGGCGCGCCCATCCACATCGTGACCGACCCAGCCGACGGCATTAAGCGGAAAATCCGCGCCCAAGCGAACGAGGTCGACCAGCAGATTGTAGGCGTGACCTCCGTTGCAGATCTTCTCTTGTTGAATGCGAGCCACGCTGCCCGGCGCCGGTATACGGTCGACCCGTTTAATGTAATCAATCGCAAAGGCACCTACCGACAGGATACCGGATCGTTCTAAATCGTTTTTTTTCATGGTAAATTTCAACCCTCAAAGGCATTAAATCACTGTATCCGACCACCAACTACGTATTGCTGCGCTCAGGATTCGCCTTGCTTCATCGTCAAGGTCAGCAGAAGCACCCAGAAGGCGACCGCCAACGAAGCCACGGGAATCTGAAGGGCACTGGGCAAAGCGTAAATCAAGCCCGTCAGCGGGATCCAGAAACACCAGTTGTTGAACAAGGCCGGAACCCCTGTGCTTAAATAATAATCCAACGGATCATTCAGGCTCCGGGACATGCGCTGCCAACGAAAACCACTGTCGCGAAATAACAGCACGATTAATTGATATGGGTTGGCAAAAAGGACCGTCCAGACAAACTGGTCGAACGCGATCTTGGACAGCACGGTTCCGGCGCCGGCTCCTTCGCCGAAAAGATGGGTTTGAAAGACATAGAGCCCATCACTCAACACCCCGAGTATGCCGAAAACCAGCAATCCGTAGGCGGCATGCTGCAGCACTTTCGGCCCCCAACGGTAGAGCCCCGTGCACAGTCCCAGCAAGACCGGCAAGATCCCCCCGGCGATGCCCATGCTGAAAAACGAAAATCCGGCACCATAAGCCGCTTTCCATGCCATAATCCGGTCAAAGACGGCACCAGTCGCCGGAACCGCATAATAGCTGGCCACTACCAAAGCGATGATGCAAACCACCACTAAGCCGGGCCACTTGGCATCATTGGATGCCTGCAAACCGCGGCGAAGCCCCGCAGCCAGTTGAGTGCCCAGCGACGGCGAGTCATCCTCGGGCCAGACCTCACCGGCGCCCCCCGCACCGACAAACAGGTTGCGGGACCGGTAAAACTTGCGTGTGTGAAATGTGAAATCAGCAGAGGCGCTGGCGTGACGGTAGAGGAGCCGTAGGTCGGAATTCATTAAGTTTAGCGTTTGTTGTTCGTATCAGATCGAGTCTGGAGCAACAAAGCAGACGCCAACAACATGAGCACCCCAGATGCCAGGACAACCTTATAGTTTATATTTCTTATTTTTTAACATTTTCGATTCCTTTAAGAGCATTTATTGGCTATTTTTGACCAGAACAACCAATTTATGATCAAAATATATCCATTCCGATGATGCCACTCGAACCCATCTGGCAAACAACTTGCAAACTTCTGCCTGGTGGATGCAAAATTATCGCAGCGTCTCACGCCCCTGACACCACCTCCCTCATATCAATGCAAAACGCGCCAGACACAGACAAAACAGCCCCTCCCCGTCCAAGCCGGGCGACGCATTCGCCCCCACTGGCACCAAAGGGACAACCGGCGGAGTATTTGCGCCCCCTCCGCCATATGATGGGACAGTTGGAGCAGCCGCCCAATCTCTTCAATGGTTTGATGATCGCGGAATCCCCCGCCCCTGACAACATCATCATATTCGAGCGCACGGACACGGCATCCTTCCGGCCGACAGGCGTGAGCAACAACTTCCACCACCGCTTCGTTTTGGTCTGCGTGCTGGAGGGCGGCGGCCCGGGACGCATCGGCAACTACACCCATCAATTCGAACCCGGCGATTGCGCGCTGATTTTCCCGAACCAGTTCCACCATTTCATGGATGTTGAGGCCCAGTCCCTGCATTGGCTTTTCATCACATTTGAAATCCCCCAAGCCAAGGCGCTCCAAGCCCTGCTGGACAATCCCCGGCAACTGGATGCCGAGGGCGTGATCCTGCTTCAAAACACGCTCATCCCCTACTTCGAACAAAAGAAGAACCGGCCGGATGCGCTGGAAATCGCCTATCACCTGTCCCGCTTCCTCCGATACATGCCGAGCCTGCCGAGACTACCGACAGAGCGCTTCAAGCTCAACAGCTCCGACAACTTGCGTAACAGCATCCTGGAACGCATCAACAGCTATGTCCGGGAGCATCTGACCGATGCGCCGACTCTAGCCGACCTGGCCGATGCATTGGGCTATTCCGTCAGCCACCTGCGCGCGGTTTTCCGTGACCATCTGGGCGTCAGCCTCGGCCTTTACATCAGGGAATCACGCCTGTCCGAGGCAGCCAAACTACTGCAAGAATCCAATCTGAGCGTGACCGAAATTTCCGAAAAAACCGGCTTTGACTCGCTCTTCGCATTCTCCCGGGCCTTCAAAAAGGCTTACGGCATCCCCCCCAAAGCCTACAGCCAAAAAGTCGGCCGTAGCCACGAGGCAGGGAAGTCGACTTCGACTCAGTCAAGCTTCTAGGTGTGGTGTTGAATTTACAAATATTCAATTAAGGCCGCACTTCAATGCCTTGATAGCTCATATGATTGGGATGAGCAAGACACTAGCTCACAGTGACCAGCGGTTCTTCCAATTTCTTTCTCGGCGTTGATTTCGCTGGCTTCTGATACGTATCCTCAAAGATTTCCGGATAGAGCGAAGGCAGCTCGGCAATACTAGGAATAACATGATTCGGACGGTAAGAGTAGTGATTGATTTCTTCCTCTGTCGTGCCCCCGGAGAGCACCAATACCGTCTGATAACCCATCTCAACCCCACCAAGAATATCCGTATACATGGTGTCGCCCACCATCACAGTATGCTCGGTGTCGATTCCCATTTGCTTACGAGCTAGGCGCATCATGACACTACTGGGCTTCCCCACCGAGAATGCCTTCGCGCCGGTCGCTTCTTCGATCAGGCGAACAATTGCACCGCAGCCTGGGCGGATGCTATTTTCAATCGGACAATTACTGTCGAGGTTAGTTGCGATCAGCTTGGCACCTGCATGAACGAGCTGCGTCGCCTTCTCCAAATTTTCAAAATTAATCACACGCCCCTCTCCAACCACCACGTAGTCAGGATGATCCTCCGTGATCGAGTAGCCGTTCGTATGCAGCGCTAGATTCAATCCGCCTTCTCCAATCACAAAGGCTGTGCCTTCAGGTTTTTGAGAGGCAAGGAAGCGCGCCGTCGCCATTGCACATGTAAAAATATGGCGATCTTCGACGTAGATCCCCATCTTCCTCAACTTCAAGGCAACATCACGTCGAGTCTTTTGACTGTTATTTGTAATGAAGCAAAACGGGATGTCCTGCTTCACAAGCCGATTGATCACTTCAGCAGCACCGGCGATGAGTTGGGAGCCCTTGTAAATGACCCCATCCATGTCTATCAAAAATCCTAACTTCATATCTCCTAATTTAAAACGGCTTTTGTTTGTTTCTGTCGGAATGAATTAGGGCAACAAGGGGTCGACGAATGGTCTCTAACACTGCAATTGAACCACAAACTTTCAGGCCAACTACAGTCATACCTCAAAGCTTCATGCAGACGCAGCGGTGCTGCTTTTCATGGCATTGACGACGGCTGTGCATCCTCAAATGCATATCAGCTGCGTTAATGCTAGTTCGCAAATTGCTCATAGTTCGCCCATAATAGCAAAAAAAAGGTCACAAGTAATTGCAATATTCGGCAATTACTTGATCTTTTCGGAAATTCCATGGGGAGTTATAACCTGAACATTGAATTTCCGAGAAGCCTACCGGACCCGAAGAGCTACTACTCCGGAGTCGATGATCCCACAAGACCGCGCACTCGCAATGTCATCCTGTTCATGCGGACCGATCGCGAAAGCCTACAACAACGGGATTTCGCGAATCGCTCTCACCATCGCTATGTATTGATCCTAGTCTTAAAGACTTCCGGGGACGTCATCATCGATGGCAACGAATTACATTTGCACGAAGGCGAAGGGGTGCTGATTCGCCCATTCCAGTTTCATCATTACATTAACCTGGAACAAGACGACTTGCGCTGGCTCTTCATCACATTCGACTTGGACGGCGGAAGCGGTTGCTTACCGGAATTCGACGGATGCGTGCTTCAACCGGATCGCCCCAGCCTAGCCCTTTGGAGCGAAATTGCCCATACATGGAGCCTCCAAGACAGAAGCAAGCGGCCCATGGTCATCCCGATGCTGGACCTACTACTCCTCCAATTAGCAGGGAAACAGCTCAAACATAGCAGCTCTCAAACGAAGCACGAAAAGCCGTCGTGGATTGCACAGATTGAAGCCTTGCTCATTGAGTCTATTTACGAAGATCGAACTTTGGATGATATAGCGAACCAGCTAGGAATCTCAGCCAGGCGCCTACGCACGCTCTTCGAACAAAACACCGGAGTCACCATGCGGCGCTACCGTGCAAACTATCAGCTTCACCGTGCGATGGCACTCATGAGTGACTCCCGCCAAAGCATAGCCAATATTGCCGAACGCTGCGGCTTCCGCTCCCCTTCAGTATTCACACGATTTATTCAACGTGAAACCGGAATCGCTCCCAGCGCCCTACAAGCTCGTTTGGCAGGAGAGCGAATCTAAACGAATATTCCTTTCTCTAGACTTGCCCCTTGTCGATGGGCATCCAACCAGCTCGCTGCACAGGACTTCCGGATACAAGGCAATGTCCTCGCTCCCCTGTCCTCATCTTGGCAGCGCTCACTGGCATCGCTCAGGGTAGAGACTGCGTGTCGTATGTCATCTAGGCGAGTTCGCTGGTCTTCGTCTGAGCGAAAGCCAAGCCGTCGTGAGTTGGTATCATTGTATTTATATGCCATATAGTGAACATTAAATCACTACACTATCCTACAATCAAGCAACTGCGAGGGCTTGAACCAGAATGTAACCGCCAAGCTGAAATATAAGCCATAGTGCCCTCTATGATCTTAATGATTTAGCTTCTGGGTGGTATTACTAGGTGCGCTCGCTTCCTGCAATCTCCACATGGCGGAGCCATGCGTAGCTCGCAGAGCGAAGCACTCTTCAACACGTTCTCAATCGCCCGTGCGTCGCCTTTCAGGCTATGCAGGACATGCTCGCTTCCTGCAATCTCCACATGGCGGAGCCATGCGTAGCTCGCAGAGCGAAGCATGGTGCGGGTAGACGGAATCGAACCGACGACCTCTGCGTGGAAGGCAGATGTTTTACCTCTAAACTATACCCGCGTCAGTAAAGGCGGTAAGATGGCGATGCTCCCGCCCCCGGGTCAAGTCAGGAATTCATGCTTTGTTCTTCGACAAAGTCCTGGAGAATGAGCGCGGCGGCCTTGGAATCGATCTCCCCGGACTTGCGGTCGGGCTTTTTCCGGCTGCCCTTGTAGCCTTGCTCCACACTATGACTGGACAAACGCTCGTCGACACGGTGGACCGGCAATTTAAAGCGCTTGCTGATTTCCTCGATAAAGGCGTCCACTTCCCGGGCCTTGAAGCCGACGCTGCCGTCCATATTCAGCGGATAGCCGACCACCAAGGCCTGGATGCGACGCTGCTGGATCATCTGCTCGATATGCCGGTAGCGCTCCTTTTTGGAAGCCTGCACCGCCGCCGGTAAGGGCATGGCGATACCGAGCTCGTCCGCATAGGCCAAACCGATGCGCTTTTCGCCCCAATCTATGCCGAGATAATTCAAATCAAGTGTTTCAATGCGGCCTGAGCCCCGACCTTTTTGACCAATGCCTTGATTTCCTGGGCCTTGTCCTTGTGGCAGACCAGGGTGGCATCGCCGGTTTTCACCACGATGAGGTCCTGCACCCCGAGCAAGGCGACCAAATGGCCGGAGTCGCGGGAATAGACGATATTGCCGCTGGCATCCTCGAGCTCGGCGAGACCGCGCACAACGTTGCCGGATGCATCCTCTGGATAATGGCGGGCGACCGCAGGCCACTCGCCCACGTCATCCCAGTCAAAGCCGGATTCGACCATCACCACATTGGCCGCTTTCTCAATGATGGCGTAGTCCACGGAGATTTTCTCGAGCGCCGGGTAATGGGTCGCCAGGAGCGGATCCAGGCCTTCGCCGGCTTTCAGCCCCTGGTCAATCGCCTGCAAGGCCGTCCATAGCGAAGGCGTACTTTTCTCCAATTCCGCGACAATGCTCGGAACGGACCAGACAAACATTCCGGCATTCCAAAAGTAGCCACCGGCAGCCAGATAGCCCTCGGCGGTGGATTGGTCCGGCTTCTCGACGAAACGCTTGACCTGAAAGACCGTGCGTCCGGCAAAATCCCCCAGGGGGTCTCCCTGCTGGATATAGCCGTAGCCGGTCGCCGGAAAGCTGGCCGTGATGCCGATCGTAGCGAGTACCGGTTGGGCTTCCGCCACCTGAAAGGCACTCTCCAAAGTGGACCGCAGCCCCGCGGCATCGTGAATCACGGCATCAGCCGGCAGCATGGCAAAGACCGCGTCGGGCGACTCGCGCCGCACCAGGACCGTGGCCAGCCCGACCGCGGCGGCGGTATCCCGCCCCATCGGTTCACCAATGACCTTCGCGGGATCCAGTTCGGGACAGACTTCCAGTACGGCGTCACGCTGCTCGGCATTGGTAATGACAAAGACCGCGTCCGGCTCCACCAGGCCCTTCAAGCGGTCCACGGTCTGCGCCAACATGGCTTTCTCCCCGACAATGGGAAGGAGTTGCTTGGGTCGCGCCAAACGGCTCTCCGGCCAGAAGCGCTCGCCGCGCCCGCCGGCCATGATCACAACATATCTTTTCGCCATGGCCCTACGCTTGACAGAGCCCTAGCCATGGCAAGACAGAATGCGCAGGAAGGATTGCAATCCGGTAAAATCGGCCGCTCAATGGGGTCACAATGGCGATCGAAGCTCCTGAACGTATCCAGACACTCATTTGTGAGCTGCAGTTGGACCTGCTCCAGCGCTTTCTCGAAGCCCGCAGTCGCATGCATCCGGAAATGCTGAGTTCCGTCAGCGACGAGACCGCAGCCGACACGATCTACGCAATCGACCGCATTTGTGAAACCGCCATTCTCGAATGGTTTGAGGCCAACTGGCCCGAGGAATACCCGGTCGAGCTGGTCATGGAAGGTCTTGAAAGCCACGGTTGCGTCACTTTCCCTAAAAGCTGCCCGGTCACGGAGACCGTACTGAAGTGCATCATCGATCCGGTCGACGGCACCCGCGGCATCATGTTTGACAAGCGCTCCGCCTGGATCCTGACGGCGGTTGCGCCACAGAAGGGCCCCGACACCCGGCTGGCGGACATCGAGGTCGCGGCGATGACCGAGCTGCCCACCACCCGTGCCTGGCGTGCGGATCAGGTAAGTGCCCGGCGCGGACAGGGCCTAAGCGCCCAAGCCTATGACCTACGCAGCGAAATGCGAGCCAGCCCCGTGAAGCTGCATCCGAGCAAGGCCACGGAAGTACGCCACGCCTTTGGTACAGTCAGCCGCTTCTTTCCGGCCGGGAGCGAGGCCCTCAGCGCCTTTGAGGAATCGCTCTGGAAGGCGCTGTATGGCACCAGCAGTAGTCCCTCGCCGCTAATTTTCAACGACCAGTATATTTCCTCCGGCGGCCAGTTCTATGAAATACTGGCCGGGCATGACCGCTTCGTGGCCGACTTGCGCCCCCTCGCCTTCCGCAAACTGGGCATCGAATCGAATTTGTGCTGCCACCCCTACGATATCGCAACCGCCCTGATCCTGGAGGAAGCCGGCTGCGTGGTGGAGCATCCCCTGGGAGGGGTGCTGGATAGCCCATTGGATACAACGACCCCGGTCGCCTGGGTGGCTTTCGCCAATCCCGAACTGGCGGCAGCCATGCGACCGGTCTTCCGGAAACTTGTGCGCGAGCACTTCCAGAGCTAGCCCGCCGGTCGATTCGAAGCAGAAGTCAGCAATCCCTGTCGTCTACAAGGTCTGGGCACCGTCGCCGGCACGGGTGTGGAAGATACTGGCTTCGATCCCAAACTCTGCCTGATAGGCTGCCTCGATGACAGCGGCGTGCTCCGCCCCAAACTTGTCGTCGGTCAAGGCCATGACAGCCCCACCAAAACCACCTCCAGTGAGGCGGGCACCGTAGACGTGGGCCTGTTGCTGCAGCTGCACGGCCAGGAAATCCAGTTCCTTGGTGCTGTTCTCGAAATTCACGCGGGAGCTTTCATGGGAGGCGGAAAGCGCCTTTCCAACCGCGTCCAAATTATTGGCCAGAAGTGCCGATTCCACGGCCCGTACCCGGTCGTTCTCACCGACAATATGAAGGGCGCGACGGAAGAGCAGGTCGCCGAGTTCACTTTCCTGGGAACGCAGCTGGGCTTCGGACACCTCGGACAGGTTCTTCACTTCCGGATAGGCTTTTTGGAGAATCGCCAGCGCCTCATGGCACTCACGGTGGCGGTCCGCATAGGCCGAATCCACCAGGGAGTGCTTCTTGTTGGAATTAAAGATCCAGAAATGCGCGCCGGCCGGCATGGCCGACAGTGAGAACAAATCGCTGGAGCAGTCGATACGCACGATATGGTCGGCCTGCCCAAATGCGGAAACCCCCTGATCCAGGATTCCACAAGGCATGCCCACGAATTCGTTTTCCGCCTTCTTGCCAATCCGGGCAAAGCCGGCCTTGTCCGTCTCATAGCCGTAAATCGCAGACAGTGCATATGCGGTCGCCAGTTCAAAGGCGGCGCTGCTGCTCATTCCCGCCCCAGCCGGCAAGGTACTGGTGATCGACATGTTATAGCCAACCGGCATTTCCATCCCTGCCTCCAGCAGGACCTTCGTCACCCCCGCAGGATAATTCGTCCAGGACGCCAGCCCCGAGACAGGGCTCAAGCTGTCGAGCGGGAGTGCGACCGCCTCGCCCCCGTCACTGACAAAGTGCATGAAGCGGTCCTTGCGACGCCCCACCGCGACTGTGATGCCTTCCGCGACGGCAACCCCCATCACCAGGCCGGCGTTGTAGTCGGTGTGGTTGCCGATGAATTCAATGCGCCCCGGAGCGAAGGCCAATTGCTCCGGATCCCCGCCAAAGGTTTGCTTGTAATACTTAAGAACTGCTTCTGTGGACATGTGATTTTACGTTGCTGAAGTTTATTAATTGCCTGCCTTGCCCCATGAATCACGCAAGGCTACGGTCCGGTTAAAGACCGGCGCACCGGGAGCCGACAACTTATTGTCCGGGCAAAAATATCCGATGCGCTCGAACTGGCAGGTTTCGCCGACTGGTAGCTCGGCAAGGCTTGGTTCACAGAGGGCAGTCGTCTCTGTCAAAGATTCCGGATTCACGAATTCGAGGAAGTCCCGGTCCTTGTCGGCCTCGGGCTTTTCCACCGAAAACAGGCGGTCAAACATCCGTACCTTGGCCTCCAGGGCATGGTCGGCACTCACCCAGTGGATCACCCCTTTAACCTTACGATCTTCCGGGTTCTTGTTGAGCGTGTCCAGATCGACGGAACAAAGCAGTTTCACGATCTTTCCGTCCGCATCCTTGATCACCTCATCACACTTGATGATGTAGGCGTGGCGAAGGCGTACTTCCCCGCCTTTCTTCAGACGGAAGAATTTACGGTTGGCTTCCTCGCGGAAGTCTTCCTGTTCGATAAAAATCCGCTTGCCAAAGGGAATCTTGCGCGTGCCGGCAGACGCATCCTCCGGATTGTTGATTCCGTCCAGTTCCAGCACTTCGCCTTCGGACCAATTCGTCAATTCAATCTCGAGCGGGTCCAGCACCGCCATGCGCCGGCCGGCGATACGGTTCAACTCGTCGCGGACCGCATGCTCCAGCAGCGCAATATCACTGGTGGAGGGCACTTTGGTGATCCCGACCTTCTCGCAGAAATTACGGACGGCGGCCGGCGGATAGCCGCGACGGCGCATGCCCGAAAGCGTCGGCATCCGCGGATCATCCCAGCCATCGACATAGTCCCCTTCCACGAGGGCCCGCAGCTTGCGCTTGCTGACCACCGTATAAGTCATGTTCAGGCGGGAGAACTCGGTTTGCTTCGACGGGAAAATGCCCAATTTCTCAATAAACCAATCGTACAGGGGCCGGTGATCCTCGAATTCGAGCGAACAGAGGGAATGGGTCACTTCCTCCAACGAGTCACTCTGCCCATGGGTAAAGTCGTAGCTGGGATAGATGCACCAGGCATCGCCCACCCGGTGGTGGTGCATACGCTTGATCCGGTACATCACAGGGTCGCGCATGTTCATGTTGGGATGCGCCATGTCGATCTTGGCGCGGAGCACCTTGGCTCCATCCTCGAACTCGCCCGCACGCATCCGTTGAAAGAGGTCCAGGCTCTCGGCCACCGGACGGTCCCGGTAGGGACTGTGCTTGCCCGCTTCCGTGATCGAGCCCCGGTATTCACGCATCTCCTCGAAGCTGAGATCGTCCACGTAGGCATCTCCCGATTCGATGAGTTGGACCGCCCACTGGAAAAGTTGCTCAAAGTAATCGCTGGCATAGCAAAGCTTATCCCACTGGTAGCCCAGCCAGTTGATGTCCCGCTGGATCGACTGGACGAATTCGTCGCTCTCCTTTTCCGGGTTCGTGTCGTCGAAGCGCAGGTTGCACTTGCCGCCGAATTCCCGGGCAATCTCGAAATTCAGGCAGATCGCCTTGGCATGCCCGATCTGGAGATAACCGTTCGGTTCCGGGGGGAAACGCGTCTGCACGCGCCCGCCATGCTTCCCGGCAGCCACATCGGCGGCTACCATCTGACGGATGAAATCGTTCGGTCTCTCTTTGGCTTCTGACATAAGCCGGAAAGAAAAAACACGGGGAACGGGTTCCGCCAGTTTAAAAATAGCCGCCTTGACGAATCCGAGCGCCCTTCCGCGCTGAAAGCCGCGTGACAGTATACGGAACGGCACTACTTTAAGCTTCTTATCGTAGTGGCGACTTCAGTCGCCATCGAGCCGAGGTGGCTTAGGATGCTGAATATGGCAGCTAAAGCAGCCACTACGAGCGACGCTTTGTTGCAATAGGAACCCTTCAATTTGTCCTTAAAGTAGTGCCATTCACAGTATACGGAACGGCGCGGCACGCCCTTCAGGTCCTTTCGGGCACCACAAAGGCCGGAAAGCGGCATGATATCACAAAAAACTCGCCAGAGGATCGTCAGTGACAATTGATAGGCGCGATGCTGAACTGCCCGAATTGCCGAAGCGCCTTGGTGCATTGCCAGAATGAATTTGGCAATGTCTGGCACTGCGGCCAATGCAAGGGCACTGCACTCACGGTCTCGCTGCTTCGCAAACTCGCGGACGGACGGACCATCAACCAACTCTGGCAACTATCCCGCCAGAATGATTACCCTCGGCTGCGGGACTGCCCCGGATGCAACAACCGCATGGAGGAGGTCCCCCTCAATCTGCCCGTAGGGCTGCGCCGTATCGACGTCTGCGAGCGCTGCCAGTTCATCTGGCTGGATGCCGGGGAGTGGGACGACCTGCCGACCATTGAGCTCCCCGCCCCGCGCACCGACCCGGTCCGTGAGGCGCCGATGGAGCTCCGGGAGAAAATCGCCCTGCAACGTCTGCGCCGGATGGAGGAAAAGGCACAGGAGGCGAAAATGAAGCGTCGCGGGGGGCCCGAGGCCTGGTGGCAGTGGATCCCCGGATTACTCAAACTACCGGTCGAGGAAGCACAGCCGACCCTGGGTAACAAGCCCGTCGCCACCTGGGGCCTGGCCCTGCTGATCTTCCTAATCAGCCTGCTCAGCTTACCCCAACTCGCGGCCACCGTGCAAGCATATGGCCTGATTCCCGCGGAGCCTTTCCGACTGGCCGGGCTCACCCTGCTCAGCAGTTTTTTTCTCCACGCGGGCCTTTTTCACCTGCTGGGCAACCTCTACTTCCTCCTCGTCTTCGGCGACAACGTGGAGCATTTCCTCGGCCCCCTGAAGTTCTTATTTCTGGTGATCGGCGCAAGTCTAGGCGGGGACCTTCTCCACATCCTGTTGGCCCAGGGCTCCACCATCCCCTGCATCGGAGCCAGTGGCGGCATTTCGGGAGTCATGGCCTACTATGCGCTGAAATTCCCCAAAGCACGCATCTCCTTCATGCTCCTGCCACTCCCGGGGGCCTGGCTGCGCCTCGGTGCCCGATGGATGTTCCTCATCTGGATCGCCCAGCAGGCGTTCATTATCTGGCAACAGAGTCTGGGATTGAGCCAGGTATCCGGAGCCGCCCACATAGGCGGGGCACTGGTCGGCTTGCTGACCTACTTTTTCGGACGCCTCAAAGAGCCCGAAGATGCGCACTCCACCCGTGGATCGATCTTCGAGCGCTAGGCCTTCAGCTTGATCTTGATCCCCTTGCGCAGGTAGGTCGGCACATCCAGATCCTCGTCCTTGTAGAGGTTGCGGTCTGTTTTCTCGAAATAGCCGCGCTGCGCTTCCATATCGATAAAGGTAAACTCATCCTGGTTCAGGTCCGGCTGCTTGCGTTGCTTGCGTAGCTTGGACTTATGCACCCGTGGCGGCTCATCCTCGGAAGCGATTTCGGTCGCCAGATTCAAGGCCTCCGGCGCTTCCGCCTGCCCCATGCCGGCCATCAACTCCGGCTCCTCCGACTCCTCGGCAGCACCGGCTGACTCCATCTCCGCCTTGCCCAGAATGCAGATCTCCACGCTCTGGCTGCGGCCTTCATCAATCACCGCACCAAAGACGATGTCCTCGCGCGATCCGAAACGCTTGGAGACCTGCGAGATGATCTCATTGATCTTCGCGATACCGAGGTCCGTGCCCCCGATCACATTGACGAGAATGCGGTCCAGACGGGAAGGCCGGTCCCCCATATGCAGGAGCGGACAGAGGTAGAGGTCCTCCAAAGCGGCATTCACAAAGTTCTCCCCACTGCCCATGCCCGTACCGAAAATAGTCTTTCCGCCCCGGGACTGGAACACCGAACGCAGGGAACTGAAGTCCTGGTTGATCAGACCGGTTTTCAAGAGCATGGCACAGATGGAATTGACCCCGCGCCCGATCCATTGATCCGTGACGGCAAATGCATTGAGCACCGTGGTGTCTTCCTCGCCCTCCTGAAGGAGCACGTCGTTGGGCAGCGGAATCACGCCATGCACCATCTTGCGCAACTCGCCCAGACTCTCTTCGGCGATCCGCTTGCGCCGGGCTCCCTCGAAGCTGAAGGGCAACGTGACAAAGGCCAGGACCAGGGCATCCGTACGGGCCGCAACTTCCGCAACGACCGGCGCCGCGGCACTCCCGGTGCCCCCGCCCAATCCGGTCACCAGGATGATCAAATCCATTCCGGATACCAGCCGTGAAATCGCTTCGCGGTCCGACTCGGCCGCCTGCTTGCCAATCTCAAGCTCCCCTCCGGCACCCAGGCCACGGGTCACGGACCGGCCAATCACCAGCTTTTCGGCAATCGGCGAATTCGCCAAGGCCTGGGCATCGGTGTTGATTGCCGCCAAACGTACGTCCCCGAGATCATCCAGCTTGAGACCGTCCACCGCATTGGTGCCGGCGCCACCGATCCCCACGATCTTGATTTTCAAGTCCGTGGTCCCGGTCTCCTGGCTAAATAAACTGTCGGTCTGTGTCGTCACCCTAATATGTAAATCTCTACGCTGCCGTCCTGTGGATTAATCAAAATTCAGCAAGTTTGCCACCTTACGGAGGAAGCCGGAAGGCTTGGCTTCCTGCTTTTTGTTGTCCTGCCCGTTCAATGCATAATGCAGCAGTCCCAAGACCGTGCTGTACTCCGGCCGGCGCAGATCGCGACCGACATCCAATGGTCCGTCTACCGTGCGGGCGTCCACCTCGAAAACGCGACGGGCCAACTCGTCAATGCCTCCGAGGCGCGAACTGCCGCCCGTCAGGATCACGCCGGTCGCCATCTCATCCGGATCAAACACCTCGGACTCCTCCAGCTGTTCACGGATGATTTCGAAGATTTCCTTTACCCGCGCCTCGATGATCTTGGTAATCGCGGCCAGCGGATACTGGCGGTCACCGATAGTCAGGTCCCCGTAAAGCCAGACATTATCCTCCCGGTCGCCGCTTTCATAATAGGCCCGGCCGTTGTTCACCTTGATCTCCTCGGCACTCTTGCGCCCGACCCGCAGCCCGATGCTCAGATCATTGGTGATATGATCGCCTCCGACCGGAACCACGCCGGTACTCACGATAAAGCCTTTGCGGTACAGTACGTAATCCGCAGTGCCGCCCCCGATATCGATCACCAGGGCTCCGTTCTCTTTTTCAGAATCTTCCAAAAGGACGGCACCGGAAGCGATACTCGAGATGATGATATCCGCCACGTCGAGGTCGATGCCCTGGATGACCCGAAGACTGTCACTCACGATCTCACTGTCCCCGTGGACCGACCAATAGCCGACCTGAAGGCGTTCACCTTCCTTCGAAAGCGGATTGTCGACCTGCCGTCCATCGACCGAAAAAGGATTCTGAATATGGTGAATATAGGTCCGGCGGGAGTGCAGCTTGCGGCGGCGGGCATCTTCCTTTGCCTGGTCCACATCGACTTGGCGTATGATGCCATCCGCCGAGCTGACATTGGCCGTGCCCACATTGAAAGCCCCCTGGAGGTGACGACCGGTTTGGGCCAGGTACACCTCATCAATCCGGGTATTGGCGTTTTTCTCGGCAGCCAGAATCGCGGCATGCACACAATCGCTGGCCGCATTCAAATCGGAGATAATCCCCTTTTTCACCCCTTTCGAGGAACTCACGCTATGCCCGATAATGTTCAGTCCTTCGCCGTCGATGACTTCGCCAAGCAAAACCGCCACCTTGGTGGTTCCTATCTCAACAGCACCAACTACTTTGGAATGACTCATTCAATAAATACGTGGTAAAACTAAGCGGTGTAATTCGCGCTTGAACAGCTTAAAAAGTTCCGACGCGCCCACTGCTAAACTGCACTGCGGCCGCATCACGTAAAGAAAGATCGATTCGCTCGATCGAAGGATCGCCCCTGCGTTGTACATAGCTGAGGATATATTGCAGCCGGTCAAGCTGTTGCCCGAAATCGGAGGAAGCCCCGAAGATCACCCGGGGCACCAGCTTGGAGCGCACCTCGACCACTTGTCCCGGCATCTCGATATCACCGGAAAAATGCCGCAAGTCCACCACTTGCCAGCCGGCGTAAAGCGCGGGAAAGTCTTGGCGCGCCTGGTCCAGCAGATCGGCGACATGCTCGATCCCCTTCAAAGGAAATACCTGACCGTCCGCTTTCTGATAGGGAATAATGTAAGGCAGGTTATGCAATGTGGAACGAGGATAGCCAAGCCCGTCGTACACCACGCCATCGCGCGCGACGATCCGCTGCCGACGACTCCCGTCCGGTAGTGTTGCCAGAAGACGCATGACCGGCACCCGCTCTTCCACCGAGATCTGAAGGGCACTGGGAAACACGCGTTTGACCTCCGCCATCTTCACTTGCCCCTCTTTTTCGAGCTGCAGCTTGAGCGCGTGGATGTCCACGTCCATCATCTCGGTCCCCGGTTGGAGACGGATCACGGAGCTCAGCCAGGTATTCGGCAAGACCCCGTTGGTATTGAAAAGGATGCGTTCGATCGGCCGCGAAGGCGGCTTGATCTCGATCTTCTCCTCCACCTGCTCACGCATGAGTACGAAGGCCGTGACCGCCCCACCCAAAGCCAGAGCGGACAGAAGCACAAGAAACAGCTTGAACCACTGCTCGCGGCGGCGCTTCTTGGCCTGAGGCGAATTGATGCGCTTGCGGCGGGGCCCGGCCAGTTCGCGCCAACTCTGCGACCCGCTCGCCGAGGTACTGCCTTTCTCGCTGCCGCGTCCGATCACGAAACCGTCCCCTTTCCGTCACGGACTTCGAAACGGCGAATCGCCGGCCCGACAAGTTCCACGGCCAAGGCTTCAAAATCGAAGCCCACGCATGTCGCACTCTTCGGTAGCAAACTGGTAGCCGTCAGGCCGGGCAAGGTGTTGATCTCGAGAAAGTACGCGCGTGAACCGTCGAGCAGGAAATCGATCCGGGCGAAATCACGGCATCCGCAGGCATCGTAGAGTTGCTCGGCGTGGGCTTTGACCCGCGCCTCCACCGCTGGCGGTAGAGCCGCCGGGAACTCATACACGGTCGAGCCCGGCGTGTACTTTGCCTTGTAATCATACACCCCTGAGGCGCTCTTGATCTCGACGATCCCCATGGCGGCGCCGTTCAGCAGCCCCACGGTCAACTCACGCCCCCGGATGCGCTGCTCGATCAGCCAGCGACCTTCACTGATCATGGAGAGGGTCACCCCCAGCGCGGAACGGTGCTCGGTGAAATGCAAGCCCACGCTGCTCCCCTGGTCCACCGGCTTGATCACCAGCGAGGAGCCCAGACGGGCAATCACCTCATCCGCCAAAGGCGCCTGACGCCCGTCAAAAACCAGACTATCCGGAACCGGGATTCCCAGCTCACGCGCCTTTTCCTTGGTCACAGCCTTGTCCATACAGAGACGGCTGGCCTCCGCTCCGCTCCCGGCATATTCAACCCCGGCGGCATCCATCAGCGCCTGTAAGCGGCCGTCTTCCCCGAAACTGCCATGGAGTGCGGGAAATACAACGGAACGGCCGCCGTCGATCTCCGGCGGCAAGGACTCGGACGACAAGTCCAAAAGGGTCACCGGATAGCGTGCACCCAGTGCTTCCGCCAGTGCGCGCCCACTAGCCAGCGAAACTTCGCGCTCCGATCCCACGCCTCCATACAAGACTACGATTGATTCCAGTTCAGCCATTCGATGCGGTCTCCTCTTCGTTTAAAACCTCATCCCATGATTTCCCTAATAAAAGGACCTCGGGTTCAAGCACATAACCGGAGCGATGCTTTACCCGCTCGCGGACCTGCCGGACCAGCTCGATGATATCCGCCGCAGTGGCCCCCCCGTTGTTCACGATGAAGTTGCCATGGACAGTCGACACCTCGGCCGCGCCAACCGAGAGCCCCTTGATGCCCAGTTCATCGATCAGCTTACCGGCATAGTTCCCCTCCGGATTCTTGAAAATACAACCGGCACTCGGCGCTCGGGGCTGGCTCTCCTTCCGGCTTCCCGCATAAGAGTCCATACGGTTGCGGATCGCGGCCTCATCCTCCAGCTCAGGCGCCTTCAGGATCGCGCCCAAAGCGATCCCCCGGCTGATTTCCTCCACCTTGCGATAGCCGAAGTGGAACGCCTCCTTTGGGGCATCCAACAAGCGCCCATCGCCGTCCAGGTACTGCACACGCTCGACCACATCGAACATCCAGTTCCCCATCGCCCCCGCATTCATCCGCAATGCGCCACCGACCGCTCCGGGGATACCTTCAAGAAATTCAAAGCCGGACAAGCCAGCCTTGGCCGCATGCCCGCAGATCTCCTTCAAGCGGACACCCGCACCGGCCCAGACACGCCCGTCCGGAAGAAAGCTCACCTGACGCCAGATACCACCGTTCAGCCGCAGCACCAGGCCGTCATAGCCCTCATCCGGCACCACCAGATTCGAGCCACGCCCCAGCGAGAACACCGGGAGTCCGAAAAACCGGGCCGATTCAAGCAGGGCCCGTAAATCGCTCAGGCAGGCCGGTTCCGCGTAGAAACGGGAAGCCCCCCCCACACGCATCGTGGTCTTGCCGGCCAGTGGCTCGTTCAGCTTGAGCAGGCACTGAGGCGAGACCCGTGGCTTCAGGTAGTCCAGCCAAGCGGCGGCAGGATCCCATTCTTGCCGGACCATGGACTTGTAGACGCCCGCATACTCGCCGATATCACCGGCACCGACAAAGGCCAATAAGGTAGCGTCTCCCTGAGCCGCCTCCCGCAAGGTTCTCAAGCCTTGAAGGTTCATCTCGAGACAACATGGCGGCTCGGAAAATGCCGCGGCGAGATCGAGAGTCCGCCCCCCGGCCTCATCACATTCGTGGGCGGCATAAACAGGCAGCAAATATAGCGCATCCGCAGTACCCAAGGATTGTGCAAACGCATCCTTGAACGCACGAGTGCGGCTGTAGCGGTGCGGCTGAAATACGACGACTTGCCGATGCGCGGGCCAGCGTAGACGCAGACTGTCAAGCAAGGCATTGATCTCGCTCGGGTGGTGGGCGTAGTCCTCGATCAGGACCAAGCCCTCCTCTTCCAGCAAGGTCGTCTGCCGGCGCGCCATGCCCCGGAAACTGGAGAGGCAGTCTTCTGGAAAAGACTTCCCAATCTGTGCCAGGACTGACAAAGCGGCCGCCCCGTTGCTCTGGTTGAAGCGTCCCGCCGTAGGCGCGCCGACGGAACAGGAGGGAAAGGCCCCACTCAGCTCAAGTGTGCCCTTAGGCGAAGTACAGACGGCATACTCGCCGGCCTCCCCGTAAGTCCGAACCCGAGCCTGTACACCATCCAGCAGACCGGCTGAGAAATTGCCGGTGGAAGGCAGGAGCACGGTCCCGCGGGTCCGGCGCAGCAGTGCACCGAAGGCTGATTCGATTCGATTCGGATCCTCATACTGGTCCGGGTGGTCCCAGTCGATATTGAGCAAAAGCGTCACTTCCGGACAGAAGGCATCGATCGTCCCGTCACTCTCGTCCACCTCGGCAACCAGCCAATCGGAACCGGTCGCCCGGGCCGGCGCAGGTCCGGCCCCCGAAAAGAAACCGCCCAGGATAAAATCGGCCGGCAGGTCGGCCTGATGGATGGCATGCGCGATCATGCCTGAGGTCGTGGTCTTTCCGTGGCTGCCGACCACCGCAATCAGTCGCTTTCTCGAAGCGATTTCGGCCAGCATCCGGCCGCGCCGGACACAGCGCAAGCCGGCCGAACGGGCGGCCTCTAGCAGGCGGTGCCCGGATCGGATCGCACTGGAATACACGACCACATCATGGGCTGAAACGTGCTCCGGCAGGCATAGATCCGCCAAACCGACGCCCGCATCTTCAAGAAAGGCGCGAACCGGCTCCCTAAGGTAGTCATCGTATCCGGAAATCGAATACCCGGACCGGGCCATCCAGGCCGCCAATGGCGCCATGCCCATCCCCCCGACACCGAGGAAAAGGTATCTCTGGGAGTCGCCGCTCATACCGCAAACTTTCCGGCGCTTCCGGTCCGGGCGTCGGCCTCCGAAATGAGGAATTCCAGATCCGCCGCGATCTTCTTGGATGAATTGAAACGATCCAGGCGCGCCAGGTTGGACTTGAACTGACTGAGCATCCAATCGTTGAACATCAGATCCTTCACTTCGGCGATCAATGTCCCGCTCTCAGCCTCGGGTACCACCAGACAGGCACCATACTGCTCCAGCACAAGGGCATTGGCCATTTGATGGTCGTCCGCCGCATAGGGATACGGCACCAGGATCGACGGCGCACGGCAGTGGATAATCTCCGCAATCGCGCCGGCGCCCGCACGGGAAATAACCAGGTCCGCGGCGGAAAGCACATCGCCCATCGACTCGGAAAACGGGACAAATGTGGCCGAGATATCCTCGCCGTTGGCACCCACTTCATGAATCGTGCCAAGCGCGCTTTTCCCGAGACCGGTCACACAATAGACCGTAATGCCCGCCTGAGCCAGCTCGGGGAAAGCTCGAGTGACCCAATCGTTTAAAGCAGCCGCCCCCTGGCTACCTCCGATCACCACAAGCAACTTGTTCGGCACTTCAATCTTCAGCTTCTTCCATGCTTCCGCCTTGAGGATGTGCTTGATGTCCTGACGGATCGGGTAACCCAGATAACGGACCTGATTGCGGGACAAGCCCTTCAAGCGGAGACCATCCGGCAGATACACCCGGTGGGCCAGACGCTTGATCAGACGCACCGCCTTACCCGGCCGGCAATTGGCTTCATGGAGCGCAACGGGTACCCCTGTTATCCTCGCGGCAAATCCGAGCCCGACCGAAAGAAAACCGCCAAACAGAAAGACCAGCTGAGGTTTCTCATCGCGAAGCAAGCGCCGGGCAAAGAGACAGGCGGACAGCATGCTCCAAACGGAACGAAGCCGCGCCCCCAAACCACCGGCAAAGGCCATCCCCGGCGTCTTCACAAAGTTCAGATGCGAGTACTTCCGTGTCAGGGCCGAGTCCACCTCCTTCTGGCTGATTAACAGCACGCACTCGTGCCCCCGCCCTTGCAGTTCTTCAGCGAGGGCGATACCGGGAGCGAGGTGGCCTCCGGTGCCACCACAGGCAATCAGCAACTTGCTCATAGCTCACGCTGCCTCCGCAGCACAGGCATTTCCCAAGTACGGAACCCATTGAGAATCAATCCAATAAGGGTAAACATGAAAACCAGGTTGGAACCACCGTAGGAAATAAACGGCAAAGACATGCCTTTGGTCGGAAGGCAGCCCGTGACCACACCGATATTAATCAGGGCCTGGAAGGTAATGAAGAGCAAGGCCCCCAGCACGAGCAAAAACTGGTAGAGGTTGGGCGCCCGGCGCAACTGAAGCACCCCGACAAAAAACAGGGTCATGAAAAGAATGACCACACCTGCGGTGAATGCGAGGCCGAGCTCTTCCCCGACAATCGCGAAGATAAAGTCGGTATGAGCCTCCGGAAGGAAAGACATCTGCTGGCGACCGGCGCCCAGCCCCACGCCTTCCACGCCCCCCGCACCAAAGGCAAGGATCCCCTGCCAAAGCTGGTAGGCGCTGTCGCTCCGGTTGGCCTCCACATCGAGGAAGGAAGTAATCCGCTTCAAACGAACCGGATCGTGGTAGATCGCCAGGGCAAAGAGCGAGAGGGCACACAAGGCACTCGGGATCAGGAAGCGTAAGCGAACCCCGGCCAGAAAGAGCATGGTACCCCCCACCAAACCGCAAAGGAACGCGGTACCAAAGTCAGGCTCGACAATGATGAGGCCGCAGATGACCGCGAGCATGGAGCAAGGATAAGCGAAGCCACGGAGGAATTGATCGAGGTTGCGCCGGTTGGCCGCGAGATAGCTGGAAAGCATGAAGAGGAGACCGAGCTTGCCGATTTCGGATACCTGTAGACGCATCGGGCCGAAATCGATCCAGCGCTGGGCGCCATTCACCCGCACACCGATGCCGGGTACCATGACCAGCACCAAGAGCAGGCCCGCGATTCCGGCCAGGATGTAGGCATAGGGACGCAGCGCCTCCAAGTCCACCAAGTAGGCGACTCCGCCTGCAATGGTGGCAAAACCCAACCACATCAATTGCTTCCTCAATAAAACAGTCGGATCGTCGTGCATCGCTTGGGACGCACTAAAAAGGATCACGAGACCGAGAAATGTGAGCGCAATGACGATCAGGCTGACGAAGACTCCGGCGGGCGGTATCCGCCACAAGGAACTTCGCATGGCCATACGGGTGCTCATCCGTGCTGCCTGAATGTGCCGGTGTGGGGCTGTGCCATGACGGGCTTACTCCTCCATACGGATCACAGGGATCTCGATGGCATCTTCGAACATCGCGTCCGCATCGTCCGTCGTCGGGGCCGGGGCTGGGGCCGGGGTCGTGACGTTCAACTCGGTGGCTTCACCTTCGACCAGCGGATCCGCTTCAATCACCCGGATCGCGATCGGCTCGGAACTGGGCGCCGGGGTCGGGGTCGGCGCCGGCGCCGGCGCCGGGCTCACCACGGTTTCGGTCTTGCTGTCGACATTGGCAGCACTGCCGCTGCCGCTGACCTTGAGCTTTTGACCGACCTGCAGCTTGCGCGGATCGGTGATACCGTTCAGCGCGAGCAATTCATTGGTCGTCATCCCGTATTTGCGGGCAATGGTTGCCGGATACTCTCCCGACTTGACCGTGTGGGTGCGGTAATCACCGGAACCACTGGTCAGCACCGGAGCCGGTGTGGAACTGCCCGACGAAGCAGCGGGAACCGGGGTCGAAGTCGCTGTACCGGGAATGAGAAGTTCCTCGTTCACGCGAATGATGTCACTGCTCTTGCTGTTCAGCGCCTTGATGGCATTGACCGTGGTATCAAACTTCTTGGCGATTTTGGAAAGCGTATCACCGGCCCGCACCTTGT